>CAZFVC010000028.1:0-11340 GCA_964522175.1 uncultured Desulfurococcaceae archaeon
CATCACGGCCTCACTCTTCGGCTTCTTGATGGGTCTTGTGGTTTCTAGATCCAGTAACTCCAGGCCGGGCCGGGGTTAGATAGGCAGACAGCCAGACAGTTTTGCGCGTATTTTTCCTAGGTGGCAGACAGTTTTCCATGTTTTCAGACAGGGCTCCACGCGTGTCCAGACAGCTATATCTTTCGGGGTGAGTGTTTGAGGACGTCTGGTGGTAGGGTTCAGACCCTCATAATCCTTATACCTATGGTCGTGCTTATGCTGGGCTTGATTGGCCTGATTCCTGAGGAGTACTTTCTGTGGGTTTTCATGGGTACCTTCGCCGGCGTTGTGTTTTACTTGGTGGCTTCATTCATGTACCCGTTCTTCACTCTCGCCGGTAAGAAGATGCTGGCGGTATCGTTCTATAAGTCCAGTAGCGAGACGGAGTGGGCCTTCGGTAAGATAGAGGAGTCTGAGGGAGGCATCCTCTTCAGGGAGTGTCCAGGCGGGAATAAGACGCTTGTCTGTGCCGAGATTAAGTCGGTCCCGTTCCTTAGCACTAGGACTCCCTTCAGGCTGATCGCTTTCAAGTTCCCTGAGAAGGTGGATCCTGAGGCTCTCTTCGATAGCGACTACGTGGAGCCAGATACGGGGATAGGGACCATACCTGTGAATATTGCGTACCTGACCGGCGTGTTGATAGGTGACATGGTCCTGCCTCAGAACACCACGTTTAAGTCTAGGTGGGACCGGTTTAAGGAGTGGCTGGGCCGCAGGACGGAGAGGATTGAGCGCGTCCCCATAATCTATGTTACTAGGTATAAGATCCGTAACGTTAAGGCGCTTAACAGGCTGGCGAGGGCCTTGAGGAGGGTCCTCCCTAAGGGTGAGGAGCCTGAGAAGGCCCCAATAGTTCTGGTCACGGGGCATAAGGTGATGGATCTTAAGGTGCTTTCCTCCATCCGCGATGATCTGAAGAAGATCGCCGGCTATCAGGAGGTTAAGGGCTCTAGCAAGGCGTGGGTGACTGAGCTCGGCAGCATTAAGGTTATCTCCACAGAGCTTGAGGAGCTCCGCATGGATAACATGAAGCTGAGGCAGATCGTGCGCGGGATGGAGCGCATCTACCAGTCCCCGCCGACCATCACTACCACCACGATGGAGATTGAGGAGGGGTCTTCGAGGGCTGAGGCGATTAAGAACATAGGCCTGGGTGTAGGCATCGCGGTGATTGCTTTCCTCATACTGCTGATTCTGGGGGTGGTGTGAGGTGTCCTCGCTTGGGCCGGGGTCGAGTGTTGACGAATACATTAAGTTCATGAACTGGATACTGAACGCCGACCCTGTCTCCTCGCTGCAGATCGCTGGCGTGACCTCCATGTCCCCCAGCATGAAGTACATAGTGTTTAGGGGGCTTGAGTACCTCGCGACCCTTCAGCAGGCTAGGGAGGAGTGCGGTAAGAAGGACCTCAAGGATTCCTGCATTCGTGACGTTGTTGAGCGGAGGACCGGTGTCGATTTCGAGACGGTTATGAACGGGATTAAGAACCTCTCCACGGTCGCGACCTCTCTGAGGGCCTTGAGTAAGAACGCTCAGCAGCTTATCGCTAGGGTAACTAAGTACATATTGTTGGGGGAGAGGAGGGAGGTCCGCTACGAGATAGGTGGGTGGCTTAGGCCTGGGGGTGCTCCAGAGATCGCCAGGCTTTCTGGGAGGAAGTCTGGTGAGAGGCTGTGAGCTGGCTCGCTAACCTGGGTAGGGAGGTCGCGGGAGAGGTTAAGCACTACTCCTCACTATTTAACTATCTTTTCCCTCCCGCGGATTCGCTCATTAATGCTTCATACGATGACGAGCTTACCCCTAAGGTTAGGTACAGCCTTATTGTGCAGGTGGGCCGGCCCGGCAGTGGGAAGACTACCTCCTCCTTAAGCATAGCTGCTTTGGTTGAGGGGATGTATGATGACCGTTTTAGGGTCAGGACCGTTGTCTCGCCTATGCTGCCTAGGGCCCTGAAGCTTATTCCGAGAGATACTGAGGTCGGGGTATTCATTATTGATGACGCCCCCGTTGCCCACCCGGCCTACGGCGGCCGCAAGTTCGTGGATGCGCTTAACATAGCTACCTACTTCATGATGCGCCACCTTGCTAGGAGGAGGGCTCCCGGCATTAAGTATATGGTTGTGGTCTTCAATACTCAGAGGTATTGGTCCCTAGACACGGCCTTTAGGGAGGCGAGTAATGTCGACATCTTTAAGTCATCGGTTAAGGAGCCTAGGGAGAGAAAATATCTTAAGCACTTCCTGGGCAGCGAGCTGTTCGACTTCCTGCAGCGTATACATAAGGAGATCTTTCTGAGGCGTAATGAGGAGGCCATGAGGTTCTTCGTCTACTACACGACCTGGGCCGGCCGCGGCATAGGTGAGTTCACCGACCCCCTCGCCAGACCCACCAACCTGATTCTCGACCGGTCTGCGAGGGAGGAGATGCTTGAGAGATTATTCGGCCTGGGTGAGGTGTACGAGTCCCGCGGCCTCCTCCTCAAGGTGGTGGAGTCCCTAGGCCGCCTAGGCGTGAAATGGAGCAGAACCAGGGAAATAATAAACAAGATTAGGGAGGATGCCGGTGTAAGGCTGGATAATTCAGTAGCGCACGACATATGGAAACGCGGGTATGAATCAAGAATTACTGCTTAACCCTTTTTAACTAATCCCCGGCCCCAGACTTCTGACGGGATACGAAAGTGGGTTTTGGAGCCGCGGCCGGGATTTGAACCCGGGACCTCCGCCTTACCAGGGCGGCGCTCTACCGCGCTGAGCTACCGCGGCCCTCAACTACTTGATTATGGTGTGGCTTAAGAATTTATTGATTAGATGTGTGTTTTCAGAGCTCGACCTGTGACCTGTCTGCGTAACCTACCTTATATTTCTTGGGTTTGAGTGTGTTGAGGATTATGTCGAATGCTGCCCAAGGGTTTGTATGTTCTCCGCATGTGTATATATCGACGGTGGCGTAGGAGTACTCGACCCAGGTGTGGAGAGCTATATGTGACTCGTCAACAATAGCAATAACTGAGACGCCGCCTTTCTTGCCGCCGACCTTCCAGGACTTTATCTCTATTAGCGTGGAGTTCGCGGCCTCCACCGCCTTAAGCACAGTGTTTCTGAGGAGCTCCTCATCCTCGAGGATGCTTCTCTCTATCTGGTATAGATTGGCGTAGATATGCTTACCTACGATGAGGTCTTCCCCCACGCTGCGTTCCTGAGTTACTTTTTCTGTTGTCATCTCTACTCAATATGTTGAGTCTATGGGGGTATATAAAGTTGTTTAGATGGCCCTAAACATTAATTAGCTTTCCTAACCTCATTCATGGGTGGTTAGATGGGCAGGCCTGAAGTCATTAGGAAGGGATCGGTTTACCTCATCAGGTTCGATGACGGGTCTAAAGCATGGCTCGCTGTCAAGGAGGAGGGCGACAAGATGTATCTTTTAGAGACATACACTCCTGAGCAGCATAGGGGTAAGGGATACGCCCGCCTACTCATGGAGACGGTCATTAAGGACGCTAGGGAGAAAGGGCTGAAACTCATCCCGATATGCAGCTACTCCGTTTACTACTTCGTCAGGTTTAAGAATGATAGGGATGTCCTTGCAGAGCCCTACAGAAGTATGAGTGATGAAGAACTGAAGAAGTATTTCGAGGAAAGGCTTGCTGAAGAGAGATCTAAGAAATAACTTCCTCCATAACCGTTCTGCCTACCCGTTAATTGTGTGTAGTGTGTTAATTTCGTATCGGGTAGGCTTCCCTCCTCCCGTCTTCAGTGGAGGGCTTTCGGGGGAACGGGACTCCCCACATCTTCAGGTTTTTCAGCATTCCCCATTCGGGCTTACAAACCCCACATACCGAGGATTGCCACATCACTAAAAACTACCCTACAAGACTATATAAAAATTATGAAAACAAAAGACGCCGAATTTCACGCTTTTTACCATCTACGAAACAGCCCTCTCAAGTCATAGAAGCTTGCTTCGGTAACCCTCACTAAGACCTTTCTTCTCAGAACATTTTTCGATGCATTCAGAATCACCACAGGTTTATAGTTGAAGGTCCTCCCGATTACTGAGCCCCTTATGCTGATAGATGAGGCTATGACTTCAGCTATGGTTCCCACATACCCTGAGTTTATTCTCTGCCCAACCTCCTCAACGACTTTGAGGAGTAGTGTGCTCCTCCTCTTCTTCTCCGGGTCAGGCACCTGCCTCATCGCCGCAGCTTCCGTTCTGGGCCGTATAGTGTATTGGGCTAGATGCACCTTATCGAAGAGAAGCTCCTTAACCCCCTCAACCGTGAGGAGGAAGTCTTCCCAATCCTCCCCCGGATGCCCGACAATTATGTCTGTCGCTATCGAAACCTCCGGGATTTTCCTCCTCAGCTCCTTAATCAGCTCCCTGTAATCATCGTAGCTGTACTTCCTCCTCATTATCTTAAGAACCTTATCACTTCCTGACTGAAGGGGGAGATGCACATACTTAAACACCTTCGGATGCTTCATCACTTCAATCAGCCCATCCAATATACCTTCCAAGGTGTCCGGATTCATCATACCTATCCTGAGGAAGTAGTCGCCATTAACAGAGTCGAGTATTTCCTCAACAAGTTGAGGAAGCCTGTAGGAGCTCCCTAAATCAATGCCATAAGATGCCGTGTCTTGGGCCGTCAAATCTATCTCGACCGCCCCCTTCCCTACGGCCTCACCTACAGCTCTCGCGATAAGGCCCGGTCTGTAGGATCTTAGTCTCCTTCTTGCGATCTTCGTTATGCAGAAGGAGCACTCACCTAAGCATCCTTCAGCTATAGGTATGGCGGCCGCAGGACCGTCCACATAGGGCTTGAGGTAGCTCATGTCCCTATCCCCTTCAAGGAGGACAACTCGGTGGGGGGCCTCGACAGCCTCCACAACACGTGTAATGGTTTGGGGAGTAATCAGTGAGGCCTCGGGAACTGTTTTGGCGACTGTGTAGGGCTGTGCTGAAACCATGCAGCCTGCAACAATAATTCTCTTTCCTTCGGCAGAGTTCCTGAGTTCCTTAAGCCTCTTAATCATTCTCTGCTCAGTGTCCAGCCTTACCGTACATGTGTTAATGATTACGGCATCGGCCTCCTTAACACTATCAACTATCTCATGTCCCGCGCCTGTGAGCAGGGTCTTCATGATTGCTGTGTCTGCCTTATTCAACGCACATCCGTATGTCTCGAAATATATCCTCATGCCGGAGCACTACCTGTAAATCAGCTTAAAAGCTTCAAAATAATATGCCTAGAGGTGCTAAAGGTGGGTGAAGATACGCTTAAGTATGAAGAGCTGCTTGACAGGCTCTACAGTAAACTGCCGGAGAAGAGGGAGAAGCCCTCCCTAGACATCCCGCCTCTTGAGATACTTCACGTAGGTATGCAGACGCAGATCAAGAACTTCAAGGACGTCTGCAGCGTCCTTCTCAGGGAGCCGAGGATATGCGCCCGCTACATGCTGAAGGAACTGGCTGCTAGGGGAAGGATAGATGATTCAGGCGTCTTCATTATTTACTCACGTGTCTCAACATCAACGATTAACTCACTCTTCAAGAGATTCCTCGACCAGTACGTGATCTGCAAGACCTGCGGCTCCTACCAGACGGAGCTGAGGAGGCAGGGTAAGGTATGGATCATTAGGTGCCTTGCCTGCGGAGCGGAAACACCTGTTAAACCCATCTAGGCATGTGTGTGGGTAATGACGGAGGATAAGCTGGTATATGTCAAGGTGCATGAGGTCGATGAAGGGTTAGGGATACCTAGAAGAGTTGTGGCAATATGCGACAAGGAACTGCTCGGCAAAACCTTCAAAACCAGTAAGGTTAACCTCGTAGTTAATGAGGATTTCTTCGGGGGCTTTGAGTCCACGGTTGATGAGGCAGTAATATATCTGAGGCAGGCATACACAGCCATGATTGTCGGTAAAAACATAGTGGGTAAGGCGGTGAGTGAGGGAATAATACATCCTGAATCCGTTATGAAGGTCAGGGGCGTGCCTTACGCACAGCTTGTGAGGATGTGACGTATGGGGAGAAGGTTCTGCGTTAGGTGCGGAAGGGAGGAGGACGAACAGAACCCCATCATCGACGGTTTATGTCCCCAATGTTTCGTGAAGGAACGCTACATTCTGAAGCTCCCGAGCAAGGTAACGGTTACTGTATGCCCTGTATGCGGCTCCGTGTACGTGGGTGGTGTATGGGAGAGACAGGGAGGAGGGGTTGAGGACGCTGTCGAGCTCTTCATTAATCGATCCCTCATTAAAAGAAGTACCCTCTATCCGGGAATCAGTGATGTGAGGGTTGAGGTTCTGAAGCTCTCCTCTGGGAAGGCTTACCTCAAAGTAATCGGTTTCTACCGCAAGGTAAGGCTTGAGCAGGATGCGGAGATATATGTGGATTTAAGGAAGCAGTTATGCCCTACATGTGCATCTATTAGAGGCGAGAAGACTGAGGCAACTATCCAGATAAGGATGGAGGGTGAGGTTCGCCCAGAGATACTGAGGAAGGTCGGTAACAGGGTGGGGAGGATTCGGGGCATACATGACGGAATAGTTGAGATAAAGGAGGATAGGAACGGTGTGGACATAAAGCTTAACGACGTAAGTCTCGCCAGACAGATAGCGAGCATGCTGAGGAAGGAGTTCTCTGCAAGAATTAAGCAGACTTGGAAGGATAGCGGGTATGTCGGTGGGAAAAGGCACGGCAAGCTCACGATCTCTGTGCGGCTTCCGGGAATGATGCGGGGAGACATTGTTGAGTTCGAGGGCAGCCCCGCCGTAGTGACGGGGGTCGGGAAAGGCTACGTCTCGATAAGGATGCTTAACACAGGCAGGTCTGTGAGGCTGACTCATGACGACCTATGGAAGAGGGGTGTGAGGATACTTACGGAGAAGGACTACGCAGTTATTGAGGGGACCCTGGTTAATTATGAGGGCGGGAGGGCTGTAGTTCAGGCAATTTCCTCAGGCAATGTTTTCTATGTGAAGGCCCCCGCGATCTTCGATCTTGGGGACAGGGTTAAAATACTAATTTATAAGGGTAATCATTACCTACTCATATAGGGCTCGGGTATGGCGAGATATAAGAAAAAGAAAAAGAAGAAAAAGAAGCATGAGGGTGAGGAGGAGCTTCTGCTCCCCAAGGAAGAGGAGGGCCAGATGCTGTGTGTGGTGACCGACATTATTGGAGGGAACTACATCAAGGTTTTCTGCCAGGACGGTAAGGAAAGGATGGGCCGCATCCCCGGCAAGTTGAGGAGACGTATGTGGATGAACCCTAAGGACATAGTTCTTCTGAGTGTTTGGGAGTTCCGTGACGACAGGGGAGATGTTATATACAGGTATACGAGGGACGAGATAAAGAAGCTTCTGGAGTTGGGTATTCTCGAGAGGGAGCTCCTCGAATATGAGGGTGAGTTCTAATAGGTAAAGGAAGCGACATAGACAAAATTCTTGACCGTTACTACACCTCCCTCGGTAAGGAGAGGAGGGAGCTGGATAAGGACCTTTTCGAAACTGTTGAGGAGGTTTTCGATAGAGCTACAGTTCTCGCGGTTCTACACCTCATGAAGAAAGGAATTATACGGGACCTTAAAGGAACGGTTAGCGCAGGTAAGGAGGCCAGGGTTTATTGGGGTAAGGGCAGGAAAGGCGAGGACCTTGCAGTGAAGATATATCTCACATCAGCTGCCGAGTTCAGGAAGGGTATAATTAAGTATATACGCGGCGACCCCAGGTTTGAGGGTGCACTACCCAAATCCTTCAGGAAACTCATGATTCTCTGGGCAAGGAAAGAGTTCAAGAATTATGTCTTGATGCATAGGGCCGGTGCATCCGTCCCTAAGCCGCTAGCCCACCACGAGAACGTGCTGGTCATGGAGTTCATAGGAGAGGAAGGTGTAAGAGCGCCGCTACTGAAGGAGGTTAGGCTGGATTACGGGGAGTACGAGGAGATTTTCTGGAGGCTGATGAAGGACGTGAAGAGGATTTACAGGGATGCTGGCCTAGTTCACGGAGATCTAAGCGAGTTCAATGTGATGGTATGGGAAGGAAAGCATTACATAATCGATGTTAGTCAGGCAGTTAAGGTAGCCCACCCGAACGCCCTCAACTATCTTAGGAGAGATCTCTACAACCTATGGAGATTCTTCAGTAAGGAAGTAGGTCTAGACATACCTACGCCTGAGGAGCTCTTCAGAACGGTTACTGAGGGATAGCATCTTCCTTAATTATCCCTAAACCTAACGTATAGATAGTGGTGATTTCGTTGAAGGAGGGTAAGTTACTGCCCGGAGAGACTAAGCTTTACCTCCGCATCCCTCTAGACAGGCTGGGGCCCCTCATAGGGGAGAAGGGGAGGATAATTAGGGAGCTTGAGGAAAGGACAGGTACTATAATCACTGTGGACAGTGAGAACGCGTCAGTCACTATAGAGCCTGCAACCCCCGAGACACGGATGGATCAGCTGCTCAGGGCAAAGGACTTTATCTCGGCAGTAGCTGCAGGGTTCTCCCCTGAGAGGGCTTGGAGGCTGCTTGAGGAGGATCAGGTCCTAGCCGTTATTGACCTCAAGAACGTTATCGGAGACCACGTAAACCATCTTCAACGGATTAAGGGAAGGATAATAGGTGAGAAGGGGAGGGCTAAGAAGACGCTTGAGCAGATGACGGGCACATACATCAATATACATGACGATAAGGTGGCGATAATAGGTGACTATGAATCGGTTCAGGTGGCACGGGAAGCCATACAGATGCTGATAGATGGAAGGAAGCATTCGACGGTCTACAAGCATGTCGATAGGGAGATGAGGGAAATAAAAAGGAGGAGAATGACAGACTATTGGGTGAGTAAGCCCTTCCAACGAATAAGGCATGATGAGTTAAGCATCTCTGATCAGTGATGAGGGGCCAAAGCTCTGACTAATGTGTGTTTCTTTTCCTAAGGCTACATGATATTAGAGTATGCATGCTTAGGAAAAAAAGCTTAGGGATAAATAGATTCAGTCTCTATATGCATCAACAAATGCTCGAGCAGCCTCTAGGAAGGCGCTATTATCTCCCTCGCTGAGCTTTCTTAATAAGTTGGTTCTTGCTGGTATATTATTTCTCCTTAGCATATATGCTAAAGTTGAACTTAGCACTTCGACTCCAGGTTCATCTAGGACTAGTAACATAATGTGATAAGCTTCTTTAGGTTTATCGACTATTGCTCTTGCGAGACTGGTTCCTATAAGTCTCTGAGAATGAAAATCCAGTACAAGATAGAGCCCTCTAGCAAACTCAGAAAAAGCCTTCTCAAGAAATATCTCTATTTCTTCAAGAACCCTTTCACTGCACGCTGTGGGCTCACTCATTTTATTACCACCTTGCCATTCACTTGAGCAAGAATTTTTTTCGAGGTGTCGTGTGGAGACCCTCTCATCTTAAGAACTGTTATCATACGCTTTATCGGGGATGACGATATGTCAAACCAGAGGGCTATAATAGAGTCTGTCATAGTGCTCATTCCGACTTCCCTTCCAGCCATTACATCATGAAGCATTGAAGATATATTCAGGATTCCCCGTTTTTTCGCCTCTATAATTATGTTTCTTCCTAGGAGCATGAAGTCAGACTCACCGAATAGCCTCTCTAGGGATGATAGACCATCTAAAATTAGTATAGAAGGTGAAAGGTTTTTAATAGCGTCAAGTATCCGGTGATAAACTCCTTCAGGTGTTAACGTTCCTGGGCCTATGGTTATGAAGTTAATGAGTTTTTTGCTTTCTAATTCATCTACATTAAACTCAAGAGTTCTGGCAGTAGTCCTCAGTTGCTCCACTGATTCCTCAAGCGATATGTAAAGAACTCTCCTCCCTTTAGAAGCATTATAGAGAGCAATCGTTAGCAGTATAAGTGTTTTTCCAGTACCACTTGGTCCAGTAATCAGGACAGAGGATCCTTTTAGGAAACCTCCGTGAAGCATGCGATCAAGACCTTCAATACCGGATTCAATACGTTCAAGTGTATAGCTCCCTTTTATGGCTCTAGGCATCTTGGGATAAATTCTGATGCCACCTTGCTCTATAATGAACTCGTATTCGTAAAATACCATAGGAACTTCTCTTGCTTTATGAATTATTAGCTTTCTCCTCACGAGTCCGGCTTTTTTATCAATAACCAACTTAAGAACAGCATCTGCTAGGAATTCCTCGAACCCGTGGCCAATAACCTCCACTCCTAGAGGGAGGTCAGCAATAAGATATGTCACAACACCTAAAGGCTTAGTTAGTTTAAGGAGGGTTGAGTGGAGGAAAGCCCTAGCCTCTTCTTTCCCAACGATATCAATGAACGCCGTTATGGGATCAATAACTATTCTCTTTGCCTTGAGTCTATTTGTTTCCTCTCCAAGTGTTGTAATTAAAGTTGAGAGAACATCTCTCGTGTTAAGCGTAGGGAAATCCATGAATTTGAAGAGCCCTTTCTCCTCCAGTGGCTGAAAATCCATTCCTAAGGGTTTCATATGTCTAAAAAACTCGTTCTTTCGTTCTGCTAAGGAAACATAAATCCCTGCTTCCCTCTCCAAGGCTCCCTTATAAAGAAATGACGCCCCAAGGGTTGTTTTCCCAGCTCCAGGATGACCAGCGATCAAGACGATATACCCTGGATAGTATCCTCCGCCCAGAATCTCATCAAGTTCTTTAACCCCTGTAGAAAATAGTTTTATGCCAGACAAGTTTTACTACCGGGAAACCTTATAGGTTTTATTTTTAAACTTTTCTGAAGCAGAGAAAAAGGGAAAAAGCGATTCTCTTTAGGAGCCCTTTGCCCCCCAACGGGTGTGGTGGGCCCGGGGGGATTTGAACCCCCGACCTACGGGTCTCTCCCAAGGTATTAACTGTCATCCCTCACGGTCCACAGACCCATAGATGGATGGACTGGAGCTTCGGCTCAGAGTCCGCCGCTCTGCCTGGCTGAGCCACGGGCCCACCAGTGGTCATCCACCAAAGGAGTCTTAGGAGAGCTTTTAATTCTTACTAACACTTTAGTCAAGGGATCGCCATGACTTCATGGAAGCTTAGATGCACGAAATGCGGGACTGAATGGATACTTAGGGTGAGTTACGACATAAGCGACCTGGACAGAATTTACCACTACTGCAAGAAGTGTAAGAAGAACACTTTCCACGAGGTTTTAGGTAGGGTGGATTAGGAATCAGCAGAGATGCATTTCCTCACCTGTCGGGAGGTCAGCACTCATCATTCAATCCTCAATACATAAGTTAAGGTAATTAACGGTTTTCCTTTAGGAGGCC
>CAZFVC010000029.1:0-11301 GCA_964522175.1 uncultured Desulfurococcaceae archaeon
GCCAAGTAGGCTAGAGTGGGCCGGGGTAATTACAGCGCTAGTGGGCTTCGCATCTCTCCTCACTATACCAATAGCTGACGCATTAATCGCTTTATCTTCCCTTCTTCTAATTCCTTTTGAAGGCTCTCGGAAAGATGAAGATTTGAAGAAAACAAGGCTCGGTATCGCATCCTTAGGACTCTCTGCAGGGGGGCTAGCCTCTATATTGCTGTCTTTCCTTCTCAATAGCCCAGAAGTTCTGAAAATAGGTGTAGGATTCAGCTACCTTTCTCTCCTTCCCCTAACTGCGTTATTAATGCTGCTCACAGGCAGCAGGAGGAGATGGGTGCTTGCACTATCTATGGCATTAATAGCTGTTTCCTCAGCCTCGATAAGTCTCTTAAGCAATGATGTACTATCGAAGTATCTTCTCACCCTTAGTGAGGGCCTGAGCCTGGAATATCTCTTGAGTGAGTGGTCCTTTATGCAGGTCTTGGTTTTCTCACCTATCTCAACGGTCGTTATGATTACAGCAGTCCTGATTATTCTGGAGGTTGTTGTTGGAATTAAAGAAGGTTCTTCTGAAAAGAGGTGAAATCGTTCACTAACTCCTCAATATCCCCAGTGACTTTATCATACCTTATACCAAGTGCAGACATAAGCCTCCTCGACATGAATCTATGGTCCGCCAATACTATGAATGCCCTATCATCCTCCGACCTTATCGCTCTTCCAATTGCTTGAGCCACCTTAATCCCTGCTTGAACATTCATTACAAATTCCTTAGCCATGGACTCCTCGACATTCTTTCTTAGCCATTCCCGAAGATCCTTTATGTAGTCGTCCGGCATCGGGTAAGGAACCCCGCACACCACGACAAGCTTTATCAGGGATTTCCCTTCCTCATCTATGACTTCAATACCTTCAGTGATTTTTCCTCCGCTGACTGCATGGATCACTCCTTTCTTCCTCTTCCTAAGCTCATCGATCCATCCTGTAGTTGTATTGACTCCCTCAACAACTTGAAAGGTTCCAGGTAGGTATAGATATTCATGAACCTTCTTAAGGAAGCTGTAACTTGGATAAACGACTAAGGAAACACCCTCCGATAATGCATTGATAAGGCTTCTTATTATGGACGAATATCCTTTATAGGTATCCTCAACCCTCTTGACATATCTAGATGTTAAAGATGTGTACACTGCGTAATAGGTGTTGTATTCAGGGAATGTGAAGCCGAAGTCCTCCCTAACGTCCACGTATACGGATTCTGGGAAAAGGACAGCCTTAACAATTTCTTCGGGTGGTAATGTTCCGGACATCATTAAGGCTCCTGCGTATTGGTTAATAGATGAATGTATATACGACATCCTTGGTGTGAGGGCCTTAATCACCTTCTCCTCATATGGAGATACTTGGCCATATACATTGAAGTCTTCTCGAGCCACATACTTAATGAATCTGAGAATCTTCGTTAATTCCGTGGTCCTCCTCAACAGTTCTTGAGGCCCTCCCTCCTTCATTTTACGCAGCTTTATCTGGAGGGCAGCATCCTCCAGCATCATAAGAGTTTCCAGCCCTGAATATATCGCGTCTTTAGGTATTCTTTTGAGAAGTCTTGACCTAATCCCCTGCAACACTTCATCAATTGACTCCAAGTACTTAACAACAGCCTCAGCCACTCTGTGGGAGCGACATTCTTGAAGCGCTCTAAATATGTTTATCCTGTTTATTTCCTCATCAATTATGAGTTGCGGATTGAAGAGCGTGTGGGCTTCATCCAGAATAAGGTGCGTGATAGGTTTCAGCTCTGGGTCGAAGGCAGTTTCATAGACCTCATCCCGAAATACGTATGGATAAGTGACCACAGCGAAGCGCGACTCGCTGGAAAGCATTTTAAGCGCGAAAAAAGGACATACCCCCATTTTCTTGGTTATTGTTTCCGCAAGTAGATGCAGATCATTAGTTGCAGCATCATTAATTATTTTCCGTAATTCTTCGCTTGATACCTTCTGAAGTTTATTGAAGTAGGGGCACATGCCCCTGCTCCTAAGTATTTTGCACCCGAGCCAGAAATCATTTAGTTCACTACCTTTTCCTTTCATTAAGGGACACATTTTTGCGGCGCTGAATATGAAACTGAAGCCCTCTCCAATTCTTCTAAGCTCCCTAATTACAGGGGTTATCTCATTCCTTGTCCTCACTGCATAAATAACTTTTTCTGCATCTGAGTGTGCCAGTAGGGCAACTATAGTCTTCCCGAACCCGGTTGGGGCCCTCAGAAATATTTTCTTCCCCAAGTTCTTCCTAATGAAGCCAATCGCTTCTTTCTGACCTTTCCTCGCTTTTTCATATGGGAACATGTGTATTGTCCTCTACTGTTGTTTATGGAATTATGCTGAAGATTCCTCTCCTAATAAGCGAGATTGCTAATCCCGCAAGAATTAACGCTATTATCTTATCTATTAGCTGGGAGCCGGACTTCCCTAATAGCTCAGCAAGCTTCGTACCTCCCTTAAGCGAAATATACGTAAGTATAGTGTTTATAACTATGGATATGACTGCGTAAACTATCCCGTGGGAGTACTTAATGAATATTATTGTTGATATTGCTGCCGGACCCGCAATAAGGGGTGTAGCAATAGGGACGAGTGAGGGTCTATCTCTCTTCAGCTCTTTAGGTAGATGAAGATCCATGAAATCAAGTATAGCTACAATCATAAGGATTATTCCTAATGCTATCATGAAGTCGAAAGACTCTATCCCGAAGTACCCCAATACGTAGTCACCGACCAAAGCAAAGAAAAGCAGAATTATGCAACCGCCGCAGACACCTCTCCTCACAATGCCTGACCTTATTTCCGGGGGTGAGTCCGCTGTAGAAGCTCCCACATAAATCCCGAGTGTGATGGGGTCTATAACTATGAATAGCGTTATTATGTCCTGCAACATCGCTGACCAGTCTATAGGGCCATACACTATTATCAGCCTCTCTTGTCGAGCTCTTTCTTTATACCCCTAATCCTCCTTTTAATGAAGTATATATACAAATAACAGTTTCTTAGTGGATAACTGATTCTTTGGTGAATTAATAGCATCGGCATTTAGGGCTTCCTTTAATCTGGAGGATTGTGAAATCCATCCGCTTTAGATCAACCACTAGCAGCCTGTTGGAGAGGGGTTCACCTATGCCTGTGAGCAGTTTCACGACTTCAGCAGCCTCAATAGCCCCTAAGAGTGAGGCCGTAGGGGATATTACTTGCGGCGGGCTTCCTTCAGTGTCGGTTGTTATGCCTAGTAAGCATTTGAGGCAGGATGTAATGCCGGGAACAACTGTTGTTGACTGTCCATAAAATTCCGATATGCCGGCGTGGACAAATGGTATGGAGTTCCTCCAGGATAATCTATCTAACACAATTCTTGAGTCCCAATTATCTAGGCAGTCTACGAGAACATCTACCCCTTTGAGGACTTCCTGCGCCTCCTTTGAGTGAAGAGATGCCTTCACAGGAATGACCTCGATACCCGAGTTAAGGGCCCGGAGTCTTTTACTAGCTACCTCTACTTTCACCTTACCTAAATCGTTTTCAGTGTACAGTATCTGCCTATTCAGGTTACTTAACTCAACCTCCCCATCATCCACAAGCACTAGCTTCCCAACGCCTGCGGCAGCGAGAAGCATAGTTACGGTGGATCCAAGCCCGCCAACACCAGCAACACCTACCTTAGAGTTCCTCAGCTTCTCTTGACCTGCTTCACCTAGAATTTTCAGCTGCCTCGAATATCTATTCAGGTATTCCTCATTCATGAGAAATCTCCTACCTTTAATTATTCTGTTTAGTCAATAATATGGTGTGCAAGTATGCATTTGGAGTACGGTCCTGCCATAATTGAGGGTGTTTCGAAGGACTCGGCCTTAATAACGAGGGTTAAGAAAGTTCTCCTTACTGAGGTGACTAAGTACCAGGAAGTACAGATTGTGGATACATATGATTTTGGGAGGGCACTCGTTCTGGACGGGTATATTCAGTCAACCGAGATTGATGAGTACATATACCATGAAACATTAGTGCACCCAGTCATGATTACTCATCCTAATCCTGAGAAAGTTCTCATTATTGGCGGTGGAGAGGGAGCCACACTGAGGGAAGTGCTTAAGCATGGGAGCGTTAAGGAGGCCGTCATGGTTGATATTGACGGTGAGCTGATAGAGTTCGCCAAGAAATATCTTGACTTTATGCATAAAGAAGCCTTCAGCGACCCAAGAGCTAAAGTAGTCATAGAGGATGGACTCAGGTTCGTTAAGGAAGAAGAACCTGGGAAGTATGACGTGGTAATCCTAGACTTAACTGACCCTTACGGCCCTGAAATCTCAAGGAAGCTGTACGGAAAGGAGTTCTACTCGGACGTTAAGAAACTGCTTAAGCGTGGAGGGATTGTAGTGACGCAGTCTGGCAACTCCTTCTTCTACCCGGAGGTGTATGAGTACGTGGTCAATAATCTTAGAGCTAACTTCAAGATAGTTAAGGAGTACTGGACCTGGGTTCCTTCCTTCAGCTATAACTGCAACTTCAACACAGCTTCAGATACCTTAGATCCTTCCATCCTTACCGCGGATGAAGTGGATACTAGGGTGAGGGAAAGAGGGGTCGATACTAAACTCTATGACGGTAATTATCATGAGGCATTATTTAAGTTAAGGGTGATTAAAGGGAAAAAGTAGTTTTTACTCAGGCCTTATGGTCCCCCACTTCTCCAGCGCTTCCTTCAGCTCCTTATGGGTTTCAGCATATTTCTCGAGCGGTATTCCCTTCAGATAGGCTTCAATAGCCTGTCTGACGGCTTTACCTCCTTCGTAGGGGCCTTTAGGATGACCCGTTACTCCGCCACCCACCTGAATAATGATATCTGTCCCCATGAAGTCCATAAGCTTCGGCAGGACTCCTGGGTGAAGCCCTCCTGAAGCAACAGGGAAAACAGGCTTCATGCCATACCATTCCTGAGGTAGTCTATTCTCCTTATCTTCAGGAGTGAATGAATCCTCCGTTATTACTCTCTGCGTATCCCTCAGCTCGATTAAGTCGGAGGCCATTTTACCCACGTTTGTTCCGATATGTATGTGGTCAACCCCCGCCAGCCTCGAGATTTTCGCTATTAGGAAGAAGGAGACGCCATGATCCTTCAACCTAGTGAATGCTGCGTGGAATGCCCTGTGGGCATGTATAGCTAACCCATACTCTTCCGTGTACTCCCTTACTGTCTGTAATGCTGCATATCCCGCCGCCAGTATATCGACCATAATGAAGCCGTTTCCGTGATCCGCTACTAGCTTAAGTCTCCTAATCATTTCGTTTGTTTCTGCAGTTATGTTTACTAGGTAACCTTTCTTTTCCCCGGTTTCTTTCTCTGCTCTATCAATTGCCTTCATCACCACCTCCAGCCTTTTTTCGAATCTGTTGAAGCTCTGGCTTGTGAGGTTCTCATCATCCTTCACGAGATCCATACCGCCGGTAAGGATTTCATAGGCGGCCTCCCCATACTCCTCCGTGGTCAGACCTACCTTAGGCTTAGGCACTGTGGCTAGTATGGGCCTATCATAAACTTTCAGCTTTTCTCTAACGCCCTTAATCCCGAACTGAGGGCCTTTGAAGGATTTAACGTATTCCTCAGGGAACTGAATATCTAGAACCCTGAGCCTCTTAATTGCTCTCATACCGAAGATGTTGCCCAGAACTGAGCTGAAGAGCTGCGGAATGGATCCAAGCTCGAATAATTCGAGGGGGTAGGCAACCTTAATGAGGCCATCGTCCTTGACCTCGAAAGCCTTAGCCATCAGCTCCCTTATATGAGGTTTCAGGGTTGTGAGAGTTGTCCATGTTCCAATACTGCTTTCTGAAGCTATCCTTCCCGCCGTGTCCTTCATACTCATTCCTTCAGAGGGCACGGCTCGGAAAACCACAACGACCTCATCCTTGCGAGGGACGTATCCCTTCCTGACGAACTCACTGTACCATTCAAAACCCATGATTATTCCTCAATAATTACAACATAGGTATGTTAATAAGGAGAGCGGAGAAAATTACTTCTGTCCTTCAACAAGCTCAACTATCTTCTTCGCCGCATCCATAAACCTCTTAGCTGCTTCCGAATCACTGTATTTAAGAACGAAAGGTTCCCCAGCATCCGCCGCCTCAGCAATCCTCGGATCCAGAGGTATCTCACCTAGGAAAGCGATGCCGTACTTCTCAGCAATTCTCTTCCCGGAACCTTTCCCGAAGATATAGTATGTCTTTCCTGAGTCTGGGCAGTGGAAACCAGCCATATTCTCTATAACTCCTAAGGGCCGAATATTCAGCTTCTTCGCGAAGGAGATAGATCTCCCGACCACCAAGAGAGAGACTTCGGACGGTATAGTAACGAAGACAGCTCCATCAACCTGAGGCAGCTCTTGGGCAACAGTTATTGCCTCATCTCCTGTGCCTGGAGGCATGTCAATCACTAAGAAATCAAGCGGTCCCCAATTAACGTCTGTTATGAATTGTGTGACTGCAGTCGATTTTATCGGTCCTCTCCAAATAACCGGCGAGTCATCATCAGGCAGAAGGAAATCGAGGGACATCACTTTAAGGCCTAGAGGCCCTACAGCAGGCTCTATGCCTTCATCGCTACCGAACAGTCGCTGCCCCCTAATACCCAGCATCTTGGGTGCTGAAGGGCCGTGGAAATCTACATCCATTAGACCTGTGGTGAAGCCCATGGACTGAAGAGTTACTGCAAGATTTGAAGCGACGAAAGACTTGCCAACGCCTCCCTTGCCGGACATAATGACTATCTTATGTTTAATGTTTCTCATTCTCTCCTCAACTTTCTTCTTCCTCTCCAGTATTTTCGGAGGAAGCCTTACAGTTATTCTTCCTCTAGGTTTTTCTTCCCCCATCTTTACTTACCTCTCCTCTATCATTAACTCGGTTAAAATAGTTCATGTGGCCCCTTGCCCAAGGTAGTTAAGGTCAGCGGCCTGAAGCTCCCAAGACATAACTAGGCCATCAATATTGAAGACAGCCTTAACCGGTACACCGTATTTGGTTTCGTACCAGACCTCACCCACTACATGAGCAGTGGTTGTATTGCTTTGAGGCACGTCATACACATATCTATACACAACGGTGTGGAATGTTGAGTCGAAAGTCTTTAAGTAGACGTCTTCCTCACCTACCTTAGTAACGCTTACAGATATGTTTCTATCTTCCCTCAAGTGTTTCACGTTGATTAGTAGGTCTGAAATGTTCTCAGGTTTGCTGTAGAATCCTGTGAGATTAAGCAGCGGATCTATATAGTACGCGCCGAAAGGTATTGCTCCGAAACCGCTTAATACGACGGGTTCCTGAGTCTCGTTACCTGTTTCGCTCGCGTTAGGAGTGACTGTAGTGTTGTAGAAGAACACTCTGTGTTGGACGAAGTCCTTAACACTTAACGTGACGTTACCAAGTTTCATCTCGCCCCTTAGTTTGTAGTAAAGGTCGAGGGTAGCGTTCTTATTCTTATTTATGAAGACTTCCTCAACACCCTTATACAGCACATCCACAGGGTTTTCTGCTTGAGGAGTTGTCGGTTCCTTGAAGTATGTTACGTAGGCGAAATAACCTATCGCACCCCCAATCAACGCAATAAGTATTGCTGCGAAGACATAGTCCCACCTAATCTTTACTGAAGGGACCTTCCTTGCCTTCTTCTTCACTATTACTTTACCAACCTCTTTCTGTTTACCTTTCTTCCCCAATTAACCACCCCACACCAGTTGAGGCTAACATATTAAACGATTCTCTCACGTGTTCCTCCTTACCTTAATCACCTGTTCGTCTCCCAGCATCCCGTATGTAAGCACGACTAGGTCTCCGTAATTTATGGTTCCGTTCTTTTTCAGGTGGCTGAATGTCTTCTCTAGGCCTTCCTCGTAGGAATCTGCTTCAATGATGACGGGTTCTGTTCCCCACAGAATGTTGAGGGATCTCGCAATCTGTAGGGAGGGTACGCCGACATAGAAATCTGTTTTGGGACGGATTGATGATATGAATCTTGCTGTGTTCCCGTGTCTTGAGTAAATCACGAGCTTTGCTCCTAGGTTTTCTGCAAGCTCTGTTACACCTTTTGCATACCTCCTCTTAAGAGGTCCTCCCTGGCGGATGCCTTCAACAGGTTTCCACCTCTCGATTCTTTCCCCTATTCTCCTAAGCCACTCGATAGCCTCAACAGGGTATCTCCCTATGGAGGTTTCTCCGGTAAGCATTAAGGCGTCAACACCCTCCTCTACGGCATTAGCTACATCAACAACCTCTGCACGTGTGGGTATTGGGTTGCTGATCATGGATTCAAGAAGCTGGGTAGCTATGATTACTGGCTTCCCACGCCTTAACGACTCCTTTACTATTAGATGCTGTAGGCGAGGAATCTCCTCAAGCCCGAAATTCATTCCGAGATCCCCTCTGGCCACGAGAATGACGTCGGAAGCCTCAATTATGTCGCCGAGGTTCCTAATGGCTGAAGCAGTCTCTATCTTGGCGATAACCTTGGCTCTACATCTGTGCTTATCCATCTGCTCTCTGAGGATCTCGATATCGGAGGCTCTCCTCACATAGCTTAACCCAATATAGTCCGCATCCACTGAGCATGCGAATGCAAGATCCCTAACATCCTTCTCTGTGAGGGTAGGAAGGTCAAGCTCCTTACCCTTCACTACAACGCCTTTCCTTGGCTTAATAACCCCTCTACATAAGGAAACACATTCTATTCTTACAGGACCAACCGACGTTACTCTAAGCCTTAACCTCCCGTCATCCATAACGAGAATGTCTCCCTCCTCCACAGAGCCGTAGATTTGAGGATTCGGTAAAGGAATAATCTTCTTCTCTAAAGATAGTTCCTTCAGCGAGAAAATCACATTATCCCCTTTTTCAACCCGTACACTTTCAGGGAAATCCCCCAGCCGGATGGAGGATCCCCGAAGATCCATAATTATGGGAAGAGCTTTAGAAGTGGTATATTCCACACTTCTCACAGTCTTAACGAGCTGGGACCATTCATCCGTGTTTCCGTGGGAGAAATTTATTCTGAAACCTGACGCCCCGGCCCGAACTAGAGCCTCAACTACCTCGATAGATGATGAAGCGGGACCCAAAGTCGCTATCAGCTTAATCCGCACCATCAGCACCAAGAGATAAAAGAGCCACACATAAAGAACTTAATGAGGTCCGAAAAGCTTTATTCACCCCGCTAAAATTACTTGAATGGGCCGCCGTAGCTCAGCGGGTAGAGCGCCGGCCTTGTAAGCCGGTGGCCGCGGGTTCAAATCCCGCCGGCGGCTCCATCAAAACTTTATCAGAGCATGAAAGCTTAAATATCCCCTCCATGAGTTCAGGAATCTTCAAGAATCGTGAACTCGTTGAGAAAATCAGTTCTAATTTCAGGTGATTTGAGGGGATTGATGTTAGGGCTTTGGGAAGGGTGTTAGGCGGAGAATCCTCAAAGATTTTAAGAATAAGCTCAGCTTTACAGAGCCTGTAGAGTTCTTACTATTGCTAAATCGGGTTTGCCCCCTGCCACTTGTTCAGCGAAGGTTGGGCACCCGATAAGGTAGCTAAGGCAGCTCTATAGTTCATTTCTAGAGGCGAGTTTGGACTCATCGTTGGTGATTGGACAGGCTTCGTTCCTAGGAATAATCAAAGGAAGGGATAACATAGACTACGAGATTGACCCCCATTAATCTGTCTGTACTCGCTACATGCCGACGGGTAAAAGGATAGCATTACTACACAGCAACTTTCGGAATCCAAGCAGACGTACCAATTATTACATTTAAACCGCTCTACATCAGGGCTATGTTTATGCTGAAATAACTCAACCATATACCTATCCACGTGCTCCCTTTATCACCCACCATATCATTTCTATTTTGCTTTCAAAAACTATAACTTCTTTACCGGATATTTCTTGAATATTCGTTAGATTAATTTCTGGGCAAGGAAACTTGTATCCCGTCTCTTAAATCTTGTCTAAGCCTAGTTCCTTAAGTTTTTCTTTGGTTGGAATACCATTCTTATTCCAGCCTCTAAGCTCGTAATACTCATCAAGCATTTTGTTGAATTCTTCTCTTGGAAGTCTAACTTTTTCTTTACCGTCTGGAGGCATTGGTAAAGGTTCTTCAAATACTCTTGGAGGCAAATCATCTTCTTTTCTTGAAATCCCAGCTTCTCTAATGTTAAACAATCTAGTCAGGTTCCAAATTCGTTCTCCGACTCTCAAATATTCCTCGGGAGATAGCTTAAGCCCTATTGTATACTTCAAACCATTTATGAAATCATCGATGCTTAGTGGCATAAAGTCACATACAACTAGGGAGAATGCCACAGCCCTCTCATCTTGCACCTCTTTCACAAATCTTGCAATACCACGAGTAGAGAAACGCTTTAAAACTCCATCGATCTCAGCCCTTACAGTAAAAACTCTTTGATGGCATCCTCCTCTGTCTGAAGTAGCATATGCTAATGCCATTCCCCAAGCGCACCTTGGCTCATAGCCTGGTAGTTCCAAACCTTTAACATGCATTGCAAATTTTTCAGTACCTTGACCTATCTTTTTTGCCGCTTTTCTAACACCTTCTGCAAGAAGATTCCCTAATCCCTTTCTGTATACAATATCCTCTATCAGCTTTCTCTGCCCCTCAGCATCTCCAAATTTTGGTGCATTCTCTAAAATTCCTCTTTCAGCGCATTCCATAGCAAAAGCGACAACATTTCCTGTAGAAATTACATCCAAGCCCAAATCATTGCAAAGCAATACTGATTTTGCTATATCTATAATATTCGTTATTCCGTCATTACTTCCTAACAAAGCAATACTCTCGTACTCAACTTTCACTTTTCTTCCATTAACTTCAACGACCTTACCACAAACAACAGGGCAATTATAACAACTTACATCCCTCTTTGTGTAATATCTTAAATTTGGCCCAATTATGCCGTAATGATTCTCTATGAAGCCTTGTTGGAAGTTCCTAGTTGGTATTATTCCCAATCTATTCATAGGATCCACTAAATATGCGGTTCCTATCACTCGCCTTATGTGAATATAATCATTGCTCATGATTTTCTTGATAAGCTTAATGGATAGTTCCCTGATTTTCTCATCGTGTACCTCAATTCTTTTTGAACCCATTACAGCTATTGCTTTGAGGTTTTTGCTTCCCATCACCGCTCCTGGGCCGCCTCTCCCTGCTATCCCTGCCCTCCAAGGATCCTCATCTCTATCGATCATTATTGCCGCGAA
>CAZFVC010000030.1:0-11071 GCA_964522175.1 uncultured Desulfurococcaceae archaeon
GAATTCCTACAGAGCAGAGGGCTCCCGCAGCCAGAGGAATAGCTATAGCATTATATCCTGTGGCCCAGAGAAGGTTCTCAATCATCTTTCGGTAAGTTCTGTTCGCCAGCCTAATTATCGAGGTTATGTCTCTTGGGTCATTTCTGGCAAGTATGATATCAGCAGACTCAATCGCAACGTCTGAGCCTGCGCCTATAGCTATACCGATGTCAGCAGATACTAGCGCAGGCCCGTCGTTTATTCCATCACCCACCATAGCTACAATGTTTCCTTCCTTCCTCAGCTTCTTAATTACTTCCACCTTTTCATGGGGGAGGACCTCAGCGAAGAATCTGTGGATCCCAAGCTCTTTAGCAACCCATGAAGCTACCTTCTTATTATCACCTGTGAGCATAACGGGCTCTATGCCCATCGCAATTAATACTTTAACAGCTTCCTTGGATTCGTCCCTAACTAAATCTGCCAGTGCGATTATGCCTATTACCTTACCATTAATCATAAGGTAAACGGTGGTCTTCCCTTCACTAGATAGTCTCAACCCCTCCTCCGGCAATTCAAGAGGACGTTTCTCTGAGGAAGTTGCTTCCTACAACCATAACCTTTTCACCATCTACTTCAGCTTCCACACCCTTCCCAGGTAAGGCTCTGAAATTCTTAACCTCAGCCAGCTTCAGACCCTTCCTTAGGGCTTCATCAACAATAGCTAAGGCTATTGGATGCTCGCTTCTGGACTCAACGCATGCAGCTATTCTTAGTACGTCCTCGGAGCCAACTTCCGGTGATAGAGACACTACGTCAGTAACGCCGAATTTTCCCTGCGTTAATGTTCCCGTCTTATCAAAAACAACTGTGTTAACCTCCCTACTCCTCTCGAAAGCCGTCCTATCGCGTATTACAAGGCCCTTACGTATCCAAGTTTCTCAGAACTTAAAACCGGAAACCCGTACTCACTTTTTGAGGAGAACAAAGAAAGCTATCATTGAAGCGATGACGGTGGAGCCGTCATCGCCTAACCCAACCACAGCCCACAGAGGGAGAACCCCAGTGATTCCGAGAATTATTACGGATACCTTAATCATTATGGCTGAGGCGAATCCAAGCATTACAGAGTTTCTGTAACTCCTTCCATACTTCAGGAATTTCGGAAGCTCTCGGACCCCTCTAGTAAGTACTGCATCCGCGACATTGCCCACTATGCTGAGTGAACCTACCGCAATACCTACATCTGCTTCAGCAAGTGCTTCCAGATCATTTATTCCGTCGCCGACCATAGCAACCTTCACACCTTTTCCCTTAATCCTCCTCAATAGGGCTGACTTATCGTTGGGGGATAAATCCCCATACACATTCTCAATTCCAAGCTGTTCCCCGAGCATCTCAACTTTCTCTTGGGTGTCGCCGCTGGTTAAAAAGACCTCTACCTCTAGGTTCTTAACTTCCTCCATAGCTTTTGACACATCATCAGACACTTCCTCACTCATACATATGATTCCAGCTAATTGATCATTTTCAGCAATATATACTGATAAACCCCCTTCGTTGCATCCTTCCTTTCCAATCAAACCTTCTTTGCCGGAAATGTTGTTTAGTATGAAGTCTCGTGACCCAATAGAGTATACTGACCCCCCTATCCATGCTTTAACACCTGAACCGGGGAACTCCTCAACCCTTTCCGGGGCCTTTCCACCGTATTTAGCTAATGATTCGCTTACGGGATGTATGCTTCCTTTAGCAACCGATGCCGCAATCCTCAACACTTCCTCTGAAGTCCGTCCCTTTGCATAATATATGTCTGTGACGCGATACTTACCGGTTGTGAGAGTGCCTGTCTTATCCAAAATAACTGCCTTGACATACCCAACCCTATCAAGCACGTCACCCCCCTTCACAACAACCCCTTCCCTAGCAAGGATCCCTATGGTGAGGGAGGTAGAGGCTGCTGAGGTTATGATGAGTGCGCTCGGACATCCGGCAAGCAGGATCGAGAGTGACAGGTAAGGACCGATGAGAAGGGAGGTACCTAAGTAGAGAAGCAGAATAGCAGCAGTGTATGGCGGAACAACCCTGTCCAAAACTCTCTGAATCCAGGATTTTCTCTTCACAGCCTCCTCAGCATTCCTTATGAGTAGTGATATTGATGAGCTGTCAACATCAGTCGATGCCGAGACTTTCACAGCATTCCCTACGTTTATGTAGCCCCCCAGCACCCTGCTGCCCTTACTAATTCTTCTGGGAAGAGATTCACCGGTCAAGTATGAAGTATTGAATAAACCCTCATCAGATAGAAGGAATCCGTCAACGGGGCACACCTCACCCTTCCTTACCAAAATAATATCACCTCTCATAACCTGTGAGAGCGGGATTTGGAGGTAGTTCTCACCTTTGAAAACTACTGCATAGGGTGGGAGGAAGGTCTTCATTCCTCTTAGTTCTTTCTCAGCATAAGAAACAACCGAATCCTCAAGAATCTCAGCTAGTGAATACAGGGAGAATATCAAGAACCCTTCGAAGTATGCGCCCAGGAACCATGTAGCCAGTCCCGCAATACCCATAAGCAAATCAACGCTGAAGCGTCCATGCTTCAACTCTACAAGGAACTTAGTCAAGATAACTGAGGATAGAAGTAGGAGGAACCACGATAGGTTGGGTGCCACATCAAGCACTGTAACTATTGCGAGAACCACTGAAGCCCCGCCGAAAACCATCCAGAAATGACGTTCCTCCACAGTCAATGACCATCTATTCCGTAACTATACATATAATAAACTCTATTATTAATTTAAGAAAAATTATTATATAACAGTTATTAAGGAACTTTACGTACTTTAATATAGTGAGCGAGAATGCCGGTAGTAAGCATATCCCTCCCGAAAAAACTGCTTGAATCAATAGATGAGTTCATAATAACACACGGGTACGCAGGGAGATCAGAGCTGATAAGGGACTCCATAAGATTCTTCCTAGAGGTTAAAGGCCCGGAAGCCATACTTAAAGGAAGATCGGGATGGGTTATAATTGTCTTAACCGATCATGAGTCCTCGCCCTACGTGGATCAGAGAGTTATTGGGATTATTCACTCCTACCATCCAGTTGTAAGATCATTCCATCATCAGATCCTTAAAGGAGGCTTATGCCTAAGCATGGCTGTGATTGAGGCATATTGGAGTGAGGTTCAGTCGATTTTGAAAGTTTTGAGAAAGACTAGGGGAGTGATCAAGGTATGGAGTGTTGCGGTACCTTACGGGGAAAGGGAAGGATAATTATGTTAGGTTATGTTAATGTTTACGGTTCATTAGCTGCGTAAATTAATTTAATTATTGAATAAATTAGTTGATTTTTGCATTGGATACCTTATCCAATTAACGTAAAGACGTAAACTTTATAATGTGTACCTTTATTTATGGGTGGGTGACCAATTCTGAAAAAGAAGTCATCCTCAGCAAAAACACTTATAATCATAATATTAGCAATCGCCTATATAATGTTCCTACCGCCAGTAGCGAGAAACTTCAACTATCCTGACATGGTTATGGGTCTGCCCATGTTAGCAGCTTGGACGTTCCTATGGTTCCTGGTCTTCACTATCACAGCAGCAATAGGCATTCTCAAGGAGGTGATATGAGATGGATGGTTCTTACATAGCTCTCGGCGTTATCCTTGGTTACCTTGTCCTAATGATTGCTGTAGGTGAGTATGCAAGGCGTAAGGGAGAGAAGACTGCTGAGGACTTCTTCGTCGCTGGAAGGAAGTTAGGGATGTTCGCATCGTTTTGGCTTGCTGCAGGCACTTGGTGGAGTGCCCTCGCATTCCTAGGCTCTAACGGTTGGTTCTATGGTAAGGGAATAACCTTCATCGCAAATCTGTTCACGAACGCTCTATTCGGTTTTCTGCTAGTGTTGCTAGGTGTTAGGGTTTGGAGGCTTGGCAAGAAGTACGGTTTTGTGAGTCCTGGCGACTTGGTGGAGGAGTTCTACGGCTCTAAGCTTCTCAGATATGTTCTTGCTGCAGTCCTAATATTGTTCACCATCCCATATATCCAGGTTCAGATAATGGGTGCTGGCTACATATTCGAAGCCAGCACTGAGGGACTTGTGCCCTTCTGGGCCGGGGCCTTACTTCTGACGCTGACAGTTATGCTATACACATCTCTGGGAGGGAAGAGAGGGGCCGCATGGACCAATATTATTCAGGGAATACTGCTAACTTTCGGAATATTCGTAGGTGGAGCCATAATAATTAGCGTGGCAGGCGGCCCATACAAAATAATCAGCACAATTCAGCAGCTTCACCCAGAACTCCTAACAATTCAGAGTGATGCGCTTTGGGGCGTATGGTTCTCCTTCCCCATAATAGCTCTAGGAGGTATTGTAGGGCCACAGATGATTCTCAATATGTATGCTGCTAAGAACGAGAGGACATTAAGGGTTACTGGAGCTCTATTACCGTTCTTGGCAACATCATTTCTTATCGCAATGTTTATAGGGTTCAGCGGAAAGATCCTGATTCCAGGACTCGAAAATCCTGACTCAGTAATGATTAGGCTGCTCATAAAGTATACACCTATAGCGTTCGCTAGCGTTATTCTTGCGGGCGGTCTAGCAGCCGCTATGTCAACTATTGACCAGCAGGCACACGCCATCTCTGTGTTAGTGTCTCGCGACTTCGTGTGGTCGATTTCGAGGAAGATTTCCCAAGCGATTCAGGTGAATGTGGGCAGGTTAGCGATAGTAATTGCTTTAGGTGTCGCCTACCTGTTCGCTCTGCAGAGCCCTGAATATATAGCATATATAGGGGCTGTAGCAACATCGGGGACCGCGCAGTTCCTTCCAATACTGGCAGGACTGCTATTCTGGAAGAGGGCAACTAGGGAAGGTGCTTTAGCCGGTCTAATCGGAGGCTCACTCATGACTATCTATATGCAGTTCTTCCCACCGCCTGCATTTAAGGCACTAGGCATATTCTCCGGGTGGTGGGGGCTTCTAGTGAACGTACCGCTCTTCATAATAATAAGCCTGCTCACCAAGCCGAGAGATCCCGAGAAAGCAGCTAGACTGGTTGAGGATGCGAACACTCCTCTGGGTGAGCAGTAATGCTGGAGAACTGCTGGGGACTTACCTACGACCCGGAAAAGGAGAAGAAGTGGAACAAAATACTTGAGGAAGCGTTGGCTGAGAAGCAGAAAATTAGGAGGAAGCAATTCAGGAACAAGCTAACGAAGCAAACAATCCTTAGAGCTGAGGAGGTCGGAGCTGATCTGGTAGCGATCACTACAGCTGAGAGAGCTGCTGAGATAGCTAAGGAGTTCTTCCTCTGGCGCCCTCCCCACGCCTACTTAGAGGATGCAGAATCAGTAATAATTCTCGCTATGAGGAACGTTGATGCAGTAATAAGGGCCCCTGGAACAATGACTTCCAGGCAGAACATTCTTATGAACATAAAGCTTAACGAGATCAGCTACTGGGTGGCGAGATGGCTCCAAGATCAAGGATATGACGCAATCCCGGTTTATGAGGTATACCTGGGCTCGTCAATAGAGGCTCACCACACAGATGTTCAGGCAGAGACCGGAATACCTCTTAAGATCCTTGCGCAGGAAGGAGGTATGGGAACTATAGGGATCAGTGCTCTCCTTATAACGCCCGAATACGGCCCGAGGGTTAGGCTAGGAGGGGTCATAACCAATGCCAAACTTGTCCCTGGATGGAAGCTGAAGAGAAACTTATGCTTCGAATTCAGGAAGCTATTCAACTGCAATAGATGTATAGAGGCGTGTGAAGTGCATGCAATCAGAGGCGACGGTTACATAGACTGGGAGAAGTGCTGGGAATTCCAGAAAACCTTTAAGAAGCACCACGGATACAGCGGATGCAATGTTTGTCAGTACGTATGCCCGATAGGGAAATACAGCAATCCCTTAAAGCCTGTCCCCAAGCTACCTAAATGGAAACCTAAATAGCGCTTTTCACCCAGATTTTTTCACAGAGATACTTACATTAAACCAGTCCGCAACCAAAGCCTCGGCACCCATAAGGATAAAGCTACCGCTGGGAAGTTGTGCGAGGTCCAGAGTAATAGTACCTGAGTAATCAACGAAAGCCCCTCCAGAAGGAGACGCATGCAGAACTTTTATGACCTTCCTCTTCACAGGGATAAGAACCCTGTATCCTTCTCCATAGATAGGGTAAGGATTAACAGGATGCAGTATGTCGTCAGAGGTTACCACATAGTAACAAACGATGAGTGCAGGGAAGTAGTTGAAAATGTTGCTACCTCCGGATCTGTAATGAATTTCGATCGATAAATTGTAGCTATTCCCGCCTAGGTAAAGAAGAGGTACTGCAAAGAATGCAGCTGAGGATCTCTTCCTACAGAATTCGCCTCGAAAAGATACATATGTAGCTTCCTTATCAGTCTTAAGCGAGTACGAGTAATTCTCCAGGGCTATTCCTTCAGTATTAGGAAGCAGGTCTATAGGGACCGACTGATTCACGCCTTCAAGAACTGTGAAGAACCATTTTGGCCTTACCCCGTTAGATAGGTAAGGGCCTTTGTCTGGGTATATTTTGCTGAGTGAGTTGTATATTGTTCCTACCCCAACACCCATGAGCGTAATGCTCGAAGGACTTACTGCTTCTTCAGACATGCCTCCTTGAGGAAATAAGGAGACATTCGTTATGATTACTGCCTTCCCGGACTCAAACACTACTGTTAGGTTAGCTCCTTCAATAATTCTATAGATTAGTGAAGAGTTACCTAAGTAGTGAAGTGATCCATCACAATCTCTCATCACCGGCAATCTCTCTAAGCTTTCATTAGTTATGAGATACATCCCTATAACCCGCATAGGTATACCTGTAGCTAGGAAGAGTGAGCCGTTCCATATCTTAACAGTTACGGGAGAACTCAATCTGTTAAGATCTATGAAGTACTGGCCATAAACTCTGTTGGAGGCACGCAGGCCTGACTCATGAAGTGTGTAAACCGCCAGAGTTAGCTGGGTGATTACAGCAACAATAATTATTCCGGCTAGAAGGCTACTGACCCCTCTTCTCAAAGATTATTCCCATACGTTAAGGTGTTTAATAAATTGTTCCGCACTAACTTATATTTCTCGAACTGTAAAGATGATAAGGTGAGTATTAAGTGTCTGATAAGAAAGAGATGCTAACTTCATGGCTTCTAGACGAAGGTTTCGAGGTCAAGAAACTGAGTGTGACTCCACCGCTGAAAATTACTTGGGGTATCGATGTGTTCACGCCTCCGCCTATGAGGGTTAATGTAAAGATATTCCAGCCTGAGAATCGGGAAGACAGAATAATTCTTCTTTTAGGGGTAGGGATATCTCCAGAACACATGAGTGAGTTAAGTAAGCTCAGCGATAAGGATAGACTTAAGTTCTCCTCAAAGCTTCTCTCGCGAGTTATAGGGGTGTGTAATATATGCAGCGCAGCTATTCAGCCAAATCCCATCACTCCTCAAGGAATAAGTGTCGGGATGACAATCTTTCTTTCCGAAATTGATGAGGGGTTCAGGCCACGTTTTATGGAGAAGTTGACGATGCTTGTGAATGTTTTCCTAACAGTTGTGTCAACATTCAACGAGCACTTTCCTGTAATCCCTAAGGGTAAAGGGAAAGAAACTGAAACAACAACGACGAGAATGTAGAGATTTTAATTAAAAAATCAGTCCTCAAAATCCATTGAGTTGTAGATTTCTGGAGGCAGGTTAGGACAGTTCCTATCTAGGTAGTACTTACTTACCTCTATCTGGGCCTTAAGCAGTTTCTTGAACTCCTCCATAGTTAGGTAGGTTGTTGGGTCCAGCTGCTTCAGCCTGTCCTTAGGTATTCCTGGAACCTCCTCAGGTATCAGTACCTTATCTCCCCATACCGGGTGAGGCCTGTACTTAACCGCACCCCTAACTGCCTGCAGTATGAAGAGCTCCGTCTCCTCTATCGTTGGCCTCTCCCCACCAACTGCTTTAGGCCTGCCATCCTTCTCTACCAGCACAGGCTCTGGAACTTCCAGAACCTTGTCACCATACTTCTTCTCCGTCCAGTAGTACTTCGCAATTATTCTCCCTGTGTTGTTGAAGGCATATACCTCTATCGGGTCGCCCTTCTCAATTCTCTTCTTTAGGTATTCATAGAACCTTACTACATGGGCAGTGTTGGGCACACCCATAGTGAATGGCTGCGCAAATCTAGCCACGTACCGAAGCCTGCCAACCACTTCTTTCGCCTGTGCAGGGTGCCCAATGGTTCTTCCGTCTGCAAGCACTTTAGCAGCGAGGGCAGGGTCCTTGATCTTCACCCACGCCCACTCAGTGAAGTAGCCCGGGCTTAGGAATATTGCTGTAGTTAATGGTCCGCTTGACGCTACGTCTCCGTCGAAGTATCCGGTGTCTTCTAGCCTTAGAACGCTTCTCGCGTTCTTATTCAGGGCACCGAAGTACTGGAAAAGCTCTCCCTTGAATGAGGGGTAGCCTTTCTCATCGAACTCCGTGTTTTCGTGGAGCGCTCTCGGGCTAGTAGCCGCTCTCCACATGGCTTCCTGCTCCGGTGTAAGGTCTTCTGTCTTGGTCCAAGCACCGGCCTCTGAACCGATAACCCTGTCCTCAAATATCGCAACTATATCGTCGTTCTTTATGACCTGATCCTTAACATACTCCAGAGGATTAATCCCGAACTCCTCAATATACTTCTTGGAGTTGTTCGGTGTCCACACATAGATACCGTGAGTAGATTTTCCGGTGCCGGTGAGGCCCCAGACAGCCATAACTATTCTCTTCCAGTTGCCGTCCACCGTCTTAACCGAGAACTCCCTTAATGCGGCATGCTCACCTGTTCCTCCCTGCTTATACACATGGTAGATCCAGTGAGTCAATACTGCCTTCTTAACCTCTCCCTGATAGGAAGACATAGTTATTATCGTGAAGTTGTGGTGGGGGAATCTCACAACCATCATTGTTCTGTCGGTGCCGGGTATCTTAGGGTTACCTAAGTAGTGAGGTATGACGAATACCTCTATATCCGGGTCCTCATCTGGTGGTGCAGGGAACACTAATTGCTTCCATCTGTAGGCCAGGTCAGGAAACTGTGGGTCGACATAAATACGTGCATGCATTTGTGCCTTAGTTCTCGGCTTCCCTGCGTAACCGTCCACCTTAATTAGTGGACCTTGAGCCAGTATGTGCTCAAGAACCCTAAGCATCAGTAGCTTATGCTCATACTGTATCTCGCTGTCGTCCTCAATAACCACTGTATTCTTGGCTGACCTGCTCCAGATATTGGATGCCCAGTTCCATGAGCCGTTCTTGTACTGGGTGCCATACATTTTGGCCCTTTCAAAAAGGTCTGGCGGATTATCCCGTATAGCTACGAGGCCTGCACTTTCCTTCGTCTCAATTATTTTCTTAAAAGTCTCTTTGAATTTTTCTGGTGTTAGTTCCTCTATAGAGGGTATGATTTTCCGCATTTGTCGCGCCTCAAGGATTAGATTAGGGTGCAATTAAAACATTAACCTTTCTCTGTTGGCAGATTATGTTTTTTATATTATTTATATTGTTCTCTGAAGCTAAAAGAACCTCTATTTTTTTTTAACATGAACTTATTAAAAAATAGTGACAGAGTTCTCTCTACATAGTTAAGAACATGATAGAACCGAATATTAAGGTGTGCGTTAACCAAAAACGGTGTAATTTATGAAGAAGATTTCGCAGAGGGTCCAAGTCTTTAAGCCTTCTCCCCACAGGAAACTAGTTGGTAAGGTTGACGAACTGCTCAGGGCAGGAAGAGACGTCTACAACTACTCCGCTGGGCAGCCAGGTATACCGCCATCCATGGAGCTCATTGACAAGTTCTGCGAGGGAGCACACGAGGATCCCTTCAACCATTTCCGCTATATGAGCACGAGAGGGATGCCGGCCCTTAAGGAGGCCATAAGCGAGGATTTGAAGAAGTATGGCGGTATTGACATACCTCCCTCAAACATTGTCGTTACTAGCGGAGGTGTTGAGGCGTTTAACCTTGCTTTAGCAGCCACCACTGACCCTGGAGATGAGGTGTTCATACTTGATCCTGCCTACAGCGTCTACTGGGACCTGGCCAAGTACTTAGGCCTTAAGGTTAATAGATGCCTGCAGCCGGTAGAGAACGGATTCCAGCCCAATGAGGAGTGTATTAAGGAGAAACTCACTAAGAAAACAGCGGCCGCAATAATTATCAGCCCTGACAACCCTACGAGCAGAATAATCGATGAGGGTGTTATGAAACTGATTGCTGATCTAGCACAAGATAATGATGTGTGGCTGATTTATGACGAAGCATACAAACATGTAATATATGAGGGGGCCCACGTATGGATACATAGCTATGGAGACACTTTAAGCAGGTTAGTGAGTGTTAACTCCTTCTCCAAGGATATAGCTATTCCTGGATTCAGGTTAGGATACGTATACGCTCCTAAGGAACTGATTGAAGAGATGGTTAAGCTTAAAGGAATCACATCCATCAGTTCCTCCGTTCCTGCACAATGGTTCGCCTACCATGCACTCACAACTGACATTAAGGAGAAGTATCTTAAGGAGGTTCTACCTATATACAGGAGCAGAAGGGACGCAGCGTATGATGCGTTCAGGAAATACCTGCCTGAAGCAAAGGTATGGAAACCTCCAGCAAGCATGTACCTGTTCCCAGATATGTCGCCTTACCTAAACAGAATAGGTATGGATGACATTGAATTCGCCTACAGATTAGCTGACGAGAAGGCTGTGGTAATGCTTCCGGGATCAATATTCGGTGAGGCCGGGAAGAAGCATCTTAGAGTAACATTCGTGACGCAGCCTGAGGATAGGCTCCGCAGAGGTATTGAACTTCTAGCAGAATTTATAGAAGAGTTAGAGAAGAAAAAGTAGTTATTTTTTAGACGCCTAAAACCTCTTTTATCAGTGCAGCCCTTACATACATTCCGTTCTTAGCCTGCTCAAAGTACTTTGCCTGGGGAAGCTCGTCCACGCTCGGATCCAGCTCCCAGACCCTAGGCAGCGGATGCATTATTATGGGTATCTTCTT
>CAZFVC010000031.1:0-11060 GCA_964522175.1 uncultured Desulfurococcaceae archaeon
GGATAATGAAGTTCCCTATTAGGTATAGTAGACAGATGGAGCTTTATGAGGCGGTCACGAAGCTAATGAGCTCCGTTAAGTTACGGGACTTCGAAGGCTTCGTCAAGTCAGTGGAGAAAATACAGAAGCATACCGGGACATATTTCTCTGATTTTCAGGGAGGGCAGTATTGTTGCGAAGAATCTTATATAATTAGCAAGGTAATTGCGGAGGCTGGGGCGAGAGGTATGGGACAAAGCAGCTGGGGCCCTCTAGTCTACGGATTCCTCCCTAACCCGGAGAAGTGTGAGGAGATTAAGGAAAAAGTTGTGGGGAGAATAGAGGACTATGGTATAGAGATCAAGGCTTGGTGCTCCGGGATACCTGCTGCTGGGCATTATGTAGAGGCTTTAGGGACTAAAGGAAGACATTAGGAAGTAGAGCAGGAAAACTATCCCAGAGTTCACAATTAGTAGGAGAATATACCTAGTCACAAGCTCCTTCTCCGTCAGGGGGGCTGACAGTGTGAGAAGCTGAACCAGCGTGACTGGGGAGTCTCTGCTGAGATCTGGGTATATCCTCAGATCATTTCCTAGATAGACAGGCCTTTTCGAGATTCTGAACCTGTTAATTACCCCGCCGATGGATGTGATTATTGCGAAACTGTTAAGGATGAGGGGTGTGAGAAGGAGGAGGAAGAGGTACTCCCTTCTAAGCATCACTGATGCCGACATGAGTAGTGCCCCCATAAGGAAGGAACCTACGTTCCCGTTGAATAACTTAGCCGGGTAAATATTGAAGGGCAGGTACGCTATAAGGGCGGCCAGAGAAATAATTGAGAAAATTAAAGCCCCCTCCATGGGTTGAGGATTCTTGAAAGCTAGGGCTGAAGCAACCAGAGATATAAGGATTATTAAAGTGGCGGAGGGTGCGGTTCCGTTATGTGTGTCAGCCATATTGAGAGCATTAGCTGAAACTGTGTAACCTGCTAGGAGAATTAATGGATAGATTATTGTGATCCGTAAGGAACCTACGAGGGGGATATAGGGTCTGGGTACGTAAGCCCCGAGAATTATGGGTATGAGGGCCGGAACCATGAACACAACGATCTTAAGCTTTGCATTAATATCGACCACATCATCGACCAAGCCTATAATGCCTGCGACAGCGACGGTGAGGAAGTGTATAGAGGCAAGAGTATATCCTAGAAGGTATGTCACCGCTGATGAAATAAGGAAAACAATCAGAAGCGAAATACCTCCCATCCTAGGCACTAAGGGCCTTCCCTCCTTATGCACATCTTCAGCTAACAGGCCCTTCACCCGCTGAAACTTCATGAGGGTAAAGGTGAGAATGAATGCTAAGAGCCCTACGCTGACTGCCAGAAAGGCTGCATCCGACTCCATGACCCCACCATCGCCCAGTACTATTTTACTTCTCAAACAAAAATAAGTAGGATATGATTAATGAAGATAGCAGTGATTCATGACGCTCCCATACCGTCCCCCTCCGCCAGGCAGATACTCATAGCTCTTGTGAAGAGGGGGGTCGAGGCAAGCTATCTGAGAATATCTAAGATTACTGGAGTGATTGAGGACTCGGGATACATACTTAACTATGGGAGGAAGAGGCTGAGTATTGAGGGGGCCTTGGTCAGGAGTATAGGCATGATCTCCTCTATCGAGACACTTATGAAAAGGATAGATATTCTGAGGGAGATCGAGCTCTCTGGAAGGCCGGTAATTAATTCTCCTGACTCAATACTTAAGGCAAGAGATAAGTTCACTGCGATGCAGATACTGAAACTGAGAGGGTTGAGGGTTCCGCCAACCGTCGTTACTGAGGACCTATACCTAATTCCTGAAATTATTAAGGAGTGGGGGAGTGCTGTAATTAAGCCGCTTGTGGGCAGTATGGGTTACGGAGCGATACTTGTGAAGGATCCGGACGTCGGGTTCATGATAGGGAAGGCATGGCTCACACACGGCCAGCCTATACTTATTCAGAAATACATGAGAAGGGGGCAGAGAGATATCAGGATAATTGTCTCTGGCGGGAGGGTTCTTGGAGGGATTTATAGGGAAGCGGTTGAAGGTGTTTGGAAAACTAACGTTGCTCAAGGGGCGAGAGTTAGGAAGGCAGAAATCAGCCATGAGTTGGAGGAGGTGGCCATTAAGAGTACGGAGGTTCTGGGACTGAAGTATTCTGGGGTGGATATTGGGGAAACTGATGACGGTTACGTGATCTACGAGGTTAATGCTATGCCGAACTGGCAGGGATTCATGGAAGCTACTGGAATAAACCCTGCTGAGAGCATAGCGGAATTGATAATCAGGGAGCTTAAGTCTTAATTGTTATGCTTGAAGAATTCGGGAAAGCACATCACTCCTTCCCTTCACGGACACTCTCCTCAGAACATACTTAATCTTCATATCCATAACTCCGCTGATGCTGTATATCTCGTCAATTCTTTTACACAGCTCCCTATTGTCTCTAGCAGCTATTCTTGCGTGAATAGGGTACTCTCCACTCACTTCATCAACCTCAATAACGCTTCTCCTCCTGACGAGGGAGTCGATTATGAGCCTCATGCTTCCGGGGTGAGGCTTTATTTCGAGTATCGCCTCCGACTCGAGACCTACTCTGCTCAGGTCAACATCTGCGGTGAATCCTCTTAAAACACCTAGCCTTTTAAGCTTCTTAATACGTGTGTAGACTGTCGACTCCCCTAACCCAAGCTTCTTGGCGATCTGGCTGAAGGGAATCCTGGAGTTTTTGATTAGTAGGGAAAGTATTTCGAGGTCTGTTGTATCTATATCCATCCTCATTTCTTACCCTCCACACACTTCTTACCGAACCTGTTCTCAACCTTCATCATTACCGAACCCTCCTCTTCCCAAATATCGATTAGGGAGAGGTTGACCTCCATCACTACGGCAGGTGCTTTAGTCAGGAGATCAACGGACCCTAGTTCCAGCGTCCTACACTCCCCACACTCCATAGTTGCTGATAGGCGTTTCACGGTCTTCCTGAGCTCTCCAATACTTCGTATTTTCTCCATAGGTTTACCCACATCTTCCACCTTTCAGACATATTAAAGGAATAAGCGACACAGCTTAATACCTTAGAAACGATGATGCATTAGTGATATATATGGAATTCGCTGAGATTATGGACCTAATTTCTCAAGCTAGGCAGGTTCTAATTAATAACATCCATAGGACACCTCTGGTATATTCCACCTATCTCTCAGAACTTGTAGGGAAGAACGTCTATGTGAAGCTTGAGAACCTTCAGAAAACAGGCTCCTTTAAGGTGAGAGGAGCGTTCTTCAAAATACATACGTTACTCCCTGAAGCAAGGGAGAGGGGGGTCGTAGCCGCATCCTCAGGAAATCATGCGCAAGGGGTTGCGTACTCTGCGAGCAGGCTGGGTGTTCCAGCAATTATTGTGATGCCGGAAACTGCTCCTCCTTATAAAGTTAATGCTACTAGATCCTACGGTGCGGAAGTGATTCTTCACGGTAAGGTGTATGACGACGCATATATGGAGGCAGTTAAGATAAGTAAGGAGAAAGGGGCTTTCTTCATACATCCATTCGATGATCCCTATGTTATTGCTGGGCAAGGGACCATAGGCATGGAGATTGTGGAGGATCTGCCTAATGTGGACACAATCCTTGTTCCTGTGGGTGGGGGAGGCCTTATTTCAGGTATTGCTTTAGGTGCGAGGTCTATAACAGGAGGTAGTTACCCCAGAATAATCGCTGTTGAGCCAACGACCGCGCCTAAACTCGTTGAAGCCCTTAAGGAGGGGAGGCCTGTAAAGATAGAGCCCGGCCCTTCCCTGGCGGATGGCGTGATAACTAAGTCTATCGGGCGTCTCACCTATGAAATAATCAGGAGCTATGTCGATGAGGCATTAACTGTTGAGGAGGACTGGATCGCTAGAGCAATCTTCATGCTTCTGGAGAGAATGAAGCTCCTTTCAGAGGGTGCGGGGGCGCTGCCTGTAGCTGCCCTACTTAAGTATGGTAAGAACCTACCTGGCGATAATATGGTGGCTGTCATTAGTGGAGGTAATGCAGACCTGACAACCCTCTACCGAGTGATTCTTCGGGGACTTATGGGTGAGGGCAGAATATTCAGGGTGGCACTACTCCTAAGAGATGTTCCCGGAGCTTTAGAAAGCGTGCTTAAGGCAATAGCGCAGAAAAGATGCAATATCCTGGAAATCCAGCACGAGAGGTTTGACCCAACGATAAAGCCGGGTTATGCGAAGGTGGTGGTACTTATGGAGGCACCCTCTAAGAGGGTGGCTGAGGAAGTTATTCAGGAGATTACTAATAGAGGGGTTGAGGTGGTTTGAGCATATACACTACTGAACTCGTAATCGATTCCTCGGCCCAGGACTTCGAACAGGTTCTGAAAACTGTTGAGGAGTTGAAGAGAATGCTGGTGGAGTCCGGCATGGCTTGCTCACCTGAAACCCATTCCTACATATGCGGCGACTCATACACTCTAGTGAAGGTTCTACCGGTAAGTGTAGGTGCACGAAGGAGCGAGGTTGGGGGACAATACCCGATAGTTTCAATTAGGATTGCTTCATCAAGTCCGGAACTTCTGGTGCGGATTGATTCGAAGGTTGTTGAGCTCCTTAAAGCTAATCACGTCCGTTTCAGAAGAAGCAGCTAGTTCAGTCCTGGGAGTATCATCACATCTTCAGATCCTGCCGGTGGACATCATCCAGAATAATTAGTTTCCCGCGGTTAAAACGTTGAGTCATGTTAGGATGGTTACGAAAGCGTTCACGAGGAGGGAAGACATTACAGGAAGAATTAGAATAGCGTCTGCAGGCCCCATACCTCCTATAATCACGTACTTCGTTCGGAAAAGCGCGGAGTTCTTCAAATTCATAATATCTATCCCTACTAAGGCAGCTATTACGCTGGAGGAGAAGGTGAGGAGGTATATCCCCTCAACGCTTACGCCCCCGGAAAAGAATAGGGACAGCATAGTGCCTGTAGTGACTGCAACCCCGGCCGCCAGAGGAACACCTAAACCCTTCCCCTTCATGAAGGTCGCTAATCTGTTGTACACTACTGTAAGGAATCCTGCTGCCACCACGACTGTGGATAGAGGTATGGAGAAGAGAGTTATTGTATGATAAAATAGTATAAGAGAAAGAAATAGTGGGAAAACTGACCCCCCGATATTGAGAAGTATTTCATTCCTCCACGAAAGATCGAAAACTACTTCCTGAAGGATGTGCTTGCCTCCGACCTCAAGAACCATTGGCTTAACATATTTCTCCTTAAACTCTCTCCTCCCTAAACTAATGTTCCATCTTGAGAGGGCGTAAACCATAATCACGGTCAGTGCGGCGAAGTAGGGAAGTATAGTTTTAGTGAACCCGAAAATGCTGAAAAGATTTATGAAGAATATCGATATCAGCGACGTCAGCGCGACCTGGTATACTCTACCCATCCCTAACCCTGTTAAATAACTACCTGGCCATGTTTCAATAAAAAATGGATGCGTAATTGTCTTAATGCCTCAGCAGGTATTGTAATGGTGCAGGATTTGATTGAAATACTTAAGGTGTTAATCGAGTCTATGGATCTAGCAACATACTCCTATGTAAAGCCCGGTGCTCCCCATCGCTACTCAACCTACTATAAAGATATTCATTGCTTCATACGACTCCTAACTTCCTCCCTCCCGCAGTACTTCAAAGCAGCGGAAATGGGGGAAGAGATAGCTAAGGGAAGGAGTAGGTTTGTTGACGCGGAAATAGGCAGACTGATAGGTAGGGCCATACGCTCAAGCTCAAGGGCTCTTGAGAAGGCTTCTCTTCCAGAACTCCACATTGTTCTGGTGCCTGCAGTAGTTGCAGCGTCCTACTCCATTAAATCCAGCGGCCATATGTCAATCGATACGTACCGTAAAGGGGTCTCATCTCTTCTTCTCTATAACGGGGAGGAGGACACACTTAAACTATTTGAGGAGTTGAGGAGGGCTGGCGGGGAAATACATGCCTCGATAGAATACTCCGGAATAACTCCAGGCAGAATAAAAACAGAGAACATGAGTCTCCACGACCTTCTCACGGAAGCCAGCAAGAGGCATAAGATAATTAATTTCTACGTCACCCGCCATTCAAGGATTGTGGAACTGGGTCAAAGGTTCGCAGAGAATTATCTGAAGACAGGAGATTTGAATCAGGTGACAGTCAAGATCTACGGAGAACTTCTCGAAGCAGTATATGGTATAAAAACAGATCTTAACCTCCGAGGTAAGGACGACTTCATGAGACTGCTTAAGGAGGATAACTCACTTCATAGGAAAGGTGAGCATCTTCACAGACTTCTGCCAGTCCTAACTGAAGCTGTCTTCGTGGGGCATCTTCTTCTGGAGAAGGGTAGGGGTAGTTCCTAAACAATTCCGTAAATCTGCATCAGTAGACGCTTCTGCCTTAGAACGGCTATGATTTCTTTCCTGACGAAAAGCGGTAGAAGCGATATTCCCCCGATGAATCCCCCAAGATGTGCCCAGAAGGCAACACCTGCAGAAACACCGTAAGTCATACCCATGAACACCTGGAAAAGAAACCATATCACTATGTAGGCCTCCACAGTCATGAGTACAGGGAAAAAGTAGAATATGGTTATGAGCTTGGCTCTTGGGTACAGCACTAGGCAGGCACCTAAAACACCGCTAATCGCTCCTGAAGCACCGACGGATGGGATAAGCCAGTATTCTGGATGTGTAAGTTGAAAACCTGGAAAAGCATAGGAAGCAGCTACGATACTTAAGGTGTGGAAAAGGACAGCAATAATTCCTGAAAGAACATAGAAAAAGAGAAATCTTAAGGTCCCCATAACTTTCTCAACGCTTCTACCAAACATGTAGAGAAAGAACATGTTCCCGAACAGGTGGAATATTCCCGCATGGAGAAACATAGAGGTAAATACCCGGTAGAAGGTTTCAAAGGAAAGTATGTCTGCTGGATAAATACCGTAAGCGAAAAGAAGTTCATCATAGGTCCTGAAGCCTAAGAAAGGGAAAAGAATGCTAACTCCCAGAAAGACTAAGGTATTAGCCGCTAAAAGAAAGTATGTTGCTACGGGAGTGATATTTAGGTATTCTCCAACACCCTCCATGTCAACGGGCAGTCCCATAACTCCTACCCACGTAGGAAAGAATCCCTTTCCTTGGACGGGCCTCAATAATCGCTATCCCTTTCCTTGCGGGAAGCGATACGTTGAATATCCTGGAAGAGTTAAGTGATGCCTCAACAACCCTCGCATTATGTGCGTGAGCATGTATAACTACTTCAGGCTTCGTTTCCCTGATAACCCTCTCCATATGTCTAGAACCCATGTAAGGATAGACCTTCTCAGGTTCACCCTTAACAGTCAGATATGTTGGGGCGTAATGAGATATGAAGACAACCATATCGGAGTAATTCCTCACCTCCTTAATCAGCTTCTTAATTATCTTAGGCCTCTCCTCATATACTTTCGCGAGCTCAGGCTTATGCCTCTTCTGCCAGAAGGTAAGTCTCTCTAAAGCACCCCTAGTACCTACGAACCCTACCTTCACCCCATTAAGGGTTAGGATAGCGACCGAGTCATCCAACCATATTATCTCGGGGAAACGCTTAATCAGCAGACCCTCAATCTCATGATACTCCTCATTACCGAATATCGAGACTATCGGGACTTGAGGGAACTTATTCCTCACCTCCCTAACTATCGGCTCTAAATCATCCACCTTCCCCTCGTCAATCATATCCCCCGCGAAAACAATCACATCAGGCCGCATCCCCACTATCGACTGGAGAGATGCGGTAAATATGTGGAAGTATCTGCGTCCATGAACGTCTCCAACTGCATAAATCCTGACAACACTCATCTTCCAAACCTATGGAAATAAACCGTGAATCCAGTTAAGACTCTTCCGCATCACCTCATAAACCTTATTAGCCCTTCACTGCAGGTGTGTTAGGTGAATGGAAAGTGAGCACATTGAGAGGAATTAATGCTGGCGGGCACCTGGGATGGGCAACTAAAAGATGCTCAATATGCGGGAGAAGGCTAATAGTGGGTAAGGACCCTATATACACCTGCCCCAAATGTGCTTCTAAGGGTAGGGAGGTCTATTTCTGCGCAGGGGATTATAAAGTCCTTCAAGGGAAATGCCCCTACTGCAGGTCCCAACTCACACCCCTATTCTAATCTCCCCGAAGGGTTGTGAATGCCGATAGTTATAGAGCACGCAATACATAACTACCTCAAAATAACCTATGTCTGTGAGGAAGGTGTAGGGGAGGTAATAGGAGACATTCCCGGAGGCCCATTCTGCTTCGAAAAATACGAATGTGTCGAGGAGAGCGGGCAGAAAGTCTGTCTAACTACAGAAATACCTGCTGAAGGAATAACTCTGCGTTTCGAAGGAGCAAAAATCTTTGGAGAATTAAGGACAATAAGGTTTATCGCATATGGGGTGAAGTGCGATACCGACCCCATCCAGCTATACACTAAAGCTAAAGAAATACTCCAAAGAACCTGTGGAGAAAATATATATCCTTAAACGTTATATCTATCTCTATGGATAATTTGCAGAGGGATAGGAGGTTGCTTACACAAATCCTTCGGGGAGGAGGTCCACAGCAAGGTGTGGAGGAGCTTAAGAGAAGTGTGGAGGAAATCCCCGGCACATCCGTTGAATACACTGAGCTGGAGGATGCTAAGTACCTAAATGTTTCTATTGATGGGAACCGAGTAATGGATCTGAGAATAACTCCCTTCGTTACCGAGATTTCCGTAAGCTTGTCGGATGATGCTTCTTCCAAAATAGTAGAGAAACTCGGGATAAACCCCCTGATCTCGATGCTGGGAGGCCTCCAGAACAGTGCTTCAGAGATAATTATTTCTAAGGCTGTCCCAAGCAGGACACTATTCATCAGGGTATATAATCAGAAGAACGAGCTCCTCCTCAGCGTGAAAGTCTCTTCAACAGCGAAGGAAATCATTGCGAAGCAGTGTAAAATAACTAGTGAGCTGGATGAGTCGGGTGTTCTTAAGGAGATATTGGCGTATGGAGAAAAAGTATGGGGTGAGGTGTTCTCTAGCAGCCAATAATCTGGATAATTACTCTACGATTCCTAGGACCGTCAAGCTCGAGAAGCATTAGTTCCTGCCAGGTTCCCCTAACAATCCTTCCATTAATTACTGGGTAGGTTCGGGAAGATCCTATTAGGGCTGAGGCTATATGTGCATGGGCATTGTTATCAATCATATTATGCTCCCAGTCCGCTTCAGGAGGGACGTAGGTCCTGAGCCATTTCAGGTAGTCCCTAGCCACCCTCGGTTCATACTCATTAGTTATCAGGGCGGCTGTGGCGTGCGGAAGGAAAGCATGGAGAATCCCGTTCTTAATTCCTGACTCCTTAAGCGCCTCTTCAGCCAGATGCATTATCGGCACAACCTCAAATCTGCGGGAGGTAGACACCCTGAACTCCTTAGCGAAGGTGTTACGGCTTAATCTAATCACCTCCACTACATATGGGGCTGAGGCATTTTAGAAATTTTAGTAATACGGCCTCAAGATTAAGGGCTTTCTTCTAGGAAAGACAGCGGATCTGTAATGATACCGGTGAAAAACCAAGTATATACCCCATTATATCGTCTAGTATTACCTAAGAGATTAATTGGTGCTGAGGTTGTGCTCACTCACTCATCCAGCTAATATCGGAACACTCTCAACGGAGTTAGGTGAAGCGGCCGAAGCGGAGTCTCTGGCTAATGAATACGTCATGCTTCTCTCTGCGGCGAAGATCCTGAAAGATTTAGGCATGAATGAATTCGCTTCCGAGCTAGGTAAGCTTACATGCCTCATTGCCGGAGAACTAGCCATACATCTCAACACCGGGAAGTACGTGGACGGGCTTGCTTCAGCAATAAAAGACACCTATAAATCTCTATGGGAGACTGAGATAGATGAATACTCCATGATTAACATCCTTAAGCACGTGCTTGAATTGAGGGATAAGACAAGGAACGGTATTTCAGCCCACTCACCAGGAGACGTGGCGAAGGCTAAGGAATTCTTTACCCGGATCCTCAGAAGGAAAAGGAGGACACTTCCCGAACCTTTGCAGAGGGTTTTAAGCAGTGATGACCCAGCTACACTTATTCAAAGCATAGCTACAGCACTCGTCGTCACAGTAGGTGGTGTTAATGGGATTTAAGTTGTCGAGAATAGATATACTTTCCGAGAAACTGATTGAGTTCGTTGCCCGCCACGCATCTAGAATAAAGTATGATCAAAGAAAGCTGCAAATAATAACTGGGCAGTCGATGTATCCGATAGCTCAGGACGTAATAAAGGCGGTGTCCTCAGAAATTGTTAGGGTGAATAGCGGCCTACTTTACTGCAACATCTGCAGGAAAGGACCATACACAAAGAGGGGAATGTATCTCCACCTAATCCGGGTACATCGATACGAGCTTAAACTAATGATTGAGGATGAACTGAGGGAAAGACTATCCAAGGCCCTCTAATCCGTAAGTAATTCTTCCTCTACTCACTCTTGACTAAAGCTTAAAATCCGCAAATCAGATTCTTAAAATGATGCCGCCGTAGCTCAGCCTGGTGGAGCGCCGGACTCATACGGCCCCGTCCTGGGAGATCCGGAGGTCCGGGGTTCAAACCCCCGCGGCGGCACCAGCGTAGCCGGGTCGTCTAGCGGCCAAGGATGCGGGGCACCGCTTCAGAGGAAGCGGCCCGAATCTGGCCCGTGGCCGAACGGGGAGATCCCCCGTGACCGGGGTTCGAATCCCCGCCCGGCTACCACACCTCCACCAGCTTCCATTACTTTACTTCTAAATCGTTTCTCAGCAACTTAGTTCAAAGAAACTTTCTTGGAGTACTTAGGAGAAGAATAGTGATGTGGAAGAAGTTTGGGGGCGGGACCCCAACTTGAGCAGGGCTACGAGGCCTCGCGGACCTCACGGCCCTGCTCAACGCGGCCAGCTTAACTTCCGGGATCTGACGAGTCCGGGTGTTTCCTGGCCG
>CAZFVC010000032.1:0-10883 GCA_964522175.1 uncultured Desulfurococcaceae archaeon
TTGATTGTGGCGGCAACTATTATCCTCCTCCTTCTATATAGAAAGAAGTCCCACTGATCTTTTATTGTAGGCATAAATATTATATCCTTGATTAAGGAATGAATAGGATCCTCGACTATATAGTAAACTCCATTATCTACTGGAGCGGCGGAGATCTAATTATTGTGGCTTTCTTAGCTGGGAGTATCGCAGCGGTATTGACGTTTCTAGGCGCTCTTCCAGCTCTTGCAGGTAAGAGGATGAGTGATAAGTTTATGGATGCAGCTATGGGATTCTCTGGAGGAGTAATGATTACTGCTTCTTTCACTAGCTTGATCTTTCCGGCTCTTGAGGCCGGTCCTTTTACGAACGTAGTAGTAGGATTCTCATTGGGGGCGATAGCGATATTTCTTGCGGACCTATTCCTGCCTCATGAGCATTTAATTAAAGGGTTTGAGGGCAGTGAAGCGTTGCGGTCTAGATTGAAGGCTGCATGGTTGATTGCGATCGCGATAATAATACACAACTTCCCTGAAGGACTAGCTATAGGGTCTTCTATATCATTTGATATTGAGTTAGGTGTCATTACCGCGATAGCCATAGGGATCCAAGATATTCCAGAGGGATTAGCGGTTGCGCTTCCTTTAGCGGGTATTGAAGGTAAAGTAGGTAAGGCGCTTGCCCTAGCAGCCCTAAGCGGAATAGTGGAGCCTCTGATGGCGGTCATACCTCCATTAATAGTTGAACAGTCTATACTTTTCCTTCCCTACATACTGTCCTTTGCTGCAGGTGCTATGGTTTACGTGGTGAGCCATGAGGTAATCCCTGAGACTCATAGGCACGGGTTCGAAGGAGAGGCCACACTGGGGTTCCTACTTGGATTCCTCCTAATGCTGTCTCTGGATACTCTCCTTGGGTAATCTGGCCAGTTAATTAAGTACCCACGAGAATTATATAATGGATGAATATTGAGTGACTCTCTATATCATGAATCTTCCGCGATCAATGTTTGTGTAAAAACATTAGCCAAGAAAATCCAGCGAGAGACAGGTAGGGATCTTAGAGTCAAGGTATTGGATGTTATGTTTAATCAAGAGAAAGGTGTATGGATTATTAAGGGAGAAGTCCTTCTGAAGTCTGTTATGGGGATAGATAATGTAGGGAAGTTAAGCTTTCTATGCTCAGTTAACGACTATACAGGAACAGTTGAGTCGTTGAGTATAGAGAAGAAGTTTTTCTCTTTATTTTCCGCGTAGTGAATATTCTAGGGGATTCACTATGGTTATGGAGAAAAGGGAGCTTGGTTGGTCAGGGATAGAAGTTTCAGTAATTGGGTTGGGAACCTGGCAGTTTAGTGAGGCTTGGGGAGTAACGTCCTATGAGGCGGCAAAGGAGATAATTTCGAAGGCGGCTGAAGTAGGAATGGACTTCATAGACACGGCCGAGGTTTACGGACATGGAATGAGTGAAGAGTTTGTGGGGAAGGCCCTCAAGGAGTTAGGGTTGAGGGAGCACTTCGTTATAGCGACGAAGATTCCGGGCCAGTTCCTAGCCTATGGAGATGTGTTTAAAGCTGTCTCTAGGTCTTTGAAGCGTCTGCAAGTGGATTCAATAGATTTGATGCAGGTGCATTGGCCGCCATGCTGGCATAACATACCAACTTGTGAATACATGCGGGCACTCGAGAAGCTCGTTGATTTAGGGATGGTGAAGATGATAGGCCTCAGCAATTTCGCCCCAGAATTGACGGAGTCTGCCAGGAGTTGTTTGGCGAGGGAAGACATAGTGAGTAACCAAGTTAGGTATAACTTGGTTGAGAGGGAGGCGGAGAAGGAAATAATTCCTTACGCCGAACAGGAGGGACTAACGATCATTGCATGGTCTCCACTAGCCCAAGGGATACTCACGGGAAAATATACCCCCGAAAACGTTCCTCAATTTGAAGACGTTAGGAGGGATAATCCACTCTTCCATCCTGGCAACTTTAACAACATATATGAAACTATCGTTACTAAGCTAAAGACTATTGCAGAAAGATACGGAAAGTCCCCCGCACAGATAGCGCTTAAATGGATTCTTCAGTCATCTGACACAGTCATAGCTATTCCAGGGGCAAAATCGGTTCAGCATGTGGAGTCAAATGCCGAAGCTGGAAACGATGCATGGTTCCTAAAGCGTGAAGACTGGTTAGAGCTGGAGAGAATCTCCCGTGAGTTGGCAATAACTCGCGTAACCTGGTAAGAACGGTTTAAACCCCTCAGTTTTTATAAATACATATATTTTTAAGGTGCACCTTTTAATGGAAATTGGTGTACATATGCACATACCCGACGGCTTCCTGGATCCTGTATGGGTTGCAGGAACATATATCGCTTCATTAGGTTACATAGTGTTTGCAGGTAAAAGAGGTAAGCTCACTAGCGATATTGGGAGAATCTCAGGGCTCGTGGGAGTAGTCGGGGCAGGGATATTTGTGGCTCAAATGCTTAATTGGCCGCTTCCTGGAGGAACCAGCCTACATTTCGTGGGCGGAGCATTAGCAGCGATTCTTCTAGGGCCATACATAGGCTGTTTAACAATGGCTGCAGTCGTTACTGTACAGTGTTTAGTGTTCCATGATGGAGGAATTACAGCTTTAGGTGCTAACCTTCTTAACATGGCCGTCATCGCTCCACTGGTTGGGTATTTAGTGTTTAAGGTAAGTTTAGCAGCTCTTAAAAATAGGAAAGGTGGAGTGCTGATTTCGGGGATACTTGCTGGCTGGCTCAGCATATTCTTAGCAGGTGTGGCGGCAGGGATTGAGATAGGGCTTTCTCCGGCCTTCCCATTAGGGGTGACAATAACTGTGCCTGTCATGGGGGGTTGGCACGGTGTCCTCGGTATTATTGAAGGAATAATTACGGGGGGAGCAGCATCCTATATAGCCACGAAGGCGCCTGACTTATGGCTTTGGGGTGATCAAAAATGAGGCTTAGTAAAGCGACAATTCTCATAATTGCTCTCCTACTCATAAGCCCAGTATTCGGTGTAATACTTGCCGATGCTGTGGGTTACCACGAACCTTTGGATATAGCTGCTGAAAGCTTAGGACTTAAAGACACTACTGAAGAGCTTGATTGGACCCCCTTCACAGACTATAGCATTCCTGGAATGCCCACTACTCTGGGCTACATAGTAGCAGGAATTCTTGGAGCGGTCTTAGTGTATTTAGTGCTCAAGCTGGCTGTATATGCCTTAGGTAAAGCAAAGTGATACTATGCTTGCCTATAGACTGCTGCATAAGGCCGGGAAAGAATTATCCAGAATTAATTATGTTAGAACCGAATGGTTTTTCAGCCCAGCCTCGGTTCTTATGTCAGCACTCATACTTTCTTTCAGTTCTGCTTTATGGTTCGGTATAAAGGAAAATACTGCACTTCTGATTTTTTGTGTCGGAGTAGCATACTTCCTACGCATAGATCTTAAGGAATTCCTGGGGTTACTCGGGGTAATTTCATTATTTATTGCGGTCATGATGCTACCTTACCTAGTTTTCCCTTTTCCTTCGATTAATGACTCCACACTATCTCAATATATCACTCAAATAACTAGAGGGGTATGCCCAGCCGCAGTAATGATTCTTTCTGCAAGCTATCTTACGTGGAATGGAGTACTTCGTGCTTTGACTACTCTTGGTTTATCAAGAAATAAAGCCTCCCTCCTAACCATCCTTATTATATCCATACCCCCCACAGTACAACTTTTCTCCAGACTTCTTCTGGCTAGGGAAGCCAGAACATTCCGAAAAGGTTTTTGGACTGAAGTGAGGTCAAGCTCGACAGCTATTGGTGAACTCTTAATAGCCACTATTAGAAGACAGGAGAGGTTACATATCGGAATGAAGACACGTGTTTTTGGTGGGGATAATTCACGAGTTAGGGATAAATGCATGTTTACGGTTAGTGATGCACTTTTAATAGTTGCAACTTCGGTTGCAGCCTTCCTAGGTGGAATAGCATGAATGAAACCTTAGTTTTGAGGAATGTGTGGTTTCGGTATCGAGAAAGTGAGAATTATGCATTGAAAGGCGTGTCTCTGAATTTAACCGAAGGAGAAATTCTCCTAGTTTTAGGAGGTAATGGAGCAGGGAAAACTACTCTTGTTTTAGTTGCTGGAGCCCTTCTCCCACCTACCAGAGGTGAGGTAGTTATCTATGGTGAAGCAACCAACCCCGATGATGTCGCACTTAGGAAAAAGCTAGGCGTAGCTATGCAGAATCCAGACGATCAACTATTCTCTCCGACAGTGAGAGATGAGCTTAGCTACTCTCTTAAGCAACTAGGATTAAAACCATCGGAAATTAATCATAAGGTTCAGAAAGTTGCGGAAGATTTCGGGCTTCTTCACTACCTGGAAAAGCCACCTACTTCTCTAAGCTTTGGATACAGAAAAATGGTTTCTATAGCTGCCTCAACTATACATGATCCTGGGATAATTCTGCTTGATGAGCCATTTCTAGGGCTCTCAACACAGCTATTCTGCAGGTTAATGAAAGCAATTAAGAAATGGAGAAGAACTAAGAAAAATGTCTTAATCACATCCTCATCATTGCCCTGGATTCCAGAATTGGTTACCCGGGTTGCTCTTATGGTTGACGGGAGAATAGTAACAGAAGATATTGATGTATGGAGTAATGTGGAGTTACTCGCAAAGAGTGGGGTAATGACTCCTCTATTCTTCAGGCCAGTTCAAAACAAGCGTCACGTCATCGAGAAAGATGCTTTGCTTCAACAAAACCTAGTCTGTGGCGAGAAGTAGTGGTCGAGTGACCTCAACTCCCTTAATTGAGCTTAAACCGCCAATAAGCTTCTTAATTCGGTCAGTATTTCCTCTCACAATGATTGCCAGCATACACTTCTCCTCGTCTAGATGCACGTGCATGGTAGCTATCACTATGTCGAGATATGAATGCTGTACATCAGTCAGTTTCTTATCCGCGTCTTTAGCATGGTGATTATAAATAACTCCTATAACACCAACTGCTTCCTTCCCGGCCTTCCATCGGTGCTCATTAATGAAGAGCTTTAATGCCTCTCTAACGAGTGCGGACTTACTCTTTATCTCCATGCTCGCCATACAGATCTCTAAGTCTTTCACCACGTCCTCAGGGAGGTAAACCCCAAACTTCCTGCTCAATTCAAGGACCATTAATTATTTTCATTAAGACGAAATAGCTATTTCTTTTTAGGCGGTCGGGATACGTAGGGAGAGTCCTTCAGGAGGAACCTGTATGGCTCGTCCAGATCTTCCGAAACTCCTATCCGTGCGTCTCTAGCTATTTGAGAGTCTTGAATTTCTATCCCTCTGTCCTCTATCCATAAGCCGTGACGCTTAACATACAGCGGTTTTTTATGGAATCTTTTATCTATTCGTAAAGCCTTCGTAAGTCTTCCAGGCCCTGACGCAACCATATAAATATTGTTGCACCCCCTGATTTTCATCATCTCATCAATACCCAGTATGGGCTGAATAGCCCTGATAAGAACAGCCCCTCCTTTCCCTTCGAGATGTGCAACGGTGTTAAGCATCCAGTGTGTATGAATACCATAAACTAAAGCAACACCCACCTCACCGTATAGGGTTCTCTTTAAATCACCTCCCCTCTTAGCTCTAGAAGCAGGATCCTCGGAACCGAAGTAGGCTTCAGTCTCAACTATTATTCCGCCGAGAAGTTTCCTACCTACCCTGCGAATAAGGATCTTCCCAAGAAGGTCCCTAGCGACATGCTCAGTCGCCCTACTGTAAAACTCTCTTGGAAGTATTCTCCCTTTCTCAGGAAGACTCAAGCTTTCTCACCCACCTCGGTCGGGGTGGGATGAGGATTCACCGCCTCATTGAGAAGTAATGAATTCATCCAGAAGAATTTGAGGAGCTTCTTCCCTTCCGCAGCTCTCCTTAAAGCTATAGAGTAGCTAGCCACTGCTTTCCAGTAATTGTCTCTACCAACAATTCTCGAGGCAAACTCATTTGCCTCCATCTCCTCCACACCAAATGGGATATACTTCATTAATCTCGAAATAATTCTTCTGGACACTCTAATAGAGAGAAGTAATGTCGCAAGAAAGAAAAGTATAGATACCCCTAATAGTCCTGCAGTAGGAAGTGGAGGCAGAGCGTCGGGTAGGAGGAAGGTTATCAGCATGAAGTAGGGGAGACTCATAAGTAGGAAGATGTCTATGAGAATTAAATACGCAGCTAGTGAGAGCATGGAGTTCCTGATTAGTCTTTTTCGTTCATATCGGCTACTCAAGTGATAGGCTTCGTGAGCCAGGATAGCTTTCAAATCTTCCGCATTTATGAAAGGAAGTATGCGTTTGGATATCATTATCGTGTTCAGTAAGGGTATTGCCGCTATCCCAGGGAGATGGGACGTAATGACAACTTTAGTCTTACGGATACCTAGGCTTTCCAATTGGTTCTTTACCCAGACCGTAAGCTCACTATCGCTAAGTCTCATTAAACTCAATGATACATCAACTACTAATAACTGGCTTAATTCAACTAATAAGCACGCTGTATTAGGTTAGTGTCTCTTTAGTTAGTATAGATGCAGCAATTGAGAGGAGGGAGAGTAAGGTAAATAAAGCAATAATTCCCTCTATAGCCACTGCCACACCTAATGACTGATAAATAGCTATAGCTATGAAACCGGCTAGATTAACGAACGCGAAAGTAGTTCCGGAGAATTCCTTTTTATAGAGTTCTCTCGCCATAGGAGGTATAACTATGTGAAAACCTGCGGCGAAACCAAGAAGGATTGATGCCCCAAGCCCAAGCACATAGGATGCTCTCAGAGGATAATAGATTGGTAGGAGCATTACAGCCCAGGAAACGAAGTGGAGTACGGAATTCAGTATTAAGACAGGCTTCCGTCTGCCAATGACTTTATCTGTTATCCAGCCAGCTATGAGTGTAGAAACTATGAAACTCATAGCCACCATGAGGAGGTAATTTGCAGAAGCGTTCTCATCCGCACCAAAGACCTCAGTGTAGTATTCATGCCCCCAGAATGATTGGAAAGCCACGATCGTAGCATAAGTGGCTGCAAGAGAGTATGCTAAAGCCAATGAGTGAGTATTCCTTACTACTTGGCTTAACTGAATAAAGATTTTCTTTAAGGACTCAGTGACTCTAATACCCTCCATGCCCCTGTCTTTGAGGTTAATGTAGGAGAGGATGCCTACTATGGCTGTCAGAGATCCTAACATAACTAAGTACCCATGGAAACCCATTACGTTAACTGCATAGCGTGAAGGAGAGGTAGCAAGCAAGGCGCCTACGTTCCCTACCATTAGCGCAATCCCGGTTGCTCTCCCTCCTAAGGAATGGGTGAGCCTGATGCCGATGAACCTCTGTATACATATGAACATAGCAGTAGCTCCTCCTCCAATTAAGAGCCTCCCTATTATGACGGCTGTGGGGACCTCAAGAATCATTAATGCTGTTCCTCCAGTAATGAGTGCTAACGAAAGCGCAGCATACTTTTTCATTCCTAAGGCATCTGCGAACACTCCTCCAGGGAGCTGCATAGCTGCATACGCATAGAAGTATGCCGACGAAGAAAGTGACATAAAGATTGTGGAGTCCCAACCGTATTTCAAAGCAATTACCGTGAATTCAGGTTTGAGAACACCAGTAACTATCCTATGTATATACACTAGTACATAGCCGGCGAGAAGCACTACGAATCCGCGTTTCCATCCTCCCCCGCTCATTCCTACCCCAGCAGGTATGGAGATTATGCGAGGAAGTATTAATTATTATTTCCCCTGGAATAGAAATATATGGTAGTTCAAGAAATGCCGATTTCTACGCACTGGTACCTGCTGCCGGAGGATCCTCTCCTTGAGCTTATCTTGGGGATTTCTCTTCTCGGATATGTGTATGCCGTGGTTATAGGCACTAAGTTTCTTTACGCTAGAATGATCGAGAGAGGTGTTAAGCATAATGTGGCTGTTTACTATAACAGAAAAATAATTCATGTTTTGGCTGGAGGTGTTATAGCCATCCTTACGCCATTCGTTTTTTCTTCTCCCCTAATTCCGTTTTCCTTGGCAATGGTTCTAGCAATCTCTATTTGGATACCTCATTATAGAGGGAAACTTATGCTATGGTTCCAGGTTGAAGAAAACATGTTTGAGGTAAATTTCTGTGTGATGTGGGGAGTATCTATATTGGCTACCTGGTTGCTTCTAGGGGATCCTCTTTATGCATTGGTTCCGATAACCTTTATGGCCTTCGGGGATGCAGCCACGGGATTCACGAGAAATATGCTGTTCCAGAGAAGGACTAAGTCTTGGTGGGGAAACCTAGCAATGTTTGCTGTTACAGCACCTATTGGATATGTTCTTCTGGGTAGCTGGGGTATCCTTCTAGCTGGAGTCGCTTCCATAGTTGAGCATTTCGAGTTCAAGCCGATCGATGATAATGTATTGATAAGCCTTACAGGGATAATAGGGGTAGCCATTATTAACTACTTTGGATTATTATCTTAGTTGTGGGGCATTCCTATTATTGATTTAAAAATGTTAGGTCTCTAATTAAATAAATATTAGATGCCTCAAAACTGCTTATACACGGCGTTAAAAGCTTAAAAATTGAGCCAAGTCTAAATCAAGGGGCAGATACGATGCCAGCATCCCAAGAAGCGCTAGCGGCAGCCTTATCGCCTTATTTACTAATGCTTATCGCATTCATAATCCCTGTATTTGGTTTGGCTAAGATTTCACGAGGAGTAACGAAGGCTACAGCTACTCTTATCCAGCTCGTTGTTTTCGGTCTATCTGTCTATACTCTTCTTCAAGTTATGCAGAAGGGAGTAATTACCTACACATTCGCAGCATTTCCTCCTCCCTTCGGAATAACTTATATTGTTGACTTCTTGGGAGCCTTCATGGGCATACTCATATCCACGCTGTTCCTGTTAATCACACCACTATCCAAGCACTTTGTGGACGATAAGGAGTACTTCTACTCTGCCATGCTTGGTCTTGAAGCAGGTATGCTTGGCGTTGTTTACACTGGCGATATTTTCAATATGTTCGTCATGATGGAGGTCACACTTATTTCGGCCTATTTCCTCATAGCATCACCTAGATCTCCTAGCTCTATTAAGGCGGCTTTCAAGTACGCTATGGTTGGTACTGCAGCCGGAATGGTATTCTTCCTTACGGCTGTGATGTACTACAATGCCTTAGGAACTTTGAATATTGCTCAAGGAGGAGCGATAATTTCTGGAATGATGGCTTCCCTTGGAAGAGCATTAAATCCGTATCAAGCTACATCCTACATCTTCATGATTACCTTATGGACTTTAATAGCTGAAGCTGCACTCGTACCTATACATTTCTGGCTTCCTGACGCGTACTCTAAAGCTCCGCCCACAGTGGGTGCCTTAATGGCAGCTCTTTCCGAGGGTGTAGCTATTTACGTGATGATGAGGCTTTTCTACATAGTGATGAGTGGTTTTACATTAGAGGCATCTGTAACTCTTCTAGTGCTTGGATTGATATCAGTGATCATAGGAGGAATAGGAATGATTTACTCTAAGGACATTATGAAGGTTATTGCTTACAGCACCATACTTGATGTTGGGTACATGGCTGTTGCACTATCGCTAGGTCCTACCGGGATCTATATAGCTCTAGGTTACATTCTTGCACATGCAATAGTGAAACCCACACTCTTCCTTTCCGCCGGATGGGTTTCAAGATCGTTAGGAACTAGCAGTATAAATGAAGTTAAGGGCGCCTTCAGGAACAATCCAGCAATATTTGCAGGCTTCCTAATAGGTGCTGCAGCAGTAGTCGGCATCCCACCGACAATTCTCTTCCAGGCAAAATTCCAGCTTTACGGCAATGTCCTGTATTTAGGAACTTGGCAGTTCTCCCCTCAAAGCGCTTTCATACTCCTGATTATGTTGCTTGGCTCAGCGCTCTCTTTAGCAGGATTTCTGCGAGTGATATATCCGACATACCTTCTGCCAGGTAAATCGGCTTCACCAGCTCCGACCTACCTGAAAACTCTTGTTCTACTCTTCGCTATAGGTGTCCTAGTTTCTGGTGTGGCGTACTGGCTCATTTCCAATCATGTTATTTATCCGGCCGGTGAGAGCCTAATTGGGGGAAGAAACGCATACATTGAATCGGTTCTAAATTTGTGGGGTGGGTGAGATGAGTTCCATATTCAAGAAAATAATTTCATGGTCTCGTGGGAAATCCCTATGGCTTGTTCATTACTGTTCTGCCTGTGGAGCCGTAGAGTTCCCTCCAGTTGTTACATCACCCTTGGACTGGGAAAGATATGGATATATGCCCACGCCCACTCCGAGGCAGTCAGATTTCTATGCTGGAATGGGTTACCTCACTAAGAAATCTGTGAAGCTTTTCCTTCGTGTGTATCGGCAGATGCCTAATCCTAAGTATGTGGTTGCTGGATGTAACTGTACAGCCACGGGAGGCCTTTACTGGGACTCTTACGCTACCTATAAGCGGCTGGACGACTTCGTGAAAGTTTCTGGGTGGATCCCTGGATGTATGCCTTTAGCAGACGACTGGTTTAGCGTGATAGTTGATTTATATGATAAGGTGGCTAAGACCCCTCCAGAACATAAAGGAGACCCGATTCTTCCTGATGCTTACGAAAAGATAAGGAAATGGGAGGAGCTGGAGAGAGAGTGGGCTAAGGAATATGAGGAGAAAATGAAGAATGCTGAGATCAAGATCACCTACAAGTTTGAGGAGACTTACGATAAATGCTCGGAAGAGTATGAGGATTTGAGAATACGCGTCACTAACGTGAAGAAGGAGAGAATAAGGGAAGTACTGAAAGAGCTTGCAGAGAAGGGATACAAGCTATTCATGAAT
>CAZFVC010000033.1:0-10843 GCA_964522175.1 uncultured Desulfurococcaceae archaeon
AAATAAAAAACAAACCAAAAGGAACAATCAAACTAATATTCCAACCAGCAGAGGAAGGGGGTTTAGGAGCCAAGAAAATAGTGGAATCAGGAAAGGTAGATGATGTCCAGACATTCTTCGGACTGCATGTGTGGTCTTCACTACCGTCTGGAGTTGTGGGAATCAAAGAAGGGCCGGTGATGGCTGGGGCAGAGGCCTTCAAAATTACTATCAAGGGTAAAGGAGGTCATGGGGCCGTTCCCCATGAAGCCATTGACCCTATACCTGTCGCCTGTCGCACTGTCCTAGCCCTCAATATGATAATTCCGAGAGAGGTCCCTGCCTATGAAACAGCTGTTCTAAGCGTAACGAAAATAAAGGCAGGTACAGCAAGCAACGTAATTCCTGAATCTGTAGAAATGGATGGGACACTCAGAACATTTAGCGAGAAAATAAGAAAACACATTAAGGAAAGAATGGAAGAAATCGCCCTTAAGGAAGCCGAGTCAAGCCGATGTAAGGGAATCATAAGGTTCAGCGAGAAATACATACCTCCAACTATAAATGATCCTGATGTAGTAAAGATTGTCCAGAGAGTAGCCTCAGATATTACAGAGGTTGTGACACCGAAAATAACTATGGGAGCTGAAGACTTCTCGTTCTACAGGAAGATTGCACCATCAGCCTACGCGTTCTTAGGCATAAGAAACGAGAATAAAGGAATCATATATCCTCACCATAGCCCTAGGTTCAATGTGGATGAAGACGTACTATGGATAGGAACGGCATTACATGCAGGTGTAGCTATAGAACTTCTTAAAAACCTAGGTAGGTAAAGATTTTTATCTTAAGTGTAAAACTTAGGTATTTCATGCAAATTTCAATAAGCTTCTAGATTTTACTCACTTAATTTCTTCCATGGACCATTAACCCCGGATAGGAATACCAGTATTGCTAGGATGTTAAGCCTGGAAGGAACCATTCCCTTAGATGTGAGGCCCGTGCCGTTGGCCTCGAACGCCACCCATGTCCCCATAACCCTCTTGGTAGGGTTATGGGCGAGGTGGAAGTCCCTACCGCAGACACAATATGATATAATCCTAAATAGAATGAAGCGATAGAGACAAACGGGAGACATAGATCATTACGTTGAAGATTTGAAGAACTGTCTCTACGGTTTTATTAACTTCCTCAGGCGATAGCTGGCCGTTAATGCTTTCCGTAATTAACTCCTTCATTACAGCCTCTAGGGTCCCTGAAGATGCAATCATTACTGCACCTACGATTAGCCCCGTTAGGAAATCAGCGATCATACCGTAGTGTATGTATCTGGCTCCTTTTATTACTTACCGTGTATAATAAGTGCACCACGTTGATAGTTAAATCTGTGCCGGAATGGTTTAATTGTGGTTGTTTAATTAATATTGATGGAGGCCTGGATGCTCAGTGAGGGTTGACTTAATAGTTTATCCATCCGTAACTCTACTAATTGGAGGTATACTACCTTTCTTTCTTCTTAGGAGATTCACGAAGGGCAGGATTATTGGTTTAAGCATTATTTTAGGCGGAGGGGTCATGCTTTTATCCGTAGTTGTTCAGACTCCTCTCCAGGTTCTTCCTAGACTCATTCTTAAAGGAGGGGTGGGGCAGGCTGCTGAGCTAACGATTCTTGTTTATGCTCTTGGTCTGACAGGATTTGTTCAGGAAGGATTCAAATATATTGTCGCTAGAAGAGGTTCTGTGATTAGTGCAATATGGATTGGGTTCGGCTTCGGGATTGCTGAGGTTATCTATGTGGTTCTGGCTCAGGTAGTTGGGTTATGGATTAGAGAGCCTATTGACATAGCCTATTCTCTATATCCTGCGTATGAGAGACTCATCACACTCATCTTCCATGTATTTTCCACGGCTTCACTCGCTGTCTATGCTTCTAGAGGGGAAGGGTTGAAGGGTTACCTCTTCATGGCCGTAGTGCATTCCGGCATAAACCTGTTCTCGGGGCTCTACCTGAATTATATGGGTCAAGAATCACTCATGAGTCTCTGGGAAATCCCGCTCTATATCGCCTTAACCCCGATGTGTCTGATTCCATACGTGGTTTTCAGGAGAAGCACTGCTCAATTAAGTGAGCCCCGGATGGAGGTAGGAAGTGGCAAATCGATATAGGAGAGGTGATCAGGAATTCGTAAGTTGCTATGCTTCAGTAATCCCCACATTGATTGCGAATTAATTGGAAGAACTAACAGATTCACGGTAGAGGTCAAGGTTAAGGGCAGATTACACAGGGCCTTCATCACGAATACAGGAAGACTGAAAGACCTCATCTATATGGGGGCACGGGGGTTCTGCTTCCCTAATAACCCAGATCGAAGAACTAGCTACAGACTTTTCGCAGTGAGGGATGGGTCTGTAGGCTCACTAATAGATACTAGGTTTCAGGAAGACGCATTTAAGGCTGGGGTAGAGAAGAAGTACTTTGCTTGGTTAAGGGGGTGCAAAATAGTTGGCAGGAATCCTAAGGTAAATAAGTCGAGGCTTGACTATCTCCTCAAATGCAAGGAAGAGCCTTTATACTTAGAGATTAAGAGCGCAGTCCTCAGAGGCCCTAATAATGAGGCTATGTATCCTGACTGCCCATCCCTTCGGGGAAGGAGACATATCGAAGAACTTACTTCTTTAGCTGCTGAGGGCAGGAGAGCTATGATTCTTTTCATAGCTGGTTTCCGTAGCGCGTCCTACTTTACACCCTATGATGAGGGAGATCCAGAAATAAGGAATCTATTGAAGAGAGCCAGAGATGTTGGGGTGGCGATTAAGGCTATGTCAATGTTTTATAGACCTAATGATAGATGCATTGTTCTTGAGTCTGATGATCTGCCTATAAGATTATAGTGCTAGAAGGGCTAGGTCAGCCTGCCGCCGTTTATGCGTAGAACATGGCCCGTTATGTATCTGGCCTTCTCAGAGGCTAGGAAAAACACAGCATTGGCGACATCTTCAGGAGTTGCTATGTCGTTTAAGGGGTGTAGAGACTTTACTTGCTCTCTCTTTTCCGGCGTATCAATGAATGAGTGAACCATTTCAGTATCTACGAAGCTTGGCGAGACAGCATTCACCCTTATGTTGGGCGCAAGCTCAACCGCGAGCCTTTTTGTTAGCCCTATTACCGCGGATTTGGATGCGGAGTAGGCGACGGAAGCCACCACATTTCCTGTTTCTCCAGCTATGGAGGCCACATTAATTATTGTTGCTTTTCCAGCTTTCTTAAGTAGAGGGAGGAAGGTCTTGGTCACCATGAAGGGCCCGAATACGTTTACATCCATTACTTTCCTCCATTCCTCAGCGGAGATTTCCTCAAATGCCTTGAACAGTATTATTCCAGCATTATTCACAAGCACATCCAGCTTAGGGAAGAGCTTGGAAACTATGCTGTAGCCTCTAACCACGCTATTTTCATTTGAGACGTCCATTTGTAAGTAGAAAGCTTCAGCACCTAAGGAAGACGCCTTCTCCGCTGTTTCCTTAGCTTTATCTTCCTTTCTGAGGTAGGTGAAGGCTATTGTGTATCCTTCTTCCGCAAACTTCAGTACAATAGCTCTTCCTATTCCTCTATCCCCGCCTGTAACTAGGACGTATTTCTCCATCCTTAGACTACCGCGGCTTATTTATTGCGGAGGTTTTAATGCTATAGATGCATCAATGCTATACTTCTAATTACGTCCGCCACATCTTCGCATTTATCGGCTGAATTTTCCAGTGAGTCGATTATTTCCTTACTTATTAGGCATGCAGAAGGCTTTGACCCATCGCAGAATTGGAAGACTCTAGCTAAGGCATCGGCTCTTATGTCATCAACCTCTTCCTCAATCCTCTCCACCTTATCTGCTAGTTCCAATGCCTTCTTCGGGTTCGTGTTCATTATGCTTATAGCTTCCTTCAAGAGTTTGGTCGCTTCGCTTATTCTGGAACTCATGGTAACTGCATACTTAAGAACTTCTTCATCCAGCTCCTTCGGGTTCGCCATTGTTGCTCTTCGTGAAGCCCCCTTCAGGTAGGCAGCAATATCATCTCCTGTGAGTATTAATCTAATGAGTTCTTCCCTATCAATAGGATGTATAAACCCTTCGCTAAGTTCCTTAAATGCCTCCCTCTTTATATTGTCTGCCTCTTCTTCGAAGTGGTCCACGTCCTGGAACGTTCTTGCCACTTCTTCAGAGTTTCTCTGGTGAAGCGCCTCCATGAGTTTTTTGGAGAGTTCCGCAACCTCCGAGATTTTGGACATATGTTTAATGGCCTTTTCAATCACTTCCTGCTCGATTTGTTTCCCTATCCAAGACCAGGTTGGTGCACCCAAGATTCTCACCTAAATACCTGTTAAGAAATATAAAAGAGCTCTTCCAAGAAGTGTTAGCGTCGCTGCAGCGGGAACTGTGGCTAGCCAAGTCACCAGTATTTTTCCGAAAAGTCTCCAGTCAACCCCATGTCTCCCGTGCCTTATGAGGCCCACACCAAGTATTGCGGAAACTGATGCATGAGTTGTGGAGATAGGCATTCCGAAACCGAATAATATTGCAGGAACGGTGGTGAATAGCCACACAGTGAGAGCGTTTGCGGCTCCAGCAGCTGAACCTGTAATGTAGTCGAGCTTTGTAAGTCCAAAAGCTATTGTTTTTATCACTCTTCTCCCGAAGGTAAATCCTCCAAGCATTATTCCTGCAGCACCCAGAGCAGCAAGCCCTAATGCCGTCACATAATTGAATTCAACTTCATTTCCAGCAGATGAAATTACAGTGACGTAAACGCCGGTGGCGTTGCCAACATCATTGCTCCCAAAAGCATACGCCGATCCCGCAAGGGTAGCTATAAGTATCCACCTAAATATTCTTGTCGCGTTCCATCCTCTCTTAGTAAAACCCGCACTTAACCTAGTGAATGAATAATAAAAGAACGCGGCTAGGATAAGTGCCCCAGCCGGTGAAATAACCCATGAAAGAAACACCTTGATAAGCACTCCCCAATTTATGGTGTTATGTGTTGCGGCTATGTAGCTGTGAAATAATCCTATACCCAGCACAGCACCTACGGAGGACTGTGAAGTAGAGATTGGTATTCCCTTGTAGGATGAGAAGGTGATCCAGAAGGCTGTAGCTGCGGAAGCTAGTACTGCATCATAAATCGTTGGTATTTCCGCAATTCCTTTTCCGAAAGTCTTAATTACCATCCATCCTTGAAGGAGAGCACCTATGAAACTGAAGAAAGCGAAGAGGAGGAGAGCTTTATTAAGCGTTAAGGCACCTGAGCCTACCGCAGTGTTTGTTGGATTCGCCGCGTCATTAGAACCAATAGACCACGCTATGTAGAAAGCAAGCCCTAGGCCCAGCACGATTATTGCAAGGTTCATGAGCCCTTCAATCTCTTGCACCTGTTAATTTAAGCTTAATTTTATTCATAGCTAATCAATAATTAAAGTGGTAGTGATGACGAGATGGCAGAGGCCATGCTAAAAACTTCTGGCGCAATACTGGCTAAGAACCTTAGTGTGAAGCTCGATTCTGCAGGATATAAAAGAGGTATCCCTATTCTGAAGGGGTGTAATCTGTCCCTTGATGAAGGTGAATTAGCCCTACTAGTTGGTCCTTCAGGATGTGGAAAAACTACTTTATTATTGGCAGTAACGGGGGTGCTGTCAAATCTTCTTAACGGGTGGGTGAATGGAGAGGCAAGGATAGGCAGAATAAATCCATTAGATCCTGATGATTTCCTTAAAATTCCTAAGGAGATAGGCGTTGTTCTTCAGGACCCAGACAAACAGATATCAATGCCTACACCGTTAGATGAGATATCCTTCACTCTAGAAAATCTAGGTTTTCCAGAGGACGGGATTGAGAGGAGGGCCCGTGCAATTCTGAAGGAGTTCGGTCTCCTAGAGAAAGCAAATCTTCATGTGGAAAATCTTTCAGGCGGGGAGAAAAGAAGGCTCACCTTCGCGACTGCCATAGTTCATGACCCTAAGATAGTTTTCCTAGATGAGCCAACGGCCTCTGTTGATCCTTGGGGTATTAGGGAAATTAAGCGCTATATTCTAGACCTCAAGAAAAAGGGGACATCGGGTGTGATTATTGAACATAAGGCCAAGTATTTCTTGGATATTATTGATAAGGTTTTCCTAATTAAGGACGGGAAAATATTAAAGGAATGGACCAAAGATGAGATTACTCAGGAAGTTTTGTCATTTCTACAGTCCTCCAGCGTGGATGTTAGTATTCGTAGAAGAGACTCCCTCTCATTGGCAAATGGATCCAGAGAGAAAATTCTTGAGGTCAGGGATTTATCTGTAGGATATAATGAATCAGTTCTTCTCCGAAGAGTTAACTTCGAGATTAGATCAGGAGAAATCGTTGCTTTGGTAGGACCTAATGGTAGCGGAAAAACTACTCTTTTAAAGACTTTGGTGGGGGCATTGAAACCTCTTGAAGGCGAGATTATTGTGAAGGGAAAAAGATGGGATGAAATTAAGAAGCATATATTCAAGGAAATATTCTATGTTCCTCAGCATCCTGACTACCTTTTTGTGTCATCCACTGTTGAAGAAGAGCTAATGCTTTCTGCCGTAAACAGAAGTTATGGGGAGCTTGCGGGCATGTTTCCATGGGTTAAGGACTTGTTAAATCAATCTCCTCATAAGTTAAGCCTTGGTCAGAGAAGGTGGCTAAGCCTAGTGGTGGCATGGGGATACGCACCCTCTCTCATGTTGCTGGATGAGCCCTCTGTTGGGCTGGACTTTGCCCTTTTCCAGCAGCTGAAGACCTTAATAACTAGGCTTAGGGACTCAGGAACCTCATTCCTAATTTCTACTCATGATCCAAGGATAGTGATAGAACTTGCCCATAGAATTTTACTGATTGAGGGCGGGACTGTTAAGGAAAGCAATGATCTCGTAAAGGTAGCGGAGAAGTTAGAGGCTATTGCTGGGCTTTACTAGTTCAACAACGATGACTTAATTCCAAGCAAACAAAACCGTAAGAGGATGCGTCTTCAGGACTTATCTCTTTAGGAAGCTCAAACATTTCCCTACTCTTCGGGGAATATGAGAGTGAGGCTATACTTCTACAATACTTGAGCCCCACCTTCCTAGCTAGGTTAAGGATCTCCCCCACTGAATAGAACTTAGCATTACTATAGAATGTATGTCCCATTTGTCCGAGTTCAATGTAGTACGATCCCCAACGAGAGTCTCTTGGGACTATGCAGGCAATCACTCTTTCAGACACCCTGGCAGCTTCTTTTAAAACAGGTAGAGGATCATCAACAAAACATAAAGTAACGATTAAATAAGCGCATTCAACAGAATTACTCCTAACTGGTAGATACTCGCCATATCCTCCAATCATATCTATTCCATCCTTAAACTCTTCAATCATTCTTAGGCTAGGCTCTATTCCTGCATTAACTTTCAGTTTCTTCGCAAATCTCCCTGTACCCGCACCTATTTCTATAGAGGTGGAACATCTGAAGCTTCTTGCGACTTCAACCTCAGACTCGAAAAGTGAGATGTGTTTCTCATACCACCTATCATAATCCTCCGCATGCTTATCAAAAACTTCAATCACTTCTTTCCCCATTTCCTTAACTTCCCTCCAGAGTTTGTAAACCATGTAATTAATTGATGTTTAGTTAATTAATTATTTATTAATATATTGATAATTTAGTTATTGGAGAAAATGAGGAGACCTTCCCCATCAATTGCACTAGTGTATGCAGTAGGTGTGACTGGAATAGCTTTCTTCCTTAGAGACGTTAATGCATTGGCTGTCGTAGCTTTGGGTAATGCATTGGCTGGGTGTTTAGTTAGTTGCAGGCGTTATTGGTGGGTGCTTGTAATGTATTTCTTCAGCCTCTGGGGTGTTTTTCTTAACGCATACTTCTTCGCTAATACCGGGGAAATTATGTGGGAGTGGGGGCCAATCGTTATTAGGGAGGGAGCCGTAGAGGCTTCACTTGTACTTGCGTTTCGCCTATTGGCGATTACGGGAGTGGGCATATTTTTCCTAGGGATTATTAATTTAAGGGAATTTGTTAGGTCGCTGGAGAAAGAGTTAAGAATTCCTTCAGGATTCGCTTTCTCTATGGCTTATAGTCTCAGGCTTCTTCCTCTGATGAAGAAGGACTACTCAGAACTTTCTATAGCTCGTAAAGAAAGGGGGTTAAGGCGCTACCCAGTAACACCTAAGGATCTCAAAACTCTCTTGATACCTCTACTTGGTTTAGGAATTCAGAGAGCCCTTTGGGCGGGGATAGCTGCTGAGCTTCGAGGATTAAGTCTTAGAAAAGTTAGGCATGAGATAAGTATCGATTTTCCAGACTTTATCCTGATTTCATGTTTAGCAGCACAAATAATGATCTCACTATCTCACGCTTTATTAGATTTATAATCTAGTTATTTTTACATTTATTAATCAGTAATTCATTATTCTTTAGGGATACCCATGTCGGAAAGAATCCCTAAGAGATACACCGGTGTGGACTATGCATTACTTGGAGTAGTGGCGGTTGCTTTCGGAATAGTATTCTTTGCTGCTTGGCCTGTTTATTATGCTGTCAAGGCTGTGGGAGGACCAGTCCTAGCAAAGCTACTTACCTACGGGATATGGTTCATGGCTGCACCTTTGGCTGCTTCCCTGATAAGAAAGCCATTGTCAGGTTTTCTAGGAGAGACATTAGCTGCTTTAATAGAAACAATTATTCCTAATGCGGGAGGTGTAACCAATCTGATATATGGTCTGGCACAAGGCGCTGCATCTGAGATTGCTTACCTATTGTTCAGGTATAGGAAGTGGGGAGTGGCTCAAGGAGCGCTCAGCGGTGCTCTAGCGGCATTTCCTGCACTAGCCTTAGACGTGCTTCTCTGGGGAGATATAGCAACCCCTGAAGTCATGGCGATATGGCTTGCAGGGGCTCTAGTGAGCGGCGCAATATATGGCAGCGTGGCGGCCTTAATAGGGAAATCACTTAGATAACTCATCTAGACAAGAAATTACTTTTTTAGCTGCCTCAACGGCAGAGCTTCCAAGAACATAAATCACTGGCTCCATACCCATGCCACCTGAATCAGCTATTACGTCGGCGGACTCCTCCTTCATAACCTCCTTAGAAAGCTCTATGAAGAATTCTTCTTCTGACTTATGAGGACCTAACTTAATTACCTTCATCTTCCTCCTCTTAAAGCCTTCCAGGCAGTCCTCACTATATTTTATCACCACACAACCCCTAACATCTTTAAGAAATCTGGCTATAGAGAGAAGGACCTTTCCTGTGTGCTGACTGCCTCCCCGAATGGGAATACCTACTGCCTGAATCCTTTTCCCTATTCTCACAATCCTTCCACTATATCCAACTGTATCGTTTATTGATTTAGGACTTGGTAAAGAAGAAACAATGTTCATTCCTACCTGAGGGACTAGAGCAGGAATTAAGGGATGCATAGCGAGAAGTTCATAAGCATTCCTAACATCCTCCACTAATGGGTCAGTAATGGATTGAAAGGCTTGCATGCATATTTCACATTCCTGAGGAATGTAGGGATCTCTCTTCCGGTGGAACTGGCAAAGGACTCCCCTACTGAGAAGGGAGTTTAGGTAGGAAGTTAGAACACTGAGATACTCTCCATATTTCCCTTGAACCAGCAGATCAACAAGTATACCGAGTACTGGAACGATCTCATCTTTGCTGATACCTATACCTGAAAGTTTCTCGAGAGCCTCATCTTTGGATTCCTTCAAATACTTACTAATCATAGGTTGGGAAACTCCCAAGAGTTTAGCAATCTTTATCTGGCTCATTCCCTTCTCCATTAATCTAGAGGCTATGAGCGACCTTATTTTAGGAACAACTAGCTCGGCAACTAGCTCATGTGGAGTCATTTTCCCCTATTTATTGGTTATTGTATTCCAAATAAATTAGTGTTATATTCCTTCCCTAAACACGTATAAAGGCTCCTCTGCCTTATAGACAGATGAAGAAGATGGCTAGAAAAGAAGGTAAAGATAAAGACGATAAATTCCCTTCCGATGACGAGTTGAACAAGTTTCTACATGAAACAGGTCTTCCCCCTGAATTCATTTTATTGGTTAGACAATTCCAAGAAATGTTCAGGGATCTACTGGGAGTGGATCTAACAGGACAGAAAAGAAGCATGAGTGGAGAGAAAATATTCGGATTCTCTTTCTCAATCTCTCCAGATGGCAAACCAGTTATCCGGGAGATTAAGCCAAGTACGGGCTTCACACATTCACCTAAATCTACATCTAGGAGATCGGTTCCAGTAGATGTGCTGGATAGGGATAGCACATTAGAAATAATTGCTGATGTCGGTTCATCAAGTATCGAGGACTTAGATATAGTGACGGAAGGCAATAGGCTTCTCATAATTTCAAAAAGTAAGGGACCTTTAGCAGAAGTGAGTCTTCCTTCAAGAGTGAATAAAGAACCGCAAAATATAGAACTAAGGAATGGCGTACTGACAATAAGGCTGAAGAAAAAGAAGTTCCTGTAGCCCTACATGCCCAGCTTTCTATAGATTTTCTCGGGCATCTCGCGGAGTTTAAGTTCCTTATCAAACCTCATATCGATCTTTATTTCTGTAATTATCCTCACTGCACCGCTTTCTTTAGCAACTTGAATGGCTTCCTCAATTATGTCTAGCCCTTCCCTCAAGCTCTCTACCTCAAACACTGTTGAAGCAGGGGTCACTACAAAATCAACTGCCCCATTCTTAACCTTCTCGACGGCCTTAGCAATAATATCGGAGGCACTTGGGGAGCCTGTTCTCTTTATAGGAACGACATAGAAGGAAAATATAACACCC
>CAZFVC010000034.1:0-10784 GCA_964522175.1 uncultured Desulfurococcaceae archaeon
AGCGAAATCCCCCCAGTATATAGTTTGCCCCATCAATGAAGGCGGCTTCGTCTAGACTTCTAGGCATTGAATCAAAGTAGTTTTTAATGAGCCATGTTTGGAAAGGTATCGCCCCTGCTGTATATATTAAAGGAAGAATTAACGGGTTCCCTATTACAGGGAGTCCTGCTGTATTCAGCTTCAGTAGAAATACATAGAGCTATCACCGCAGCAATCCCAAAGCCTTCCCCAACCTACTTAAGAGGAGATACCAGTAGATAATTTCCTGCAAAGGTTGATGGAGAAGAATAGGGTGAATTACCTTTATCGTCTGAGGTTGAGTGTAAGGGGAGTATTTGCCAGTGCCTGAAACCTAGTTCCTTAAGTATCTCGATTAGGTGGTAGGCTGTAGGACCAAGATCCCCTACTCCGTAGGGGGTGGGAAATGAGGTAATATGAACGAATACTTCAAAGCTTCTTCCGGAAAGAGACATTACTTGACCCATAGAGGGACTGCTTGAATGGCTATATATTGTTTTGGGGGTTAATTTATCTCAATTACGCTTCCAGTTCTCACTTCGCAGTACTTCCCTGGATAGCTCTTTTTGAGGAAAGCTTTCGCATAGTCTCCGCTGCAGTGTGCTGGGCATATGATCTCTGATTTCTGTGCGATTTTCTCAAGAGCTTCTCTGGGCGGTCCATGAAAGCCTCCGATAACCATATGGATTTTCTTACCTGTAATTCTAATGGCTTCATCAACTATTCTATCTATTCCGGGATGACTGCATCCCACGATAACCAAGACCTCATCATTACTGACCTCAACAATCATGCTATGTTCCTTGATAAACCAAGACCTGAGAGGTCCAGTACTCCATACATCCTCACGAATCTTTACTGGCTTCGTAATAACTACAGGCCTCAAACCCATCTCAGAGAGGTATTCTACGGGTCCAGGAGGCACATACACCCTCAGTCCGGGCTTTATCGCAGCAATGTAAGGGAAACCTCCACTATGATCCCCATGATGATGACTCAGAAAGGCGAAGCTAATGTTGCTTAGAGATACACCCAGTTTAGTAGAGTTGTACCGAATAATTTCGGGTTCACTATCCGCATCAAATAAAGCCTCCCACTTGTCTGTGGACACGTGGATACTCCATCCCCAAGAATTCAATAATCCAGGACCGGACTCGTTATCATTTATTACTGTGAGCCTTATTCTATTACGCACAGCTCATCATCACTAATTATGTGTTTCAGGAGAATTAAGACTACTCTGCAGTTAGATAAGCTAAATATCTTCCTTTTTGTAGTGTTATCGGATTAAGACATGGCTCTACACAAAATACAGAAGGGGGCTGGCTGGATAACGCTACTTATTATTATCTTATTAACACTCAGCAGCTTAACTTGGCAGGCCCCACCCACAATACAAGGAAATCCATCTTCTGAAAAACCTGCGCCTTTCCTCCCAAGCCAGATTACACCTCATCCGTATACTCCACCACCTCAAGCACTCCAGACTGAGACACCCGTCAATAATTCTGACGGTGGAGAGAATGCAACGTCAATTTCAGGGAGACCTGTGAACGTTTCCTCAGTAAGAACCTCATACTTAATCTCATTAATTAATTCCTTGAAGGAAAAGGTTTGGGAATTATGGCTGTATATAACTTCTTCCTTCGCGCCTGAGGCGCTTCAGTTAGGTGGACAAGAGTCTGCCTCTTCCTCCCAAGTACCATTAGTTTTCTACGCTCTTTTGCTGCTGCTCGTTGGAGTTGTATCAATAGGTTATGTAATCATTAAGAAACAGAGAGACACTATTTTACGGAGGTCCTTAGGGAGAGGCCGTAGAAGTGGAACTAGGAAACCGCCTCTTCACTTAGGTAGGGAGAGGAGAAGTTATTTAGTCGAGCTGATTGAGTACCTCGCTACTAAGGCGGCTGATGCCCTAGGGAAGAAGGCTGCGGTAATTACTCATAGAGAATCTCTGGTAGTTACGGAGTCTCTTTCAAGTGAAGAACTTGCAGAAGAACTTAGAAAGGTAGTTTATATGTATGAGAAAGTAAGGTTCGGTGAGGAACCTCTTAATCCAGGTGTAGAGAAGTCTGCGAAGGAACTCTTGAATAAGCTGGGGAGAGTTAGTTGAGGGAGGCAGATTTCTGGCTTATGGCTTTCTCTTTAGGGCTATCTGTATATGTGATTATTAATGCAGTTGATTTCTTGGGATCTAGGTGCTGTTTCAAATATCCGAAACCTGAAGCCCGTATACATAAGTTAACGTTATGGGGTGAGGAGTTGACATCTTTGGCGGGTAATTCTAGGCTTCTCCTAAGGAAATCCCTCTTAAACCTAGGCAAGGAGTTTGAAGGACTGACCGGTGTTGAGATCTTGAGTGAAAGAGGTTACACGAAGTCTTTAAGCTTGGCTGAAAGAATCCGTCTCCTGACCGCTTTGTTAAGTAGATGTGGTTTAAGATCCGGGTTCAAGCTCTTCATTCTATATGAGGGCGGTTTAAGAGAGTACCCGCAAGAAGAGCCCTCATTAAGTCTTGTTAAGAAAGTGATTGATGGTCTTAAGGTGGTGGAGAAGTGTCATCAGAGGAGTTAAAGCATATACAGGAATTCTTCACTCAATTAAGCAGCATAATAGGTGAGTTCATTGTCGGGCGAGAGACCATTCTTATGAGACTATTTGAGGCCTTGCTCGCTGATGGACATGTCTTGATAGAAGGTGTGCCGGGCACGGCTAAGACCTACTTAGCAAAGGCTTTCTCTCTAGGTATAGGGCTTGGGTTCAAGAGGATCCAGCTTACACCTGACCTTCTTCCATCTGACATTATTGGAGTGCTTGTTTTCAATCAGAAGACGCTTGAGTTTGAGTTCCGTAAGGGGCCGGTTTTCACTAACATCCTTCTAGCTGATGAATTAAATAGAACTCCTCCGAAGACTCAAGCGGCATTGTTGGAGGCTATGCAGGAGAAGCAGGTTACCTTGGCGGGTGTGTCATACCGCTTACCTGAGCCCTTCATGGTTATAGCAACTGAAAACCCTGTGGAGTCTGAAGGTGTCTATCCTTTACCTGAGGCAGAGCTTGACAGGTTCTACTTCAGAGTCGTGGCCACTTACCCTACTGCGGATGAGGAGGTGAGTGTACTAAAGAAGAAAGCAATATACGGTGAGGAGCTGGATATTAATCCCGTCTTGAAGCCTGAAGAGATAGCTAAGCTGAGGAAAGCTCTTCAAGGTATTAAGGTGTCGGAGGAGGTTATGAAATATATTGTTGACTTAATAAGGGCAACGAGGGATAGCCCATCAGTGCTCCTCGGCGCGTCGACTAGGGCAGCTGTACATCTTTTCTATGCTTCAAGAGCGCATGCCGCCGTCTCAGAGGGGAGAAGCTATGTAATTCCCGACGATGTTAGAGAGGTATTCCCGGATGTTATTAACCATCGCTTAATTCTCAGGCCTGAAGTGATAATAGGTTCGTATAGTAAAGAGCCTTTATGGACATACAACACCTTAATGAGAGTTGTGAGGGAGGTTATTGAGTCGGTCCCTGTACCGAGGTAAGGAGATAAAGAATCTCCGGAAAAGTGTGAAGCTGAAGGATAGTGGAGCTGCTCTACTCATTTTCAGCATATTTTTAGTGTTTTCCGGTTCGTTCTTGGGGAGAATGGAACTACTTTCTGCAGGATTATTCAGCGTGTTCATATTCTCTACAGACTTAGTCGTTCTGGTTTTTGCTTTCTCAAGATCATCTGCCCACGTAAGGCGGATTAAAGCCCCTAAACGCATCGTTTTGGGTAGTGGTGGAGTATTCATCAGTCAGTGTGTAATAGAAGGTTTGAGTATTCTGCGGGCAGTTATGCGTGATCCCGTTCCGGAGACGGTTACGGTGGAGGGGAGAAACTGGAGTGAAGGGAAGGAAAGGATTCGCGTGAGTTATGTTGTTAAGCCTATCTATCGAGGTAAACATGAGATTGGTCCATTAGTATTAGTGGTTAATTCGGCATTAGGTTTATTCGTAGGGGAGTATGTTTTCCCTAACGCCACAACCCACGAGATTGAGGCGGTTCCCACATTCTATGCCGAGCCATTTAGGTCAAGACCTATTAAGATAAGGTATGCGTCCCCGGGATCTCATCCGGTCTTGATTAAGGGAGGTTACGGAGATTTCCTTAAGCTTAGGAGTTATGTGCCGGGAGATGATATCAGACTTATTCACTGGCCGGCCACAGCAAAGAATGTTAAGGGAGTTCCTTTGGTTAAGGAGTTGTCTATAGAATCGCAGCTTCAGCTGTTTGTTGTTGTGGATCCAAGCATACCCACATACTTTGAGTATGTGATTGGTAGGAGAATCATTGATGATTTCGTCGATGCTGCAGGAGGCATCGTTTTTCTTGCTATGAGGTATGGAGATCCTGTAGGGTTTTACTTGGCCGGTTCTCCAGTATTAACCCTCCCACCTACCAGGAGGGTTGACTATATTTACTCGGCCCTCAAGGTCTTGGAAGATATGCTTCCTACGTATCCCACCAGACTTGAGGTTCTTCCAGACCTCGCAGGCAGAATACTTAAGAGGGGCACACTAGTAATTATTCTAACTCCTCTCTGGGGGCGATCACCCAATGAAGTTCTCGAAATTGCTGCATCGCTTAAGGCTCTTCAGTTAAGACCTATATTCATCTTGCCTGACTTAAGAGAGTACGTTGAGATGAAGCTTCCTCCAGAAATCTTACTAGTTCTACGGGATGAGTTGCGGGAAGAAAGTGAGCGGGTGAAGAAACTTATGGACTTAATCAGGAGTGGTGGAGGAGAAGCTATTCTTGCCTCCGGCAATCTCTATAAGGAGTCGGCTGTTTCAGCCTATCTGACTGGTAAGGGGATGAGCGTTGAACTGGTTAAGGCTTAGTGACTCCTTAATACTGACTGCTGGAGCCTTAGTTGTATCTGCCTTCATAATGCTTCAATATCCTATATCATTCACTATTGGGGTAGGTGGAGGAATACTCTACTCATTATTCATGAGAACTTTCAGGAGAAGTTTAAGCGATGTGTATGTAGGGGAAATAGCTCTATGGGCACTCACGGCTTCAATCTCCACTTTTCTGAGAAGTAGCTTTATTTCAGTTGTCTCGGTAGCGTTCATTATTTCGGCTCTCTTCCTCACTCAGTATCTTTATGGAGGGCGGGCTGTGGACGCACTCATTACATTGATTCTTCCTTACCTCAGCTCTACAACTCTCTTCTGGCTGATGGTGAATGGCAGGTCTATCTATAAGTATTTTCCATCTATGTTCTCTCCACATACATTTGGCTGGATCCCTCCACCAAACATATTTTCTGTACCTTTCCTAATCTCATCAGGATATTACATAGGTACATACATTTTGGGTTTAGCTAGAGGAAAACTCTCCTATTTAATAGTGATTCTGGGCTTCGTATATGGATTAGTAATGAGTAATGCGGTGATATATTCAGGTATTAGTCTCTCTCCCTACACTGCAGTTATAGCCGGAGTACTTCCCTTAGTTACAGCCTTCATAATAATGAAAGTGGCGAGAGTATAGCATCTTAAAATAGAGAAACAATAAAACCTTTCCTTCATTAAGGTACAGGGTTGCCCATGAGGAAAAATTTCGAGGTAGTTCTTAAGTCCCTTCTATATCTGAGGAAGTTCTACGCTAGGCTTGGATGGGAGGATAAAATATCGGAAATAGATAACATGCTTTTAGACCTTAAGCACTGTCCCTGAACCGTTTCGCAGTGTTCCGCATTCTCCACCCGTAAGTGTTTCACTCTGTTTCACTGCGTTCATACTTATCCCTAATTAAAAATGGATGAGAAGGTAATGACGGGATCTAAAATGGCAACAACCAGCTTGAAAACGGTTTCACTCCTGCTGATAGGAATAGTTGCACTGTCCATAGTCCCAGCAACCGTAGCAATTCCTGGAGTAGCTGGAGAGACAAATGATACTACAGGAGAGGGAAGGGTCCTTGCAGCCAAAATAATGATAGATAGAGTTCAGATACTCATCAACAGGATAAACTCCCTCTCAGCGGAGTATAACATCTCCCTAAATGAAAACCAGACAAAGAAACTTATGTTGGCGGAGGAGCTATTAACTAACGCCTCAATAATGGTTGAGGATAACCCTGGAGAGGCAATAAAGCTTGCTTTAAGAGCCTCTAATATAGTGATGCCTATAGCTATACATGTTATCAAAGCTCTGCCGCCAGAGGCTAAGCACGAGCTAATGGTGAAGAGAACTGAATCATCCATTGAGGCCAGAATGAGGAGAGTAGAGAACCTGAAGAAACAGATTAGCTGGCTAGAGGAACGATCATTCAAAATACCTCCAGAAATTGAATGGTCTCTCAATAATGCTAGTGAGTATCTGAAACAAGCCAAAACCATGATTGAGGCCGGGGAGAATCTTAGCGAGGTTCATTACTTAATAAAGAATGCAGATCGGGAAGTACAGAGAGCTGCACACGTTATAAGGATTCAGCTATGCCACACCTGGAGACTCACCTTAATCGGTGAGGCGTCTCTGAAGCATCTCATAGTGAGTGTTAGTAAGTTGACTAGACTCACGAATCTAACTATTGAAATGATACAGAATAACGACACGGAAAAGGCCGAAAGCATGCTGACTGTAAGTGTAAACATGTTGCAGAGACTTATAGTGAGGCTCAATGATTTAGAATCTAAAGTAAATACTTCCGACACCAATGCATCGAGAATAATTGAGCTCTCTAAAGAGATAGCTATGGTGCTCAACACTTCTGCATCGGAGGCACTAATCTCTCTGCAGGCAGGCGATTCATCCACTGCAGTAAGTATTCTCGAGGAAGGGTTAAATCAGACGGCTGAACTGCTTGAAGACTTGAGTATGTATGCAAAATGGGCCTTCATGAAGATAAAGGAGATTCAGGGAGCAATATGGAAAGTCAGGGAAAGGGCGCATAAAGCATTCCAGGAACTCCAGGAGAAGATGGTTGCAGGAACTGCGGCATCCTTAATGATGACTCAGGCAGCTTACAGGAAGATGAAAAACCTCCACGATGATGGCTTGATCAAATGTGAAGCCTACAAAAATATACTGAGCCACATGTTAAGAGGGCTACAGAAAATTGAGGAGAAGTCCGATAAGCTTCCAGCCAACCTAGCAAACATGCTAAATGAGCTTACCGGTAACATAACTAGTGAACTTAATCAACTGAATTGCGGAAAATAATTCTATTTTTCTACCCCAAAATACCTGCATTCCGTTGCATAAACGTTTTTCCCGACATGAAGCAATAGATTTTCCATCTTTCTCCACATTCCTCCTTGAAAAATCTCTTCATTCACCCAAGACCTAACTCCTTCAAAGTAAAGCAGTGAGTGGTCCACGAATTCTTTTTCGCCAATGAGTCTAGCCTCTACATATGCAAGAGACTGCTTAATATGAGGCACATCTACCTTTAGAGATTTTTCTAGGACGAAGTGAGCATCGAGAAGTTTGCTAGGGTTTTCCCTACCTGAGATGCTTCCTACGTAATGAATACTCTCAACTAGTGATGCCGGCAGAATATTGAGGGTGGCTTCACCACTCTCCTTAATGTATGCATACGTAAGTCTTTTCATTGCTACCGAAACTCCGAAGATGAAGGGCTCGACATTTATGGGGGTGTACCACGCCACTGTGCATCCATTGATTTTACCGTCTTTGGATCTAGAAAGTAACACTGCTACAGGCCTTGGATGCATTATTCTGTAAGCATGCCGTAAAGGCAATTCCAAAATAATTCACCATATTTAATGTTTCGAGAGAGTTAATACTTATAGCTCACCAGACATCTTAAACTATAGCTGCTTATTGGAGCTGGGGATGTCTATTGAGCAATAATAATTCAATGCATGATGAGAACCTTCTCCTCGGTATTGAGGCATTAGGTAGGTCAGCAACTTACTTAATGTTGGGGTCGATAGCAACAACATTAGTAACGATTTCAGGGTTCTATCCCTACCCCCTAAAGAACTGGTATACATTCTTTGCTGTAGCTCTACTGATGGCTATGGGGATTATCTCTGGACTTGTAGCTGTATTTAAGTACTTGTTTCGGTCCTTAAACTACTTCACTTTATTTGATCCGAAGCGTTTTCCCTCACTAAAGAAGTTCCTCCGAGTAGGTTTTCTAGGCAGTTATACATCCATTGCACTCTCCTTCATACTGATCTCATTAAGCATATATTATGACGGCCTAGGAAACAGTGAACTTTCATCATCCTTCATGGCCTACGCCACACTTTTCTGGGGTGGTGGCTTAACTATAGCCCTCTTGGGGATCTATGGGGTAATAAAACTACTGAACATGCTCAAAAACTACACTTCCGGCAACCTCCTAGAAATTGTGAAGATACTGCTCGTTATAGGAAACTTTCTGCCTTTCGTAGGAATAATTTCATGGATATCTCTCCATGTAGCCACTGAGAGGCTACTGGAAGAACTCGCTGGATAGAACTATAGTAGACGGAAAGCCAATTTCCTTAATTATATATTAAGGGTGTTAAAGAATACCATTGGCTGAAAGAAATGAGTCATTGGAAGGATCTCGGTGATCCATGGGAGAACGCATGGATCATCATTAGAAAAAATGAGAAGAAGAAGGCAGCTGAAATTCTCAGGAAGTGCTTGCAATATCCCTTGAATACTGATGAGTTCAGATATGGATTAGAGTTCGCTAAGGCTATAAAGAGCTTATGGAATCCTTTCGATGCTGACGAGGTTTTCAGAGAAGCTTTCTCTGGAGGTCTTTATGAGAAGCTGCTTAAGGACTTTAAGCCCACCCGAGTAATAGAGAGAATGCCGGATGACTACATTTTTTCTATGGGGGCTCTAGCACTACTTGAGGTTTTACTGGGCTTAGGAAAGGATGAGCGTCCACTAATTCTGTTAGAAAACCTTATCACCCAAGCACTCAGGAAGCTCCCTGAAGATAATTTAAGAGAGTTTGCAAGGGCACTTATTTATGGACCCCTAACTAGACTGAAACCGGATGCTTTAGCAAAACTGTTAAAGAGGGTAAGGGAGATAGAGATCAATCCTACTACCGCTCAACTAAGGGCGGAGCTCCTCAGTATGATACTCGGCACATATCCTCCAATAAATTTCAAGAATTCACCTCAATTAAGAGATGTAATAGCTGCTGAGCTATCATCACTTTCGCCATATGTCCTGAAGAACTATAATGACAATCCAGATGAAATGGAAACGCTATTCTGGGAACTCTCAAGCGAGCTATCAAGAATAACGGGCGTATGTAGAGACATAGGTGATTGGGAAGTGTGTAATGATATTATAAAGAAGTCGGGTAATTCCTTGGCTAATATGTTCGATGAATTAGGGAAGGCCATGGCTAGAAGGAGAAGTGGTATATACTGGAGAAAGATGGAAGCCGATTAAAAATAGCTCTGCTCTAGCTACAAGATTTTTTGAATACTTAAACGGCAACTTGAGGTATTGTGCAAATAATACTGAGGCATTTTAAATTATCATCCAAAGGATAACGGAGCTTTCTTCAATCAATTCTGATTTTATGCCCATTAAATACTTAAATTCATGAAAAGCATTATCTTAGTGTAAGGTGATATAATGCATCTTAAAAATTCTTTAGAGGACCTTCCAAAATATTCCCCCAGAAGACCTCCAGAGCCCTTATTCGATATTGACTATATGAGAGAACTGAAGGCAACATGGGGTGAGATGTGGGGCGCTCAGTCTGCCGTGGGTAGATTAAGGAAGGTGATGGTTCATAGACCCGGCGATGAGAATACTCATCCATTAATTCTGAAAGATCCGGGGCTCTTCAATCTGCCCGAGGGTTTACCTGATTTGAAGGAGATGCAGAGGGAGCATGATGAACTGGTCGATGTTCTGAGGGGTGAGGGTGTTGATGTAGTTTACCTTAGCCCTAAAAGCCCCTTGATAGGGACTTACGGTGTCCCGTTGCGTTCAGCATGCTTTATGCATGAAGCAGTAGTGATAAAGGGTGGAGCAATAATCGAGAGGCCTGCCATGATATACAAGAGAGGGTTAGAGGTCTATATAGCTAAGCGGTTAATGGAGCTGGGTTGTCCAATACTATACACGGTTCACGGAAACGGGGTTTTCGAAGCAAGTAACCTATGGTTCCTTAACGAACGAACAGCCTTACTGGCTACTGGACTCAGAACTAATATGGAAGGAATAAATCAAATAATCCCAATACTGAAGATGGCTGGAGTAGAGGAGATTCACGTAGCACATCTCCCAGGATATTTGAGGAGCAGGAAATATCAGGTAGGAGGCTCCTCAGGGATATTCCATCTAGATATGACTTTCGGGATGGTGGATGAAGATCTCGCAGTAGTTTACCCAGGTGGAGTGGATTACGACACAATACAGTTTCTGAAATCCAAGGAAATCAACTTAATCGAGATACCTGAAGACGAATTAAGGAGATGTGCACCCAATGTCTTCCCAATAGCCCCAAGAAAGATAATTATCCCTGCAGGAAATAATGAAACTATATCGAAGCTAAGGAAAGAGGGGGTAGACGTTATTGACATAAATCTCTCAGAATTCTGCAAAGCAGGAGGAGGACCCAGATGCCTAACTCTTCCACTCATACGCGCCTAAACTCTTCTCCTTCAGAATTGAGGAACCGAAAAACGTGAGTCAACACTGTTTTTAACAGAAATATCTTAACTATCCTGAAAACGCTCTTGATATTTGCCTATACTCAATAATTGTCTCCATCCATAGTGGTG
>CAZFVC010000035.1:0-10777 GCA_964522175.1 uncultured Desulfurococcaceae archaeon
GTCCGCGGCAAGCTCCGGCGGTATTCCATGGCTGTCGTAAAGCTGTATGAGCTCCTCAATACTTAGGCCCTCGCCGCCGGCCCTAATATACTTCCTGACGAGTGTTGGTGCCTTCCTCAGCAGCTCCCTATACTTCCCTGCCTCCACATCAAGGACATCCTGTATGTAGCTGGTTGAATCAGTGATCTGCGGGTACAGATCCCTCCAGTACCTCGCTTGGAGATCGAAAAGTTCGTGGAGCACACCCATCTTCTCGAGGGATGCAAGCATTCTCATAATCCTCCTTATAACGAGCCTCGCCAAGTAGCCCTCACCAGTGTTGGATGGAACTATCCCGTCCGCCAGCATTAGTGAGGCCGTCTTAACATGGTCCAGAAGCGCGTACACAGTTATAGCTGAGTCAAGCATTCCGCCCAGCTCTCCCTCACTGATGCCTGTTGATTGAGCAACCAACCTAACCAGTTCCCTATACTTGGCCGGGTCCTTCGGGTTGATTTTGCCTATGAATGAAACAACGCTCCTCAACACGTCCTCAGGCGGCTCCTCCAGCCCTAGGAGGTCATGATACTTCCTCACAACATCTCCGTATATGGCGTGGAAAGATGTCGGTGTTTTCTGGGTGAACCAAGCTATCCTCTCAATACCGTAGCCTGTGTCCACAATCTTTATAGGCATCTCCACATACTTCCCGTCCTTTACGTCATACATCATGAAAACTAGGGTCGCCAGCTCCAGCCCTCCTACAGCGACCTCGAAGGAGGGGCCTGCATTACCTCCGCCCTCCCACCAAGACTCCTTGAAAACAAGCTCATCCTCAGGGATACCTATCTCCTTAGTGAAGAACTCCATAGCTAGCTCAACGGTTCGGTGGGTGAAGTAGACTTCCTTCTCAGGGTAGTTGAAGGCGTGATGCCCTCCCATAATGAAGCTTGTTAAGTGCCTACCGAATGTGTACCCCACACTGTCCAGGTCCTCGAGCCTGATGCATGGCTGCGCAATAACTAGAGGGTTTGCGGGCGGAGGAACTATTCCGGAGGTTACGTGGGGCTGGAAAACAATAATGGACGCTATTGTGAGGTATAGGTCGTCCCTCCACCTAGCAACCACCGGTGCCGGGTCAATCACTTCATGTCCTTTCCTCTTAAAGAAGTTGAGGAACCTGTCCCTCGCCTCCTTAACTGTGAGAGGGCCTGTCCCGCGCTTAAGGTTGAAGAATGTGTAGTCACTGCATGGTGCGTCTCCGCAGTCATCCCTCTTCCTGAGGGACCAGAAGTACTCGCCGCACTTACTGCATTTCTGCCTGATGTAGCCCCGCTCCTTAAACATCTTTACTGCATATATGGAGCTATCTATCTCCATCTGGACACCTCTGCTAATCAAGAAATACGCGGGAAGAAACAAAAATGTGTTGGTTTCCGAGCTAACCGAAGAGGGAGCCTATTCCTTCAGCTATTTCCTCTTCACTTATCTCTTCTTTCTCTTCCTCTTCTTCCTCCTCTTCTTCCTTCTTCTCCTCCTGCTCCTGAGGCTGTGCCGGGGCCGCAGCTATCTCTATGCCTAGGTCGAAGTCGGGTTGCTTCTCCTGTATGGTTAGGCCTAGAGCCATAGCCTTTCTGAGTGCTGCTGCAAGGACTGCCTCAGCAGTCTCAGGCGTTACGTAGCCGGCCTCGGAGGCTAGAGCCATCGCCCTCATATGTGCCCTTGCAAGGATGTCCGGCAGTATGTCGGGTAGAGGCATCGCCGTCTCTATGGCGAGCTCCCGGCCCGCACCCACAGCTAGCAGTAGGTCGTTCCTGAACTGCTCAACATCTATAGCGAGCTCCTCAGCAGGAATGACCTTGCCCTCATCCCACACGGCCTTTATGTTGAGCCTTACCTCAATAGGTTTGATGCCGAGCTTCCTGAGTAGGGACGCTAACTCCGGGGAAATAACGTCGCCGGACTTCGCGACTTTAGTCTCTTTAGCGATCCAGATAACCCCCTCCCTGACCTGAGTCCTCAGCTTAAGCTTACCGAAGACTGAGAGCATGGGGCCTGGAGGAATGCCTGTAGGCCCCTCAGGTACGTATATCTCTGATGTCGCGACATCTCCGGGGGACGCGAACTTCAGGTCGACGAGCTTCCCGACCATGAGAGCTATCTCGTACGGGTTGAGGTTGGTGAAGAAGAAGGCGTTAGTGCCTGTGAGAACCTTCTCAAGATCCTCGACACCTTCAACACCGAGCTCCTTTAAGGCTCGGAGGAATATGCTGTTCTTGTAGGCCTTAATGAAGCCGTTTTTTTCGAGCTCCTTCTTAATTCTCTTATACTGCTTCGAAGGCGTTTTCTCAAGCCCTATGACTGCAAACCTTCTGTACTTGCCCATGACCTCCTTTATCTCCTCTATCAGCCTCTGCTTCTCAATAATGGATTTCCTGACAGCCTCCTCTTTCTTAACCTTCTCCTGCTTAACCGCGTTCAGCACGCGCAGCATCCTTACGCGGGTACTCTTCTTCACTGCATGAACACCTCCACCGACGGACCCATTGTTGTCTTGACGTAGACCCTTGCAGAGGTTTCGAAGGGCCTCTTAAACTTGTTCTTTATGTGTTCAATAATAGCCATAGCGTTCTCCGCCAGATCCTCGACATCCATGTCCTCGGTCCCTATCCTGCAACCTACCCATGCCTGCTCCTTATTCCTCAGCCTCACGCTGTTTGAGTACCTCTTAACTATCATGACTATGTCGGCATTCACCGGCACGGGCGTAGGTACCTTACCTCTGGGCCCGAGAGCAGGGCCTAGTACCCTACCCATCTTCGCCATGAGGTCTGCCTTAACAAGGACCCAGTCATAATTCATGGCAAGCTTCTTTATCTCCCTCCTGCTCATGGAGAGAACTTCCTCATCACTTAACGCGTCTATTCCCGCCTCCTTAGCCTTAAGAAGCATGTCCCCGTTAGCTACTACAAGGACCTTGGAGGGCTTCCCGGTGCCTTTAGGGAGGTGTATGCTGTCCCTGAACTTTATTTCAGGGTCCTTGGGGGACACACCCTTGAAGACTACCTGAAGCTCTACGGACTGAATAAAGTTCCGGCCCTTCCCCAGGTCGAGGGCCTTCCTAATAGCATCCATTAGCGTCTCCTTAGTTAGAGCCATCCACCTCACCTACCTTCCTTCCATTCATCTTCATACTTAATTAACAAATCGTCGTGCTGCCCTTCCTCAACTTCCTTAACAACCTCCAGAGGCTCTTTCCCGTCAACTGTGAGCCCTATGGTTGCTACGGTTGAGAGAACTGTCTTCACGGCCTTCTTAAGCGTCTTCGCTGTGAGGTCGTTCTTCTTCATTATAGCTACCTTGATGACTTCCTCGAGAGTTATGTTACCCACCTTGCTGTTGGCGGGGTCTCCTGAAGGCCTGTCCGCCCCTGCAGCCTTAAGCAGGAGGGAGGTTGTTGAAGGGGACCTCACCTCAATTCTGTAGTCCTTAGTTTCGGTGTTTATGTATACATCTACCGTGATCTCCATGCCCTTAAACTTCTCAGTCTCCTTGTTTATCCTGTCCACTACCTCACTCACGTTCAGGCCGTACTTCGTTAAGCTCGGCCCCAGAGGCGGCGCAGGAGATGCCTCACCGCCCTTCACCCTTAACCTAACGGTTTTCCACGCCATGACTCATCACTTCTTCTTAACGGGTCTAACATCATCGCCCGGGATCGTGGCCTCCATACTGTAGGAGGCCTCGAGCATCCTCACCACGACTACGTTCTTCTGCATATCTACAGATAAAACTTTGGCTTTTAAGCCTTTGAAGGGACCGGAAACAATCTCAACAGTGTCTCCCGGACGGATCTTCTCTATCGGGGACACGGTCTTGATGAGTTTCTGAACCTCATCCCTCTTAAGCGAGCCCATAGCTTTGCCCTTAACGTGCTTTATGTCTCTGGCAAGCCTGTGGACTATGTGGAGGCCTTCAGCCTCAATAATTAGGTAGCCCCTTATCTCCGGAGGCACGACGATTGCGTAGAGGCCTTTAGCGCCGGAGCCCCTAGCTATGGACTCAAGCATCAGAGCTACGTTCATCTCCTGCCTGGCCGTCGTACGCAGCACTACGTACTTAATCGGCCAGGACTTCGCTACCTTCTCCTCTCCTCCAGCCTCCTTCGCTTCACCGCCTTCACTAACCAAAGATGCCACCCTGCACAGTGCCTAGGAGTAGGTGTAGGAGGAAGCCTATACCCCCGACGAGGAAGAGGCCGCCTATAGTTATTTTCAGGAGTAGCTTATACTCGTCAGGCTCCGGCCTCTCCGAGATCGCTATTATCTTCCTCCAAGTACTTATTAGTTCCTCGAACTTCAACGCATCCACCAGCCAGAACCTACTGGCCAATTAGCTTATTAAGTATTTCACTCGGTTCATAAAGCTTGAGGTCCGTGTACTCCTGCCCTACACCTATGTACATAATAGGCTTATTTATGGTGAGGATCACGCTGAGGGCCGCCCCTCCCTTAGCGTCAGCGTCAAGCTTCGTCAGAATAACGGCGTCAACACCTACAGCCTCATCGAACCATCTGGCCTGGTGGACAGCATCATTACCTGTTAAAGCATCGAGAACAAGTATCTTGAGGTGGGGCTTAACAACCCTGACAACCTTCTTAATCTCCTCCATCAGGTTCCGGTCGGTATGCATCCTTCCCGCAGTATCTATCAGGACTGCATCTAAACCAACACTCTCCGCGTGGAGAACCCCGTCCTTAGCAACTGCCGCTGGGTCTGCCCCGTACTTCCCCTTCACGAACGGGAGTCCCAGCCTCTCCGCGTGGAGGCCAAGCTGCTCCTGAGCACCGGCCCTGAACGTGTCGGCAGCAACTATAACTGATTTAAGGCCCTCCTTCTTAAGCCTGTATGCAACCTTCGCTATTGTGGTCGTCTTCCCTACGCCGTTAACACCCATGAAAACAACTATGTAGGGCTTAGGGCCTGCCTTAACTAGGTCAACTATGTCCCTACCGTAGACACCTCTCTCCAGAAGCTTTCCAAGGACTTCCCTAATCATCGACTTGGCTTCGGAGACCCCTCCCTTAAGCCTAGAAACCTTCTTACCTACGAGCTCCTTCTTCAGTATGTCCTTAAGCTCCTCAACCGCTTCGTATGCCACATCACCCTCCAGAAGCTGGATCTCGAACTCATCGAAGATCCTGTCAATATCCTCCTCAGTAAGCTCCTTCTTAGCGACCGTCTCGCTAAGCTTCTTAGCGAGGTCTGAGAAAGCATTCTTTACCTTACCGAACATTACGAAAACCCTTTAGCTGGGTTATCTTGCCTCCTGCTTCTTTGCCTGAGCCATAACAGTGTTTACTAGTGCCTCAAGCTGCTGGTACTGGGACACAACCTGGTTCAGCTCCCTCTGAAGATCCCCGTAAACCTTCCTCAACTCCTTCTCCTTAAGAAGGAGTATCTCTGTAGCCTTCTCAAGCGGGACCTCCGCATAGTAGTTAAGACCTATGTGAGCTACAACAGTCTCCACATCCTTGGGTGAGGCCCTCAGAAGTATGTGTCCCCTCCTATCGGCTGGGGCGAGAAGCTCGTCAGGCCCCCTAGTCTTCAGCTCAGCAACCATCTTCTGGCTGGTCCTGACCTCCGTTAACTCACCCGTTATCTGGTTTAGCTGTGTCTGGAGAGCCTCCATATACTTCCTGAGTTCCGCCAGCTGGGCAAGGATAGCGTCGAGAGGTATTGCTACTTGACCGCCACCGCCTGGTAACTGTTGACTGGCCATAATCACCAACCCGTTATCTTGCTGAGGTCCCTAACATACTTGCTCTTAGCTTCCTCAGGGCTGATTTCCTTAACCTCAATGATTTTTATGTGGTACCTCTTCAGCTTGTGTTTACTGCCTAGGTCAGAGTAAACCTTCTCCACAGCGTCCTCAGGCCTCACCGCCCTAACATCTAGTGTGAAGGGCTGCCAGTCCCTCGACCTATCCGGGCTGAAGAGTGCTATACCCCTGACCCTGAACGTTTTTACCTCCATTCCCCTCACCTCAAATTAAGTGCTTTCATCACCCTCATGATTTCCGGGCCCGTAGTGTTGCCCCCTACTAAGGCCCCGTAGTTATTCGCTACGAGTCCGGTCTTAATAAATGCTACACCGAAATTAACTGTTCCCACATCAACATCCACGCCGAAGAATTGTGAAAGCTCCTCCAGCTCCGGCTCATCAGCGTCCGGATGCACCAAACCTCCAGTATCCGTAATGACCGCTGCGGAGCCCACGGTAGGTATCTTAGCTATGACCCCTCGCCTAGCCTTCTCAACGCCTAAGGCAGAAACAATTGTTTCCAGCTCCCTATCATTTATTTCGGGGTGGAGCAGGGCCGCCTTCGAGTTCGCTAGAACTATGTTGCCTAAGGCAGTGAAAACCCCGTGAACAACCTCAACCTTCAGACCCACATCCCTAAGCCTCTCAAGCTCCTGGTCAGTGATTATTTTAGGTGCGAGAATAATGTTATCGTTCCCTGCGAGAAAAATGCCGAGTAGCGGGGAACCTCCAACTCTGGCCTCAACAGTCTCTACTCCCAAAACCTCCCTAATCTTCCTCTTAGCTGAGGATGTGAGGCCTTCAGGGATGAGGGCTATCCTATTATTTACGTATATGTAGACACCGATATTCGGGTTACCGAAAATCTTCAGTTTATCGAGGGGCATGAACTACGCCCTCTCACTCCTGAGTCTCCTGGGTCTCTGCTGACTTCTCCTCCTCAAGCGGAATAGTCAGCGTGGCCTTGAAGACCTTACCCTCCTTATCTATTGGGTACACCCTCACAGCAACCCTTCTCGGGGGCTTGTCGTAGGACTGGGAGAAAACATACTCGTTAATAGATTCGTCGAGAATTATGTTATCTGTCTTAAGATGCCTCTCCAGATACTTCCTTATGGTTTTCATGGCTCTGGATGCCCTAGCGCTCCTCCCGGACCAGTAGAGCCTCCCAAGATTAATGACATACACCTTAGCATCCACCACTTCAACCACCCTCAAATATTCTTGAGCTTAGTCCTCCTCCAGTTCCTGAGCTTCGGCCTGTACGGAACCTTCCTAAGGGTCTTTATAACTACCCATACAGGTATCCCCTGATTACTTTTCGAGGCCCGGGCAAGCCTCAGCTTCCTCGCGACATGCTTATTCCTTGCCACACTCATCACCTCTTCTCCTTAATCTGTATCCTAAATTCACGCCTACTTTTAGAGTCTATGGCGTATAAAATTTGTTTCAGTGTCGCATCATCAATAACCTGCCTGAGCTGGCCCGTCACTGCGAGGTTTATTATGTAATCCTCCACAGCCCTCGCGAGTTCGGGACGAACAAGCTTAACGTTCGCAAGCCTTGAGCGGGCTTCAGGGGTCATAACCTTCCTAAGGATTTCCTGCCTCTGAGCCTCCCTAGCAAGCTCCTCCTGCTTCCTCTTCTCCTCCTCCTGCTTACGCATCAGGGCCTCAAGCTGCCGCCTCTTAATCTCCTCAAGCTCCGCGTCGTTATACTCACTTCCCACTTCCTAACCCCCCATACTTACGTAGCTCAGGCCTTTTCTTGACTAGATCATCGAACACTTTCTTAGCTACTTTATTAAGTAAAGAAACGCCTTTCGGGGTGAGTGTCCTTCCCCTCCTACTTATTGTCGTGACTAGGCCTGCGGCCTCAAGCTGCTGCAGAATCTTCCTTATGTGGCCTCCCGCACTCTTCCTGAAGTGGGAAGGTGCTGAACCCCTGTCCTTAAGGCTTCCGTAAGCTGTCCTCAACCTCTCAATACCGACCGGCCTGCCGGCCACGTAAAGCTTCCTCATAATGCTGGCCGCCCTAACATACCACCAGTCCTGATCCTCAGGTATCCTCTCCTTATTCGGGCCTGTCTTCACATACATCGCCCACTCGGGAGGACGGACCTGCCTAACCTCCTCCTTAAGATATCTTGCCAGCTTATTTATCAGCGCATCCGCAGGCACTTCCTTCGCATTAACCATGCTTACTCCCTCTTCCTCAGAAACTCCAAACCAGTTTTATTAAGCTTTCACCTCTCCCGCCTACCTCCAGACTCTATCAACCACCTCATAAACACTAAGAGGTTGCTGTAGTCCTTACTCCCCATGCCGTGGAGAGCGGCCTCCAGATAAAGATTCGCTGCGGCGTCAGGCATTATGGCGGGGAGATTCACCCCTCTAAGGGCCTCAGACACGTACTTGAGGTCCTTCGCGGCGAGATATATCGGGAACCTCGTCGGGAACTGCTCGTTCAGTCCCCTCTCCTTATACCTATCTATAATCACCTTCATCCATGTGGACTCAACATACCTAATGAACTCCTCCTCACCTATCCCCCAACCCTTAGCAAGGCCTAAGGAGGTTGCTAAGGCAGGTATGATTGTGAGGAACAGGTTGTTTATAGCTAGCTTAAGGGCCGATGCCTTAGGGACTTCACCAACGTAAAACACCTGTCTGCTGAAGGCCTTTACTGTGGAAAGCTCAGCATCCTCCTCCAACCCGCCTACATACGTAATGAGTTTGCCTTCTCTCGCCTCACTAACGCTACCCAGCACTGGAGCCTCCACATACCTGGCTCCCTTATTCCCTACGAAGGACTGCACCAGCATGCTGAACTGGGGAGTTATGGTTGAGGAAACAACTACGACCTTACCCGGCGTCAACGTCTCTATAAGGCCGTCCTTACCCCATATCATGTGGCCGACGGCCTCATTATCGCTCACCATTATATGTATCACGTCACTCACCTCACCAACCTCCCTAGGAGTCTTTAACGCCCTACCGCCGCATTCACCCACAAACCTCTCAGCCTTCTCAGCGGTCCTGTTAAAGACGTAAAGGTCAAAACCTTCACGGGCAATACTGCAGCCCATACCGTAACCCATCCTGCCTAAGCCTATGAAACCTACCCGCAAGTAACGCACCACTAAAACAGAGTGTTTCCAGAAGTATTAGTTTTGGGGGTGGTGCGGCGGCCGGGATTTGAACCCGGGATCTCCGGCGTTCTACGGCAAGACCACGCCTTGGAAGGCCGGCGTCCTAGACCAGGCTGGACGACCGCCGCAACCATAAACAATATTGATAGGGAGGTTTAAGTTTTTAGTTTCCATAAACCCCCAGAACAAGGAGGTTAGTGGGGTGGAGTGCGGAGGTTATAAATTTCTTGAACACACTGCGGACGCATATGTTGAGGCCTCAGGAAGAAGTTTGGAAGAGGCCTTCGAGAACGCGGCTAAGGCCATGTTCGACATAATGACCGATATATCTCGCGTAGATAGGGAAGTTAGGAAGGAGATAGTTGATGAAGGGACAGATCTTCAGAACCTGCTTTACAGGTGGCTGGAAGACCTCCTCATAATACATGACTCTGAAGGCCTAGTCTTCAGCGACTTCTCAGTGAATATAGAAGAAAGGAAAGAAGGATACAGGATAAAGGGGTATGCCTTCGGGGAAGGGTTCGATCCCTCTAAACACCCTGTAAAGATGGAGGTTAAGGCAGTAACCTACTCCCTCATGGAGGTTAAGCAGGTAGGTGACTGCTGGGTAGTGAGAGTGGTTTTCGACCTGTGACCTCCTCCCTCCATTAAAGTGGAGGGCATCCAACGGATGCGGGAGGTTGGGGAGTGTGGTTCAGAATGAACCGCTCCCCTTCGGGCTGGGTCACAACAGCCCCTGCCATGAGCATATAGCCCATGGCTCGTTTCAATATATTCTTAGCTCCATTCACATCTGCATTAATTTGATATTCGCAATCTTTGCAGATGAAAACTCCTTGATAAGGTCTTTTTGTGTTCATTGAACCACAGCGAGAGCATTGCTTTGATGTATTATATTCTGGAACTTCTATCACTACAATTCCTCTCTCAAGGGCTTTATACTTGATGTATTCCTTCAAGCGGTAGAATGGCATGGAATTAACTTTCCTATTCACCTTTTTCCCTTTATCATTCTTTCTAATTCCTTTCAAATTGCCGAGTGCTATTACTGCGTTGTATCTTTCAGCCTCATCAACAACATCCTTAGCAATCTTATGAAGTTCATCGTTCACAATTCTCCTCTCCTTATTTCCAATCTTCTTTATCGCCAGTAGTTTCTTCTCCCTTCCAAGCTTTCCCCTAAGCCAGTAATACTTTCCTCTTACTTCTCTAATTCTTTTTCCATAGAACTTGGGCTTACTGCGGTGGAGTGCCACCGACACCCCAACCCACTTAGATCCCAAGTCTATTGCTATAATTGATGCATATTCCTTCTTGAGCCCAATATCTTTTTTTAACTGTGACATAAAGATAAAACTCACCATTTGTCTTGGTTAGTAAAGATTCACACACTTCCCATTCTTCAAAATTGAATGGTTGATGAGCTAAGGCAACTTTTACACCACCTCTAACACCTTTTACCCTTATCCTTGCCCAATACTTACTTATCTTTGTATCTCTTCTTTGAATATCTATCAAATCCTTTCTTATAGGTATGCCTTTCATTTGCTTTGCCTTCTTGTATAGCCACTTTGCATCTTGTTTATATGCTGAATACACTCCTCTATCCTCTCTTGTCTCAAACCAATGCTGGAAGTTATCATACTCTCTATTAAGTAACTCCCTCTTCCGCTTTGTCAATCCTATGAGCTTACACCTGATAGTCTTTTTTACTTCCATTATTTTTTAGTAATGACTTTCTACTTAAAGAACTTTAAGAACTTTTCTCCCACCCACCTCCCCTTCTTTATCCCTCCTTTTTAAATGAGGGGATTAGAAGCAACT
>CAZFVC010000036.1:0-10531 GCA_964522175.1 uncultured Desulfurococcaceae archaeon
GCTAGTAAAGATAACTCTAGTGAATGGTTTTGGGGACACAATATGGGCATCCGTAACGAGGTCCTTCTCAGCGGCAGGAACCTATAACGTCACATTAACGCTTCCAAAGATACTGCCCAATATCGGTGAGTATGGTTACTGGGGAGGCAGAGCCTACTTCCTACTGAACGTCTCAGTAGGTACGGACGGTTATGGTGAGAGGGATTTAGTAATTAATCCGTTAGTGGAGATAAATCCCACATACTCAACTAACATAGACACTGAGGGCAATTCCAAGAGTATTGATGTAGTAGTTTATGGACTGCCTGAGGACACACCAATAAACAATATTAAGCTGTTCAAGGCCAGCGATCCATCTACATGGTACAAGAAATGGTCGATAGGCGGATCCATAACAGCCGACTCAAATGGTGTTGCTGAAGTACCTGACCTCGCATTTGAGGACCTGCTTCCGACTGGATGGCTCCCTCTAGGGGATTACTTCGTCCGAGCTGGTACAGGTGATTCGGACATAAATGGTAATGAAGTGGAGGCTACCCTTTCTATAGGGCCTGCAATACTCATGTCCCCAGACGCAGGCAATGGTATGGACTCACAGACCGCGGATATAGTGGTCGAGGGATTCGGATTCCCTGCTAACGCCGAAATATCCAAGATAATCTTTGAGAATCAGAACTTCACTGGCGTGAACTATGAATTCACGGCGGATGGAGATAATGAGTCAATAAATACAGATGACAGTGGTTACTTCTATGCAGAGGGATTAACACCTGAGACAAACATGAGCGCAGGAATGTATTACATAAGGGTATGCTGGAGAGCACCTGGAGAACCATCTGAGGAAGTATGGTCAGATTCGGATTCCTTTGATTTTACCAGTGTGGAAGAGACTAGTGATGTATACAAATCTGAAGGCTCCCTCTCAGACGGAACTACTGACTTCAGCTTCGTGAGCTATGTTAATGTAAGCTCATCCAGAGACCTAGTTACTGAGTACCAGAGGACTGACGGTACCGATGTTTCACTCGACTTCACTTATGGAGGACACGACTACAGGCTTGTTGCTGAGTTTGACTCCGACGCATCTGAAGTAACCTTTAGGCTCTTGAACCTTTCAGCAACCCCTGCTACCGAGCTCTTTACTGAAACACGGTCAACATCAACTGTTACTGTTGAATCTACCGACTATGAGTATGCGAACGTTCAGTTTAACATTGCCCCTACAGTAGACTACACCACTAGCGATACGCGTCCGACAGAAATATCTTACGTGTTCTATGCAGAGTACTACGGAAATGATGCTCTCAACGTAGGTTACATGAACCTTAGCGAGCTGACATACATCATTAACTCGGCTAACGTAACTCTCACCTATGAAAATTCAGATACTGAGACTTCACTAACGTTCTTCTACAGTACTGAGGCAGGGAACCTGACGATAGAAGATAACAGGTTTAGTGTTGAGCCAGACTTTATAGTTGATGGAGACTATAACTACAGCATGACACTCGAGGCCTCCTTTAACTCTGCCGACCCCGAGTTCTTCAAGGCCGAGTTCTCAGCATCCAGATATACTCTGACAGTACCTCCGGGTGAGGAGGAGTGCCAGCTCTTCCTGACTCCAGGCTATATAGTGAGGCCTATATTAATAGTAGAACCTAGCACAGCCAACCCAGGAGATGAAGTAACAGTTAAGGTCTACGGCTACGGACCTAACGACTGGAGCGGTGTGGAGAACTGGATAACATTCATGTGGGATGAGGACCTGCAGATAGAGATAGTGGATGCCGAGACCGCATTCAGCGGTAATAAAGTCCTAGCCGGTAAGGACGGTAACACAACATTTGTGTTCACCGTTCCTTCTGGCGAGTCGTTTGGTGCCCACTACCTTAGAGGCAGAGGCTACTGGAACTATGAGTACACCGCTCTAGTTATAATAGGCGCGCAGGCAGTATGGCAGAAGATACAGGCAACTCTGCTCACGAACCTGACGGAGTGGAATGTCACTGCCTCCCATCCGGAGTTCGGGCAGGTGTTTGCCTCAGTATGCGGAAATTATTCAGCGCAGAAGTACTGTGGTCTATGTGTGAAGACAAATACTGGAATATCTGACTACCTAGGTGACGAGATCAGGATCAATGTCACTGGTCTGTCACCCGGCATGGAGATCGAGGTGTACTTCGGCGACATACTTGTAGGCACCTACACAGCCAACAACACCTGGGTTGTTGTTGACTTCGTAGTGCCTCCAGTACCCGCAGGCACCTACCCGCTGAAGGTGAAGACACCGTACGCCGAGATACCTGTGACTTACTTCTACAACGGCACTGGCCTGGTTGAGGCAGCTCCTGAAGTGGTGCCGAAGATAATGCTGGTGTCTCTCGAGAACCCGGAGAACCTGCCTGTGCTGGTAGGCCCTGGAATTGTCAGGGTTATTGGCACCGGGTTCCCGTCGGGTGTAGCCTTCGAGAGCTTGGCAATCAACGGCACCGCTATAGGTAATGCCTTCAACCCAGAGCTGAAGAACTGGTACATTGACACCTCAGGCACTCTGAGGGTGTACGGCGACCTAGAGCCTGGACTCTTCATACCGATGCTGGAGCCCGGAGTATACCAGGTGAGTCTGGCATACTGGAACGGCTCCCACTTCGGTGTGACCGAGCCCGGCTATGTCTACATAATCAACAACGTGTCCAACCTACTGGACAAGAAGACCTGGAGCACGTTCGCCACCAAGGTTGAGAACGACATAGCTGGCCTAGTCGGTGCTGTAACCACCCTAGACAGCAAGGTCTCCGCGCTCTCTTCACAGGTGTCAGTGATAGCTTCAGACGTATCAGGCATGGTGGTAACTGTCTCACAGATAAACACCAAGGTCGAGAGCCTGGGTGTCACACTGAATGACTTATCCAACAACGTGAACACCCTGCTCAGCGACTCAGCAACGATAAAGAACGACCTGAGCACGGTCAAGGACATGATAAGCAACCTGAACCTGAACATCGACCTGACGCCAGTGATGAACAAGCTCAACGAGATGAGTGGTGATCTAGGCGACCTCAAGGCAGGACAGTCAGACATTAAGGGCACTCTATCATCAATATCATCAGACGTGCAGACAGCCATAAGCGCTGCCAACGGTGCTAAGAGCTCAGCGGACGCGGCAGCATCATCAGCTAATGAGGCTCTGAACGCTGTTAACTCGCTGGCTCCGACACTAGGCAGTAAGATAGACTCAAGCACTAACATACTGTACATAGCGACAATATTCGCCGTGCTGGCATTCATCTTCGCTCTGCTGGCATGGTACACTGCCAGGAAGGCCGCGGCTAAGTAAGAATAAATAAAAACAAAAAATCTTTTTCATTTTTTATGCTTATTCTTTAGGGATTATATTGAAGGCAGCCATTATTGCAGGGGGTCTAGCCAGAAGGTTAAGACCTATCACCGAAGAAATTCCTAAAGCATTAGTTGAAGTAGCAGGTAAACCAATTATTGAATGGCAGATTGAATGGCTGAAGAAGTACGGGGTCGACACGATAGTTATTCTATCGGGTTACCGCAGGGAGAAACTTATTGACAGGTTAGGATCGGGACAGAAGTACGGAATATCCATAGTTTATACTGTGGAGGACACACCTCTAGGCACGGCTGGAGCCTTAAAGAATGCGGAAAAGGTTCTTCAGGGAGAGCCTTTCCTAGTGGCTAATGGGGACATAATAACAGATATCAACATTACCGAACTCATGAGGCCCCTTAATCAGGGAAGTAATGTCTTAATGAGTATAGCATTGGTTCCTTTAAGATCTCCTTACGGGATTGTTGTTCTCGACGATAACGGTATCGTGAAGGAATTCAGGGAGAAGCCCATGCTTCACCAGCACTTAATTAATGCAGGAGTCTATGCAATGAAGCCGGAAATATTTTCATACATTCCCGAGAAAGGTGATCTAGAAAAAACAACATTTCCAGATCTAGCCTCTAAAGGAAGAATTGTTGGTGTAGTCTTCAGAGAATCATACTGGAGATCAATAGACACAACTAAGGATATAGATGAGGCAAGGAAGGAGCTTTTAGGAAGTCACTGACCTCTAGTTCTGTTTCCTAACCATGTAAATAAATTTCCAGGAAAGAATTAATGTTTAAACAACAGTTGTATTTATTGACCAGTAGGCAATTTTATATTGAGTCATGAAGCTATTAGACTCGACGGTGATAATTTGAGAAAGCCGTTAAGAATAATACCTATATTAATATTAGGTCTTCTCATATTATCTATCCTTCCACTAGCTGGTGTAGTTAAGGGATCTACAAAGGAATATACAACAGACGCTAAGCCACTAAGCAAGCAGCCACCTATGCCGGGGCTGCAAAACATACTCCCAATAAATGAGCCGCTCCCCGGAAATGATAAGGCTGATTATACAGCAACCATAGTTATTAAGGGAGACACCCCCTACTCAGAAGTTCAGAGGGTGTACGAGAAGTTCTCACAGCAGAAAATCACCCTCCACGGCAAAGAATATCCGATGACTGCGTCAAGAATAGTTAGGAATAGGGAAGGCGACTATGTCTTTAAGGTCGTGGGTCCACTACCGAAGATAAGGGAAATTGTTCAAGGGGCTGCAGGCGTAATAAAGAACGTTATGGGTAAACCCATGCTTTCCGTCCAATCCATGGAACCTCCAAGAAGCTTTGACGGTTCTACGAAGAAACCTACCTTTAACTTAAAGGATGCTCCAAAGAATAAGGAACCGGATACATTCATTATAAGGAGCTTAATCGGTGCTGACCAAGCATATGCAGATTATGGAGTAACTGGAGATGGTGTAGTTATTGCGATAGTTGATACCGGTGTTGATTATGGTCATCCAGACCTGCAGGACAAGCTTATCTACTACATGGGAAGCTGGCCTACAGCAACAAACACGATTAGAGAACCTCTCGTCATAGATGCAGACGAGAGTCACCTAATGATAATGGAGTCCGTTACACCTAACTCAAGCGGGTGGCTGAACGTTAATGGCTCAACCTTCCAGATTATCGAGCCAATTCTTACGTCTGTTAACGCCACTAAGGACTACTATGTCGGTGACCTTTCATCAGCCAGTGGCGTTTTCAAGTTCGGCATGACAGACGTTATAACTCCGGCCTATGGGATAGTCCAGATAGGTGTTGTGATGGTTGATCCAGTCACTGCAGGTAACTACACCGTAGTATACTTCGACATGAATGATAACGGCTACTTCACAGACCCCGAAGACGTAATGGTTACCTACGATGGGAACAGAATAATATTCTCTGAGGATCTCTGGATGAGTTTAGGTGTGGCTGGAGGATTCTTATATGACCTTGCCTTCATACTTAGTGACGTAGGAGGTATTTATCCGGGATGGGACCTCTCAGGAAACTACCTAAGCATATTCTATGACTTCTACGGCCATGGAACATCGTGTGCAGGTGCTGCAGCAGGTTCCGGAGTTACTGGACCCTTCGGGCTCGGTATAGCACCTAATGCGAAAATTCTCGGCGTGAAGGGACTCTGGTGGGGGAATGTTGAGGCAGGAATGCTTTTCGCAGCAGGCTTCGCAGTAGACACTGATGGGATATGGTTCTACACAGGGAACAAGTTTGCTGATATTATCAGCAATAGCTGGGGGGTAAGCGATTTCACCTCCGATATCTCTGGGTTTGGATATGATTTTGAATCTATGTTTGTCAATGGGCTGATGACGCCGGGCTTCATAGACCCCAACTATCCAGGAATAATGATTGTGTTTGCTGCAGGAAACGGTGGTGGAGGATACGGCACAGTTACCTCTCCGGGTGCAGCACTCGCTCCGCTAACGGTTGGTGCCTCGACCTCTATGCATACCTACCTATGGCTATTCGGGTATGGATCATGGACCGATGATAATATAGTTTCCTGGTCCGCAAGAGGACCCACTCCAGCCGGTTACGTGAAGCCTGACATCGTTAATGTTGGTGCATGGGGCTTCACAGTTGCACCAGTAGGAATAGACTACACGGATTTTGGAGGTACGAGCTATGCTACACCACTTACTGCAGGAGCGTTGGCGCTTATGTATGAGGAGATTAAGAATGCAGGACAGGATATTGATCCATTCACTATGAAAACCATTATTAAGGCAACTGCCGATCCGCTTGGCTACACTCCGTTCGATCAGGGCGCTGGACGCGTCAATGTATATAGGGCGCTGACATATATACACTATGAACTGCATGGAGACATGCCTGAAGGATCCTCGCCGGAACTAATGATGTTTACTGATTCACTGCCCATAATGTTGAACAAACTAGGGGAAAGATGGGTATGGTCATGGATGGACTACATACCGTCATACTTCCTGCTGTATCTCGGAACTCTCTTCTTCCCAGCAAATGCTGCTCCAGGAGCAACGGAATTGGAGGCGTATGATTACTCAATATATGTCCCTGATATTAAGCAGGGTGGCAGTAAGGAGTTCAGTTTCAACATGTTTAATGCGTTCCCATATCCTGCTAGCTTCACTATCGAGCCGGTTAAGATGAAGATAAGGTCAATACCTATAGAGAGAAGAGTTACACTATCACTGACTGATCCGGGCCAAACAATAACGTATGAACATATGGTGCTATCTCAAAGCCAGGTTTCACATTATGCCGACCTCATGGAGGTTGAGGTGTACATGCCGTTCACATCGATGGACATAGATAACGACTATAACCCAGACTTCGATTCAGAGATATTTGCTTTTGTCTGGATTGATGACACTAACGGAAACGGGTATCCAGATCTAGATGAAAGGGCTGCGATAGATCTAGGATATTCTTATTCTAACCATAATCACGTACAGATACAGCATCCATACGCACTGCTTCAATCCTTCGGTCCAGACGCAAAACTTGTGTTGAGAGTAATCCTATATAGGGACTCCCCCTACTATGCTTTAGTAAACCAGGAGATCCATGTTAAAATCACCTATTACCAGTATGTGAAAGCTGACGACATAGAGTTATTATACACTTCAGGAACTATAAATCCAGATGAGCAAATAACTATAACAGGAAAGATAAAGGTACCTACCTATGCAGCCCCCACCGTATATCAGCGGTATATTAAAGTAACTGCGAGTTACCCGACAGGAGAAACTAAGACATATTATTTGCCGCTCTCCTATACAGTCTACACGACACTCTCTTCACCCTTCACCAGCGAGACACTCACGGAGGGCTATAGATACTTTAGAGAACCATACACCTACAACACGATAAAGGGCCATAATGACTGGGGTTGGAGATATGAAGCCGGTGACTGGAGAGTGTTCTACGTAAATATAACTACGCCGTACATCTGGACGTTCGAGGTTCAGGCGAAGTGGAGCGATCCCTACACATCACTGATCACATATACTTTAGGACCGGATGGACAGTTCGCAGGTCTATATTACGGAGAAAGCGTATCTTACCATTACCACTTAGGGTACGGGAGATTTCTGTGGATGAATACTGGAACTGGAAGAATACCTACGAGTAGAAGCGTTAAAACATTCCCGTCAACTACCTACAGAGATGGCCTATACCCGCAGCTGGAGCCAGTGAAGCAGAGGCTAGGAGTGTACACAGTTATTGTCAGGACTGCAACATTCGGCGGAAGCGAACTCCCTGAAAAATTCAGCGTGGAGGTGAAGCCGATAAGAGGAGCTAGGCTACTGCCTAACACACCGCAGGGAGCGACAGGTAAGTTCAGAACCTACTTAAGGATACCATATGCAGTAACCTCGCTAACTCCGGCTGTAAGATTCTCTCCATACCCGTTCTTCACAACTCAGGGGTACTGCATTGAAGTAAGTATAAAACCTACCTCGTATCAAGGGAGCTACGGAGCTAACTACCCGTTCCGCTTCAAGCTGAAATGGAAGAATGTCTGCGAGTCTGACTATAGAGATGATATAAGTGTGGTATATGTTGCGGAGATACCTTCTCTCACAGTGTACTATAGGTATGGCGGAACCTACTATCAGTACACAGACTACTACCCGTTCGAGGACTGGGTAATAACTGCCGGACCCGACTTCTACTGGTGGATATTTGGAGGCCCCGAATAATACTAAAACAAACATCTTTTTCATGGTAAGCCTCTTTAATTTTCCTCTCACCTAATAATTGGTGGTATAATGAGCCTATTCAGTAAGGAGCCAGCAGTTTTTCTCAGAGTTGACTCGATTGATGATTGCTTTAGAGAAGAGGTCGATAAGGAGAGAAAGTTTCTGGAAGGAATATATGTAAGCTATGAAGACAAGGGAATGTCCTTTGAGGAGGCAGTCGATATTGTTAACAAATGTGTGGAGTCTACAAGCTTAAAGGTCTTGGTGAGCTTAGGCACTTCCTTTAACTCCGCACGCTTGATTGAGTCTCTAAGAATGATAAAGATCAAGGACAAGGTCCTAGTTACTTTAAACGACGTATCGCAGCTCCGGGAAGTTCAGAAAGGGGTTCCAGAAGTTCCCTTAGGCCTATTTATCAGGCATCCATTCCCCAACTTCAGGGAGATTAGGAAGAACGGCGCTGTCTTCTCTGTGATGCTACATAACCTCGTTAAGGGCAGAACAGTGAGGGAAGCTAATTCTGCAGGAGTATACCTAGTTGCCTGGCTGGTGAATGATGCCGCTACCTACCTAAAGCTGGAGTCTGTAGGTATCAATGGTGTGATTACAGAGAAGCCTTCCATAGTTAAGGAAGCAGGGAAACTAATGAAGTAATAATCAGATACCCCTAGGAACTCATCATTCTTCAGTGGGCATGACTGACATCATCTAGTTACTTACCTGCTTAAAGGAAATAAAGTGTTAGGGCAGTTCTATAGATGGTAACTAACGAAACGTTTCAATACTTTCAGCACTTATCTCTTTTGAGTAAGAGCGATGAGGCTTTACCGGACTGGTGAAGTGACAAAAAAGCTTGGAGTTTCCAAGATGACAGTCCTCCGCTGGATTAAAACAGAAAAACTCAAGGCTTACAGAATTGGCAGAGAACACCGAGTTCTGGAAAGTGAAATCAAGAGACTCCTCGAAAGTAAACTTCCTGACAGGGTCATTATTTACCCTAGAGTCTCAAGCAGAGACCAGAAAGAGGACTTAGAAAGGCAAGTTGAATACCTAAAAGACTACTGCCCGGCAAAAGGTTATCAAGTTGCCAAAATCCTCACGGATATTTCCTCAGGCCTGAATGAAAACAGAAAAGGCCTGAAACAACTCTTCAAACTCGTTGAGAGTGGAGAAGTGACAAAAGTAGTGATAACTTACAAGGACAGGCTCACCCGCTTCGGTTTCAAATACCTTGAACGATACTTCAATTCCCACGGCGTTGAAATTGAAGTTGTCTTCGACGACGAGGAGGAAACACCAGAAAAGGAACTTGTCGAAGACTTACTGGCCATCGTAACTTCCTTCGCTGGAAAACTTTATGGAATGCGTTCTCACAAGAAAAAAGCCTCATCGAGGCGGTAAAGAATGCCCTCAGAGACGATTAAACTCACCGCAAAATTCAAGCTGAAAGAGACCTCTGAAGGGTTAGATGACCTCTTCTCAACCTACCGTGAAATCGTGAACTTCCTCATCGCCCATGCCTATGAAAACAACATCACCAGCTTTTACCGCCTGAAAAAAGAGACATACGGGAGTCTGAGGAAAGAGTACCCTGAAATCCCGAGCCACTACATTTACACGGCTTGTCAAATGGCCACTTTAATTTACAAGAGTTATAGGAAGAGGAAGCGGAGGGGGAAGGCTAATGGCAAACCAGTCTTCAAGAAGGATATAATAATGCTTGACGACCACTTGTTCAAACTCGACCTTGAAAAAGGAATAATTAGACTTTCAACTTCAAAGGGAAGGGTAACTTTAGAGTTTTATCCCGCAGAATACCACGGGAAGTTCAGGGACTGGAAGGTTGGGCAGGCCTGGCTGGTCAGAACGCAGAAGGAAGTATACATCAACGTTGTCTTCTCAAAGGGTGTCGAGGTTAAAGAGCCGGAAACTTTCGTTGGTGTGGATTTGAACGAGAATAATGTAACACTCTCCCTTCCGGGCGGGGAATTCGTCCAGATAATCACTCACGAGCGGGAGATTAGGACTGGGTATTTTGTGAAGCGGAGGAAAATCCAGAAGAAACTTAGGGTGGGAAGGAAGCGGAGAGAACTCCTCGAAAAATACGGGCGGAGGGAAAAGAACAGGCTGAACGACCTTTACCACAAGCTTACCAACAAGATTATAGAATATGCTGAAAAGTATGGTGGAATTGCTCTAGAAGATTTAACCGAAATTAGGGATTCAATCAGGTATTCGGCTGAGATGAATGGAAGACTTCACCGCTGGAGTTTCCGGAAGCTCCAATCAATCATCGAGTATAAGGCTAAACTGAAGAGGGTAAAGGTTGTTTTTGTGGACCCTGCCTATACTTCCTCCCTGTGTCCGATATGTGGGGGGAAGCTAAGCCCGAATGGGCACAGGGTTTTGAAGTGCTCAAATTG
>CAZFVC010000037.1:0-1027 GCA_964522175.1 uncultured Desulfurococcaceae archaeon
ATATCCTCTCAAGAATGTCTAGGCCTAGGAGACGCATACCTACCTCAAGAACCTCCTTAACGCTGAAGGTTATCCCTAGCTTAAGGTGCTTAACCCTCTCATCCGGTTCCTTAAGGATGGGTTCCTCATCATACCAGGTGTTGAAGGTGTCCGCAACCCTGATGAGGTAGGCCACAAGGTCCTCGGGGTGGAGGGAATCTAGAACTGCTTCAGTAACTGACGGGAACTTACCTATTAACCAGACGAGGTCTCTTCTCCTACCGGAACCTATTGCTGAGTAGTTAATCCTTCCCCAATCAACACCGTTACCGGACTTAACCAGCACGGAATTAGCTCTCGCGTAGGTGTACTGGAGGTAGGGGCCTGAAAGCTGCTTAGTGTCTAGAGCCCTCCTCATATCGAAGGTCAGGGTCTTCGTCGGCGATGTGGAGAGCATCATGTATTTGAATGCTGACCTTGCCATCTTCCTCACGGCTTCAGTGTTCGCCACACCCCGCTCAGCCATAACTCCTTCAATAATTCTCTCCATTGACGAAAGAAGCTCATCTATAGTGACGTACCTGCCTCTCCTGCCCGACATTGAGGCTCCAGGCAGGTTAACCATCTCGTATGCGTAGTGGATCGTGTTCGCCGCCTCCCTCCTGTGACCTAGTGCGTAGAGGGCGAGCCTCAGCTGCGCCTGGCTCAGGGTCTGCTCAACAGCTATCACGTTAATCACTTTATCCGCGTTGAACTCCCTGAACTTCTTGAGGGTGTATGCAATATCCCTCGTTGTGTAGAGGGTTGTTCCGTCACTCCTAACCAGGATTAGGGGAGGTATTTCCAGACCTTTCGGTATCTTGAGCTCCTTAAGCACATCCTCCCGCTCAAGAAGCTTCTCGAAGTTGAGCGCCGGAACGCCTTTATGAATCATGAAGTAGGGGGACTCTCTAGCCTGCCTAAGGACATCATCAACGAGGCCCTCCCTAATCAGGTCGCTTTCCCAGTCCCAGGCATCCATAGATATGCCTAAAGCCTCAAGAGTTTG
>CAZFVC010000037.1:1037-10518 GCA_964522175.1 uncultured Desulfurococcaceae archaeon
GTCCTTAAGTATCTTCGCAACGGATGCGTTGGGGTCCTCATCCCTCCTCACCTCATCGATCAGCCTATCAACCTCCTGAGGTATCTTCTCCCTAATCCTCTGGAGGTCGGCGACAAGGCTATCCAGCTCCGCAATAATCTCCCTCTCCTCCGACTCGCTGCCCTGTGACTTAGTGGCCTCAAGCCTCTTCCTAGCGTTAAGGATATCTATAACGGTCACGGTCGCGGCATATATGAGTCCGTAGTAGTGGTCTGGCTTCATACCTTCCGGAGGCTTAGGCCTGCCGAGAAGTCTGTAGCCGTAGGCTAGGTAGGCAACCTGAAGACCTACGTCATCAACGTAGTACCTCCTCTGCACGGTGTGGCCTGCGGCGCTAAGCATCCTGTAGATGAAGTCCCCCAGCACAGCATTCCTTCCTGAACCAACGTGGAGGGGATGTATAGGGTTTGCTGAGACGTACTCCACAACGATTCTCTCAGGCTTCTCAGCCTTAGGGACTCCGTACATGCCCTCAAGCCTTCTAACGGAGGAGAGCACCATCTCCCCGTAGCGGGTGAAGTCAATGAAGAAGTTTACGTAGGGGCCTGCCCTCCTCACCTCCCTGACAAGCTGGCTTAACTCACCAGCCTTAACCAGGGCGCTAGCCACGTCCTCGAAACTGCCTCCGCATGCCTTAAGGATTCTGGGCACAGGAATCCCTAGGTCTCCGAACTCCTTCCTAGGGGGCTCCTCAATGAATCTCTCCAGGTCCTGCGGGGGCTGGTTAGGGCAGGTGTTGGAGAGTTCGGAGGAAATAAGTTCAGTTAAAGACTTAGTAAGATCCTTGAAGGGGTTGGTTGAGGGCAAACATCCCACCAAAAAACAGTATTGTTTAGACTAAGGTGGTGAGGTCCCTGAAGTCCATGGGGAGAGGGCCGCCCATAGACTTATACTGATCATACTTCTCCTCAAGGTAAGCAATGAATACGGGGCATCCCTCGAACTTCCCGTCCCGGTCGCACTTAGTGGTCTTCTCATACTTCAGCTGCTTAATGAAGCAGTTCCCCAGCTTCTTATCGAAGTAGGGGCAGATCTTGTGATACTTCTTCGCCGACTTAACCATTCTCTCTACCCATCTCTTCTTAGGGTCGGTCGTCTTCTCCGGTGTAGTTGTTGTTAACACCTTCTTAAGATCCTCCTCACTTATCTTCGAACCCATAAGCATCACCCGTAACCTCTTTATGCGCGTGGGCGCATAAATCTCTTATCAAGATAATCGGGTTGACTAGCTTTTAAACCTAACACCTTCGGATAGAAGAAGATGGCTAACCCTAAAAACGTCTCTTCTTTCGCCTTGCCTTCAGTGCTGGGAGGCCGTTACTCGAGCCCCACGATAGTGAATCGGCCGTCCTCCATTACGTAGACGCGGCCCTCATTAACTAGCTTAGTTAACGCCTTCCTAATCTTGTCCTCGCTTGCTAGACCTGAGAGGAAGGAGTGGAGCTCCTTAACGCTCATGGGCCTGTCGCGGAGAAGGTCCGTTAGAATACTGACGAGCTGGTCTTCCGTCGGGGCCCGCACAACAACGATCTCCGCATCCTCGTAAATCACTTTAAGGCCGAGCTTTCTTTCCGTGTCCATACCGCCGTTTTCAGCCATTTATTAACCCCTAAGCCTAGAGTTCTATACAGCTTATAAGTTTATTAATGCTAGTTATTGCCGGGTTAGAAATGCCGTGTCCATGGTATAAGGACGGTTACTGCACATCGCCCGCGCTGGAGAGGCCTTCCCAAGACCCGGTAATCCCTTCAGTGTGCCTGGGTGATGAACCTGTTTACAGGCTGTGTAAGTTCTATAGGGAGCCGACGACGCTTGGAAGGCTTCCGGGGAGGGTGTATCCGTCGAAGTTCGGTAAGCCTCTCCTCCTCATACATTCCCTTAAGGAGGAGCCTAAGTCAGGATGCGAGTTCTTCGTGGTTGAGAAGCATGAGTCCGGCGCGTACCTAGCTGGCTGCGAGGTTCTGGGAAGATACCTTACGAGGTATGAAGTCCCTCTATGCGAGAAGAGCTGGCAGGACTGCCCATACAGGAAAATAGGTTTAGCCCTTAGAGAAGGGAAGTAGCTAGGCCCTAACCTCCTCAACCATAGCTGCAGGCATCTCCATCCTCTGAAGGATTTCCGGGTTGCTTTCCGGGACGTAAATTATGCGGACCTCATCGAAGAGATCCCTATACATCTGAATCCTCTTAACGAATCTAGCGCTCTTACTGTCATAACCAACATAGACTACGAGCCTCTTCTTAAGCATCCAAGCCACCGTTACTGACCTTACGCCGCGTGATGTTTAATAAAAACGCATCCACTTACCTAAGTACTACCTTCCCTTCCAGTCTTCGTGTATTCTGTGAGCTTTCTGTACTTCCCGGCTGCAATTGTTTTGGTTAACGCTTCAGAGGTTTCGCGCTTTAGCTCCATCCTCATGAACTCCAGCGCCTCCCTAACGCTTCCGAACCTTACCGGAGCCTCCTGAAGGGCCATCCTAACTGTCTCCCTGATGTGCCAGTTCCCGACGCCTGCGTAGTATGAGGGAAGAATCTCCCTAACTATGAGGGCTGAAGCTCTCCTTCCCCTTCTCCATAAAGCCTCAATAAGTGAGAATCTTGCCGCCTCAAAACCTCCGTCCGGGGTTAATGTCTTTCCGACACCCACATCCCTGTTATATATTATGACAGGCTCCCGCGCAGTCTTGGTGTAGGCTGTTAGGGGGAACCAGACCTCCAGCCATTCAGCGAAGTATCTTCCGGGATACAGAAGTATGAAGAACCTGTTGCTGAGGTACTCCCCCCTATACAGCTCGACAGTGTTGATCGAGGGATAGGTCCACACATCCCTCAGCATATGGTTTGACAGGACAGTATCGGTCGCCGTTATTGCCCACCTAGTGGGGACTAGCTTTCTGGACCTCAACTCTCCTAGGAGACCTAGGCTTAAGGCACGTATAATGGTGTATATGTCGACACCGTCCCTGTAGAGCTCAAGTATCCCGACCTCTGCCTTAACATCGTCCCACACAAGGTTCTCCAACCTCCTCGGCAGGGAGGCGTTACCCTTAACAAGTATTCTCTCTGCCTCTGCCGACGGCCCTATCGGGTCGATCCCTGCCCTGAAGGTGAGTCTGGGATTAGGCGGTTTCTTAAGAAGGGACTCAGTGTCTACAGGCCTTACCGAGACTGATGCGAGGCTTATCTCGGTCTCGTAAAGCTTCGTGAAGTCCCTCACATCAACCCTCACAATGGAAGCCACCTGGTAGGCCCTCCTCGAAATAATGTCGTTCAGTTCCAGCCTCCCCCACCACTCAGGAGGGTTGTCATAGTCCTTCGCCTCCTCTCCCAGAACGCCTGGGGGGACGTGGTAGAGTACGGGAACCTTAGGATATCTTGACTCCCCTACAATCACGCTCGGTGGTGTTGAGCCGTAAACTTCCCTACCAGTGATGAGGGAGGTGGCCTTATAGCTAGCTCTAAACCTCTCCATGAGAGGGCAGTAGGGGAGGCTGCAAAGCCTCTTATACCCCTTACACCTCACACACAGCTCCGCACTTATCCTGATTCCTGTTCCCCTACAACATCAGTGTTAAGGGAGGAATTAATCGTTCCCAATAATATTAAAGCCCTTACAGCATCATGCATATAGAGTGTGTGATTGAGGCAACTTTAACGGAGTGAAAGAATATAAGGGTTTAGATAAGTCTAAATATTAAGGGGGTCTGGCATGAGTTCCGGATGCGATGTGACGGTGGCGCTCGCGGGCAACCCGAACGTGGGTAAGTCAACGCTATTCAACGTCCTCACAGGCGAGACGGCCCACGTGGGTAACTGGCCCGGCGTCACCGTCGAGCTTAAGGAAGGGGTTAGGGAGCATAGGGGAAGCAAGATATGCTTCGTTGACCTGCCCGGAACCTACGGAATATCCGCTACGAGCATGGAGGAGGTTATTGCCAGGGAGTTCATTATTTCAGGTCAGCCAGATATCGTGGCTGTGTTGGTTGACTCGACCGCCCCTGAGAGAACGATATACCTTGCGGTACAGATAATGGAGCTCGTCCCCAACGTCCTCATAGTGCTGACTAAGTATGATGAGGCCCATGCGAAAGGTGTGCACATACACGTGGATAAGCTTGAGGAATACCTAGGCGTCCCCGTAGTTCCTGTCTCCGCCATAACCGGTGAGGGTATCAGGGAGCTTCTGGATGCAATAGTTGACTTTAGGAAGAGGCTTAAGAGGACTGAGCCCCTCAGAATAGACTACGGAGGCCTCGAATACTTCATCCGGGAGGCCCAGGCCGTTCTTGAGGGAAGCGAGTTCCTTAAGAAGCTGCCGATAACCTGCAGATACTGCCCCGTTAAGGGGAAGCATGAGGCTGAAGGAAGTGAAGCCCTGAAGATCTTTCCCAGCAGGTGGGCAGCGATAATGCTTCTGGAAGGCGACCCGCGCCTCGAAGAGATGCTTAGGGAGGCAGGGGAGAAGGAGGTTCTCCAGAAGATAGGCAGGTTGAGGGAGTCAGCCAGAAGAATTATTGGGAAGGACCTAACGGAGTACGTTATTAAGACCAGGTTCGACTTCGTTGACTCAATAATTAGGAAGGTTGTTGTGAGGAGCGAGATTAAGGCCGGCGGAGATGCCGGAGACATTTTCCAGAGGCCTGTCGTGGGTGCTTTAGCTAGCCTCGGACTGATATTCGCGGTTTTCCTCGCTGTATTCTCAATAAACACGGGCTTCCCCCTCAACATAATCATGGATTTCCTTGGGCGTCCAGACCTAGCTGAAGCTATAGAAGCATTCAGCATCAGCGGGCTTGTCGGGGACGGCTTCACAGCCTTAGCGAATGCTGCGGCATGGGCCCTAGAGCCATATGCTCCGGAATGGTTCGTCTCGCTCCTAGCCGACGGAATAATCACGGGTATAGGCTCGGTCCTGTCATTCTTCCCGCTCATACTAATGGTCTTCCTGTTCTTGGCGGCGCTGGAGGACAGCGGGCTTGCCCCAAGGATGGCTGTAAGCTTCCACAACTTCTTCTCGAAGTTCGGGCTGTCAGGGAGGGCGATATATCCCTTCGTCGTGAGCCTAGGGTGCAACGTCCCCGGAGTTATGGCGAGCAGGACATCGCTGGATGATGAGGAGAGGGTTGAGTTAGTGCTTTCAGTGCCGTTCATCCCGTGTCAGGCAAGGCTTGTGGTGGCCTTAGCGTTCTCGCTCGCCCTATTCACTTCCCCGTTCCTCCAAGCGGGAACGATATTCCTGGTGTACCTCATAGGTATTCTTGTGGCTCTACTGACCTCGGTGGCTGTTAGGAGGCTTTACTTCAAGAAGAGGGAACCGCCCGAACTCTTGATAGAGATCCCGCCGATACATAAGCCGAAGCTTAAGGTGGTTTGGTGGCTTACGTGGGACAACACGAAACACTTCCTGAGGAAGGCCGGCGTGATCATATTCACGTTCAGCATCATTGTGTGGGCCCTCCTATACCTGGGGCCTACCGGGTATCTGCCGGAGCAGCATCCGGAGAACTTCTTCGAGTACTCCTACGCAGCAATAATAGGCAGGTGGATAGCGCCCATACTCGCTCCCTTCGGCCTGAATGCGGATCAGGGTTGGAGGGTAGGGTTCTCTCTCCTGAACGGGTTCGTGGCTAAGGAGGTTGTTCTCGACAGCCTAGCGGTTCTTTACGGAGGGAATGTAGATCCTGTGGCCGCTATCCAGTACCTCGGCCTAACACCTGCTCAGGGCTTAGCTATCCTTGTGATGATTATGCTTTACCTGCCGTGTATAGCGACCCTTGCAGTGATGTATCAAGAGCTTAGGAAAGGGAAGCTGGTTCTCCTGGCCCTCCTATACATGCTTGGTGTCGCCTATCTGGTTTCCCTAATAGTTTACGGAATCATGGTTCTTGTAACGTAACGGAATTTTTTATTAGGCCCCTTAATTAATCTCCTTGACTAGGTGATGCGTATTTAGCCAGTACAGAGTGTCTAAGGAGGAGTTAAGGAGGCTGATTAGGGAGCTTAAGAAGTGGTCCGCGCACGCCACAACGCTGCTGAGCCTGTACATACCTCCAGGCAGACCTATCTCCGACGTCGTTAATGTCCTTAGGCAGGAGCTTTCAATAACTGAGAACATTAAGCTTAAGCAGACGAGGAACAGGGTTCAGGCAGCGTTAAGCGCAGCAATAGACAGGCTTGTTAAGATACCTAAGGTGCCTCCCAACGGCCTCGTGCTGTTTTCCGGGGAGAATGACGAGACAGGTGAGATGCTTACAATAGTTTTCGAGCCTCCCGAACCCATCAACGTCTTCTTCTACAGGACGGACAAGTACTTCCACACAGAGTTCCTTGAGGAGATGGTTGCAGAGAATGACGTTTACGGACTCATAATTATTGAGAGGGATGAGGCAACGATAGGGCTTCTGAAGGGGAACACTATAAGGGTTCTTGACGAGATCGAGGGTTACATACCTGGAAAGCACAGTAGGGGAGGATGGTCCCAGCGAAGATACGACAGAATAATTGAGGAGTTAACTAAAGACTTCTTCAAGAGTGTCGGCGAGAAGGCGACGAACTACTTCCTCCCCCTCTACGAGGACGGTAAGCTTAGGGGAATACTGATAGGTGGGCCCGGATACACGAAGAACGACTTCGCTTCTGGGGACTACCTAGACTACAGGCTGAGGAAGGTCACTCTAAGCAAGCTCGTTGATGTGAGCGCTCAGGGCGAGCCAGGGCTTAAGGAACTTGTTCTTAAGGCTGAGGACCTGATTAAGCAGCATATCTACATAAGGACTCAGAAGGCTCTTGAGGAGTTCAACCTCCACCTATCTAAAGACGACGGCCTAGCTACCTACGGGGAGAAGGAGGTTATGGACGCTTTAGAGCTTGGTGCAGTGAAGTACCTCATAATAACGGAGGATCATCCCAAGCTCGATGTCTTCCTCCATAAGGCAGAGAAGAAGGGTGCTGAAGTATTCGTCCTGGGGGAGGACGTCCCTGACTATATGTGGATAAAGAAAACTTTCGGCGGAGTAGTTGCTGTGCTTAGGTACCCGATCTACTGAGCCTTTCTCAAACCTTTATTTTATGTGTGAAACAACACCAATCAGGTAGGTTAGGATGAGTCAGGAAAGGGTTAGGTCACCCATAGTAGTTGTTTTAGGGCATGTGGACCACGGGAAGTGTCTACACCCGGATGAGAGGGTTGTTTTAGGTAATGGGGCAGCTGTCAGGATAAGCTCCCTCTTCAAGGAGTTCGGTGATGTGCAGAGCGATGAAGACGGCTATGAATGGATAGATGAGGAGATCCCTGTACTAACGATCGATGAGGAAGGCCGAATAGTTAAGGGTAAGGCGACGAAGGTTTGGAGGATTAGGCATAGAGGCCCCCTATACACCGTGAGGCTTAAGGACGGCGGGGTTATTAGGGTAACGCCTGAACACCCCTTCCTAACGATTGAGGGGTGGGTTAAGGCAGAGGACCTTACTCCGGGAAGCTTAGTTGCTGTCCCCTCAACTCTACCTATAGGTGTTAAGTTCAGCGAGTTCCTCCACATCCTTGACAGGGACTACCTGATCCTTAGGGTTGGTGAGGCAACGTCCTTAAGGGACAGGAGGTTCTGGAGAGCCTTCTTCTACATGCTGGGGAGGGCAGTGGCCTTCAAGGGTCTTGGAATGAAGCCGCCTGCGACAGGTGTTGACGCCCTAGACCTGAATGCTGAGGAGTCCTCAATACTTCTGAAGGTGGGGGCTGAAAGGCTTTCAAGGCTCTATAAAGACTTCATGATAAGCGGTATTGAGGGAGCCATACCCGGAAGGAGGAGGCAGGACTCCCTAGTTCCTGAGGCTGTCATGGTAGCACCGCAGGACCTCATAAAGTACTTCCTGGAAGGCTACTCTGTGGAGGCCGCCGTCGAGAATTCCTCGATCCCTGAAATAACTCTACTGAGCAACAGCAGGGAAGGGGCGGAGGAGCTTAGAACGCTTCTCAGAAGGCTCGGCATAGTTTCCGTGGTGGAGAATGTTCCTCTAGGCTGGGGCGCGACAGTTAGGGGGGTTAAGGAGGTTAGGAAGCTCAGCAGACGCCTCGGAAGGGAGTACCTCCTATCGAAGGATGTTGATCTGTCGGAGGACCCGGAGCAGGTTTACCACATGAAGATAGGGAACCTACTCCTCACCGAGGTTGAGGAAGTTTCTAAGACGCAGTACAGGGGCTACCTCTACGACCTGTCAGTGCCTCCCACCCATGCCTTCATAGCTAACGGAATAGTGGTGCATAACACAACACTCCTCGACAAGATCAGGGGGACAGCTGTAGTTAGGAAGGAGCCCGGTGAAATGACTCAGCATGTAGGAGCTTCCATGATCCCTGCCTCAGTGATTGAGAAAATTATTCAGCCTCTTAAGCAGCTATTCCCAATAAAGCTCACGATACCCGGACTGCTCTTCATAGACACGCCGGGACATGAAGCATTCTCCAACCTGAGGAGGAGGGGCGGAAGCATAGCCGACTTCGCGATCCTCGTCATCGACGTTATGGAGGGGATAGAGAAACAGACTATTGAATCCATAAACATACTCCTCTCTAGGAAGGTCCCCTTCGTAATAGCCGCGAACAAGATAGACAGGATTTATGGGTGGAGGCCGCAGCCCGACACCCCCTTCCTAGAATCCATTAAGAGGCAGGAGCCTAGGGTTGTTGAAGAGCTTGAGAGAAGGGTCTACACAATCGCAGGCCAGCTGGCTGGACTCAACATACCTGCGGAAAGGTTCGACAGAATAAGGGACTTCAGGAAAGCAATAGCTATAGTGCCCGTCTCCGCCAAGACAGGTGAAGGGATCGCGGAGCTCCTCGCGGTACTCGCAGGCCTAACCCAGAAGTACCTCACTAAAAGAATACTTTTCACTGCAGGGCCGGCTAAGGGCGTCGTGCTGGAGGTTAAGGAAATCACCGGCCTAGGCACATGCATAGATACAGTGATATATGACGGCATTCTGAGGAAGGGGAACACGATAGTTGTTGGGGGAGTGAAGGAACCGATAGTGACTAAGGTTAGGGCCCTACTCATGCCTAAGCCGCTGGAGGAGATGAGGGTTGTTGGCGAGTCTGCATTCAAGAACGTTGATGAGGTAGTTGCCGCTGCCGGCGTTAGGATAAGTGCACCCGGCCTCGACGACGCTCTTGCGGGAGCCCCCCTATATGCTGTCGAGGATAAGGCATCGGTTGAGGAGGTCGTTAAGAAGGTTTCCGAGGAGGTTACGCAGGTAAGGTTCTCTAAGGACATTACGGGCGTTGTGGTTAAGGCAGACACGCTCGGCACTTTAGAGGCACTCGTCTCAATGCTTGAGTCTCGGGGTGTGCCTGTCAGGCTTGCTGATGTGGGGCCTCTGACGAAGAGGGAGGTTCTGGAAGCCTCCATAGTGGCGAAGCAGAACAGGTATCTTGGGGTGATACTCC
>CAZFVC010000038.1:0-10463 GCA_964522175.1 uncultured Desulfurococcaceae archaeon
TCGATGGTATGCTAAAGCTCATTTACTCCACGCTTAAGTCCGCTAAGGCACTTGAAGTTGATATCAAAGGGATAGAGCTTAAACAGTGGCTCTTAATTCAGAGTGATGGAGAACGAGGATATGCTAGAGGCAACATGAACATAAGACTTATTGATACTCATCATGTAAGAGTCCTGACGCTAGATTATGATAGAAAAACAAGGTACGTTGAACTAGAACTTACTATTCCTAAGGGTTGGAAAAAGCTAGTGGAGATTCTGGTTGAAAGAGCTACTAAAGGATTGGTGGGTTATCCCGCTAGAATAGTTGTTAAAGACTATGGTATTGGCAAACGTGGTCTCCACATACATGGTGAATTGCAAGTTATGGTACCTTATTCATTATATTTGGAAGTTATGAAAAGGTATGATAAGCCTAGGGGAGATAATATTGGTGGAGTAGACGTTAATGTTGATAGGCTGGATGCAGTAGTGATAGATAGCTACGGAAACTTACTTTCATACAGGACTTTCTGGTTAAAGAACTCCACATTTATGGGTGTTACGATGAAGCGCTCTTGGAGTCTAATAGGAGAGCAGATACATGCTCTTCTTAAGTGGCTCTACAGCCAAGGAGTTTCAGTAATTGGTCTAGAGAATCCAGAGGTAATTGGGTACCTAAGATACTATTGGATAAGAAATGGAGAGAGAAGAGAGAGAAAGTGGAATTGGAGAGTTTCTATGTTTCGTAACACAATCATAGAGAGAATAGCATGGAAAACACCACTATACTCAATGAAGACAGTTTACGTAAACCCAAGAAACACAAGTAAAGAAGGAGAGAGAATAGGAAGAAAGCTAGAACTCGATAGGCATTTAGGCTCAGCATATATCATAGCAAAAAGGACATCAAAAATCTTACAGAGACCTTAAAAGACCTATAAACAAGAAACTGCTATTAACCCTTAATAATTAACCAGTTAAGTACTGTCTTCCTTTGTTTAACCGTAGCGACTACCCTATTTAAAGCATCATCAGGGCTTGTCCTAAGGATGAATAGATGTGTGTAGTGATGAGGCTTATCACTTGATCCGAAGCCGGCAATGTATGGAGTAAAATGTTTGGCCAACTTTTTAATTATGGTGTCGTATAGCTCTTCTTCAGAGAACCCGAAAAATACGGCTGCTTTCAGAGGCCTGCATTTCAGGGTGAGGTAGTCGACGTGCCAACGGATTCTTTTCTCTCTGCTGAAGTGCCTCAGGATTCTCTTGACGGGGTCTTTTATGTTAGCGGAGCCTATGTACGCATATACCCCTTCAACAAACGTTTGTGTGCCTAAACCCCCAACAGATAGTTTAACTGTTTCTCTGCAATGAAGTAAAAGAATGTAGGAGACTGGACGCTTAATCTCCCCTGAATAGGTACTCGAGCTCAATTCCTAGACGCCTATACATCCTTATAATGTCTTTAAGCCCCATATTCTTTCTCTCAATAGCCCTAACGACAGACCCTGTTGTGTATATTGCTCCCCCTATAGCGTAAGTTATTCCTGTAGGGTCTCCTGGAAACATTAGGAAAGCTACCCCCACTGTCCTAAGCTTCTCCGACTTTGTTGAGTCGGAGTCAAGCCCTTTAATACCTTTCACACCTTCCTTCGCCTTACTAATGGTTCTAACCATTTTCCTTCCTAGCTCTCCTTTAGCCTTCACCTCCTCAGCCAAATACTTAAGCTCTACAGCCAACTCCCTAGAATTAATTCGCCGCTTCCCATTAACCACCTGAACCCCCCCTCCGCAGGGTGTTCAGTCTCCTGCCTCCGCCTCAGCCATCTCAGCCCCTTCAGAAGAAGGTATCTTCCCTTCAGCCAGCTCGAGGGTGAGGCTCTCAGCACTGTCTAGAGCCTTAAGTAGCTTAAGTCCGAGACCCGTCAACTTATATATGCGGTAATTCCCTTTGCCGTGAATTAACTCAATAATCCCTAAGGTTTCGAGCACGTGGAAAGTTGCTAGAACCTCATACCTTGGTAGTCCCGTTATCGCGACTACATCGCCTGGAGTAACAACCCTGCCAACCATGGACTCCATCATTATTTTTAGCCTTTCACGAAATTCCTTCACCTTACCCACCACTGACGCTCTTGGACGCGTATCAATATTTAAGACGGAACCCTCTTAGAACTCTTTAAAAGCCGGGTGGTTTATGGGTCGATAAAGTGAGGGGAAAGTTTCCCCGTAAACGGCTAAGGAAAGGTGTAAGTGATTTAGTAGTCATACTAACCCTAGTGGCTATAGCGATACCTGTGGCGCTGGCTGTGCAGGGCTGGCTAGGGGCTCAAGCATCCAGAATGAATTCCTACGTCGCCACCCCTGAGCTGCAAGCCACCCTCATAAGTAAGGCAGTGAACACTGAGGGTCAGGTGTTCATACTGAGGCTAAAGAACAGTGGCGACAGCCCTTACGGAACTGACAGTTTGAAGGGTAGGGCCATACTAGTTAACGGAACTATAGCTGACTTGACTGTTAAAGCAGCGTCTGCCGGCAGTAAAATACTGCCCGGATCCTCAATAACTCTGAGTGCCATACTAAAAGACCCTAAGGCAAAAGTAAAGAGCATAGTTATTGAGGCAACAAACCTGGATACAGGGATGAACACTTCTGTGACCGTGAGTGTTGCTTAAACCCAAAACACTTTTTCCTCCAACCCATAAACTCCCTTTCTTTTCCGGTGGTGTAGCTTGGGTGAAGTAGTGATGAGGTATAGGGTGGGTACTGCTGAAGTAACGCTTCTTAGGGAGGGAGACAGCTACCTTTACGTCGTTAATGATGCAATCCCTGATGAGCTTAAGAAAAGGGTCAGGAGACTTGCTGAAGTTGCCATAGTGACAAGAAGGAGCGGAAAAGGCACCCTACTTGAAATAATTCGTGCGGTTAAGGAGCTGCTTAAGGGAGGTGAGGACGATCTAACTATCTCCTACTCCCTCAGGGAGCATCTGAAGTACGGTAAGCTTCAGATACTTATAGATGATCCACACATAGAGGACATTTCCGCAGTAGGCCCCGGCCCTATATGGGTGAGGCACTCAGAAATACTTAGGAAGGACCCTTCAGCAGACTTCATAAGGACAAACATATCCTTCGTTAATGAAACAGACTTCATTCAACACCTCTACCTACTGTCTGAAAGAAGCGGCAGGATAATCTCCCACCTTACCCCAATACTTGACGCCAATCTGCCGAAGGAGGATGGTGGACACAGGATCCACCTAGTACTACCCCATATTGCTGGAGGAGAGGGCGAGATAGTTATACGTAAGAAGAAGGGATCGAGGCTTCTAGGGCTTAAACAACTCATCCAGAATGGAATGCTCGATGATGAGGCTGTCAACCTAATTAAAGGGTTTATCTGTGAGAGGAAGTCGTTAATGATTGTCGGGCCTCCAGGATCAGGGAAAACCACCCTACTGAGAGCAATAGTTTATGACTTAATACCTAAGCATTGGAAGGTCGCCATAATTGAGGACACACCCGAAATAGATCCCCTTCCCGGAAGCAGCTGGGTCAGGTACATAGTACCTCTAGGGAAAATAGGGGAGGATGGGCTTATAGACCAAATGATTCTGACGAAGGCAGCCCTAAGATCATCAGTAAACAAATTCATAATTATTGGCGAGACGAGAGGTGCTGAAGCAAGGGTCCTAGTACAGGCAATGAATATGGGTATGGCGGGCCTGACAACATTCCATGGGGGAACACCTCGCGAGGCCCTCCTCAGACTCATGTCTCCCCCCATAAGTCTGGGGCCGCATCAAGTAACGATGTTTAAAGGAATAGTTACTCTAGGGTTCTGCGAAGATGAAGGAATTAAGAGAAGAGTTATATCCATAGATGAGCCCGTCTATGATCCCTACATCAAGAATGTCAGGATGAAGAATTTGTATAGAATGAACCGTGGCAGGCTGATTAAGGGTTCACTCAACAAGCCTGAAAAAGTGCTTAGGGTTGGGTAGTATGGGTCTATCCTCCCTTACAGAAATCTATATTAAGCTGAGGGCGTATGCAGGCCTCCCACTTTCAGGAAACCCCACCAAGCAATTAGTTAGGGATTCAGCAATAACGTCGGCCGCAGTAACACTGTTCTCGATGAGTGTACTGCTTCAGACTTCATGCTTAATGAATCCTTTAGCAGTGATCGCTGCATCACTAGCCCTCGGAGGCCTCCTCGGGACCCCTCTTCTGTACATAACCCTCTACCTGAGAGGGGTGGAGAGAGGGAAGAGAGTCGAGAAGGAGTTCAAATACCTCATAATAAGTAACTCGCTTGCCTTCGGGAGAAGCACCAATATAATTCAGGACCTTTCTGAAATGAGTGGGTCATGGAGAGAGCTATTTCCCACACTTTCTAGGGAGGGGAGAATAATCAGTCAGCTTTCAAGAATCATGTCCTTAAGGGATGTTATGAGGACTTATGTTTCATGGATAAGGTCCAGGTTCGTGAAAACATTGATGAATGACTACATATTCTCTATGTCTCTAGGCGTTCAAGACGTGTGGGTCAGGAGGAAAGGTGACGAGATAGTTGAGGAATTAAAGAATGAGTCAACCACGAAAATTAAGGCCCGAATAATGCTGGGGATGGTTATTGCGGTTGTTCTCGGTTACGTCCCCCCGCTTGCTGCTGCCCTCTCACTGCTGATGGGAGGCGAAATAATACCCACTGTGACGGCTGTGACTATAATGGTGGCCGCAGCGGCAATAGCGTCTATACCTAGATACCCTCATCACCTACGGATGCATACTCGAAGGGGGCTAACTAGGGCCCTCTCCTTAGTTGTTCTTGGAATCTCAACACTCCTGTTTATTACGGGCAGCTTGCCTAGGACCTCACTCCTTATAGGCGGATTCACTCTAGCCATGATCGGTGTTCTAGAAGCTAGGGGTTATGCCTCTATATTCGTTGAGGCTTCAGAGCTATCGAAGCTTCTCACAATGCTTGGTGAAGCCCCCCTCGAAATGAGTAATGTTTTCAATATTCTGAAGGAGTACCTTCAGAAATCTGGTCTCTCGTCCTTCAGGAGGCTAGGTAGTGAGCTAACACTTCTACACACACCTCCCTCAATTAGTATGATGCGTTTATGGATAACTAGGTTCTCCATCTACACCCTTCTTAAGGGTGTGAAGGAAGGGACCCTGACTAGGGAAATGCTTCTGAAGCTCAGCGACCTAGTTAATGAAGCGTTGAAGGACATTAAAGCCTCACTGCTTTCAGGACTCGTCATCACGTCTATGGCACTCTTCCTACCTCTCTTGCTGAACTACATAAAGGCTGTAGGCGGTGTTATGAGTGTCCCTGAGGCATACATAGTTACAGCAAGCGTCATCTATTCAGTATATTCCTCCGCCGTCATATTCGATGATCCGCTTAATCCCCTGATCCCGGGCGTTGTATTGATTGAGCTATGGTTAACGGGGTGAGGCATACGATACCTAAGATCCTAAGCCTACTTGAGTGGGGGAGAATCCTTGAGGGCTTCAACGGTAAAGGAGTTTCAGGGGGGCGTGAAGGTGTTAAACTTGAGAAAGGGGTTGATGGCAGAGTTTACATTACTTTAGGGGCGGGGAGATGGAGATATGCTCTAAGCCCTAAGCCTGAGAAACCTAGGTATATAAATGCATCACTCAGTGTACCTGATAGTATACCTGCTTCTGAAGGGAGTTCTCCCAACCACATCATATGGAGAGATCTTAAAGGGAAGAAATTCTTCGTATTCTCACCCTCCACCGGAAAGGTATTCGAGGGAGGTAGGGCGCTTTACTCTAGACACGGATCTTTCGCGGCCGCTGTTGTTTGTTCAGGTAGATGTGTGTTAATGCTTTACGACAGGTTATGGGGTAAGGAGACAGTTCTCCAGATCCCTGACCGAGGATGGAGAAAGCTGGTTTGCGGTAAAGGACTATGTGTTCTCGAGGGAGAAGAAGAGGCGCTTGCTGCCAGCATGTCAAGCATATACGAAATAGTTCCGGGACTCACACCCCTCGCCTCCTGCGGAGATAGCGACTACTTCCTTGACAGGCGAAACATGTTCGTCGTTAAAGCATCAAGAAAATCTGTTGATCCCCTAGTTCCGGCCACACCCGTCAGTTACGACTGTATCCAGGAAACAAATCTCTGCATCTCTGACGGAGAAAAAATTTCCCTTATAGAAGGGGCTTCACTCCTTACTATATGGGACAGAAGGGATCACGCACCCGAAACACTTAGTTGCGGATCTTCATTCGCTTCCGTAGCTCTGGAAGAGGATGGATCTTGGATCCTCATAGATTCCACTACTAAGGAATACGGTGTGGTTAAGGCTGAAGAATGCTTAACTGACTCTGAAGGATATACCTACTGCCTAACCAGCTCGGGGCTCATAGTGGTTTCTGCAAGTGAGTTACGCATCCCTGAAATCAGGGTTGTTAAAGATAAGGTTTCGTGGAGGGGTTACGCATCCATTAAGATTTCCCCTTGGTGGGTGGGCAGCGAGGTAACTGTCTCGCCTGAGGTCACTATAGTTGAGAAGGTTCTTGAGAAAGATTCAGTTACCCTTTTCCTTAGACCCCGTCACCTAGGATGGAGAGGAGACGTATTTCTCAAGGTGTCCACCCCTATCTACTCATTCACAGGCAGTTTCGCATTAGCTTCAGAGGTTCCATCCCTCGAACGCTACCTAATTAATGCGTGTAGACATGGTGAGGGAGGTGTATCCTCAGACGGGAGATCAGATACTGAAATCGATATTACACTGAAACTACGGGTAACAACGCCCGAAACCCCGGACATACTTATCAGTTCCCCATCCCTCACCTCCCTAAAGCCGCAGGGGGTGAGAAGGGTTGGGGGCCGGGTTGAGTACAGAAATCTGCTACGCCTTTCATTAAGAAGTAAATCGCTTGAAGAGCTTGAGGTGCTTGCTAAATACGGACCCCGTGAAACATATGGGTTAGGCTTAATCACTATTGCCAAAGAGAAATGCATTAGGGTGAGGGAGCCTGAAAGCACCCTCCAGATATCTGCCCCTGAACCCGGGGAGGTTCTGGCTGAGTCAACATATCACGGATCAAGATTGACGATAGTGTGCAGGGAGAAGAGCTTTAGCGGTTTAGCTAAAGTTGCGGCAAGCTCATGCATCCCTCCCGCACTCGTGGTTGAGGAGAAAGAGAGGCAGGGATTCAGATGGGTTAAAGAAATTCTCGTAAGGCATCCCCCATCTATAGAGATGGGGGGATTAAGCGGGACCGACATACCTGATGCACACCTTGACCCAACTACCTACAGGATTCTCCTAAGAAACCCCAGCTATGTAAAGCAGCCTTCAATATCTATTACGGGGTTTGAGTCATCCTCCGAAGGTAAGGTTAGAGTTAAGGTAGTGATATCCAAAGAACACCCGTCTATTACCTATGTCGGATGCGGGAATGTATTGACCAGGAGTGAAGGCGTGGAAGCGACCCTAGAATGTGACTTGCTTGACCTAATCAACGGGATTTACTGGTTCATGGTCCCTTACTCGAAACTTGCTGAGCTCCCTGAGGTCAATACGCTTGGCGGGGACTCGGTGTTAAGGGAGGCTTTGATTTATGGAGCATTGAAGGCGCATACCCTACTTAATCATCTGGGTGTTGAGAGAGATGAGTGAAGGCCTAGGTCTTTTAAGGGAGATCGCGAAAACATTCAGAAATCTATTTACTTGGATTCATAGATCACCGTCCACTCCAGGCATCTGGGGAAGGCGAGGTAACGTAGTGTGTGGGAAGAGGGGACTCCTAATAGAGAAACTTTCTGAAAACCTTCTCGAGATGGAGCCTCCTCAGCTGGCCCATTTCCTCAGAAGCTTCTTCTACGCCTTAAACACTTCATTCCCTCTAGAATTCAGAACCCTAGTAGCTCCTCTAGATACGGGGAAGATTCTGCGCAGAATAAACCGGAGAATAAGTACGTTAAGGGTGATTCTTGAAGAAAACCCTTCTGCTGAGGGGGCTAGGGCTCAGCTCCAGAGGCTTGAATCACTCAAGAAAAGAATTGAGGAAGAAACCCTTCAACCTATCGAAGTTACAGGAATTGTCTACGTCCATGCATGCGGATCGAATGAAGCAGAGCTTAATCAGATCCTTAACCAGCGCGTTAAGATAGTGACAGACATATTCACGTCTCTAGGGATCAGAGTCAAGCCGCTTAAGGCTGGAGAACCCGAACCCGATACATACAGCTTTCTGAAAGCTGTAGGATACCCGGATACATATAGACTCAGCACTCTAATCCGCGGCAGGCTTCGGAAAGGCAGCTTCAACGCCTCTTACGCACTATCAGTATTTTTCCCATTCCTCATGGCGCAGGAGATGCGAAGCGTTACAGGAAGCAAAATAACTTTAGGGAGAAACACCAGAACCAAGGAAATTGTTAGATGGAACATCTCAAAGAGTATTTCCCCACACATACTGATATTCGGTTCCACCGGATCAGGTAAGACTGAGGTACTCACCATACTGGCTGAGAGATTCATTCATGAACTCTCCTCAAACACCCTCATCATGGATGTTAAGGGAGAGTACCTAGACAGGCTGAGGGGTAAAGTGCTTAAAGTAGAGAGATTCGTTCTGGGTGAGGATACAGGGGCAGACCTATGCAGGTTCGCGTATACATTACCGGAAGGGTGGCGTGCAGGAATACTCACAGATCTCCTCATAACCAGCTATCGGTTAAGGGATGACAGAAGGATTGCCGGAATTCTTTACAAAGCGTTAAGCTATTCCCTTTCCTTCGGGTGTGAAGACTTTGCGGAAACGGCTCAGGCCTACCTTGAGAGATATGGGGATGAATACCTCTCATACAGGGCGGCCTCCATACTGCTTAGGGCTTCGGGGAAGAAATACGTGAAAGACATTATCGATGCAGTGATGCTTTTCAATGCAGAAAGGGAGAAAGCCATCATAATAGACCTATCGAAAATAATGAGAATTGATCCCGGAACTATGAGGCTGTACCTCAGCATCATGGTGCATCTAATAAAGAGTTTAGTAATGAGGTACCGCGGAATTGTGAAGCGGCCTAAGCTAATAGTTTTCGATGAAAGCTGGATGTATGTTAAGGAGCTTAAGGATGAGCTGTACTCCATCATGAGGCTGGGGAGGTCCTACGGACTCTCGATAGCTGTCGCGACACAGCACCCTGACGACCTCGAAAGCTTCAGGGAGGTAGCTATCGATAATTCAGGGCTGTTAATAGCTATGGCTTCACCGGATGAGGAGTTCTGGACCCTCCTAACGAAGTATATGAGGCTCTCAAGAGAGGACATCAAATACATTACGGCTGGCCTCGGTAGGGGGGAAGGGGTAGCGAGAATATCCCCGAACCCTAGACCGGTGCCAATAAAGTTTTTCTAGGAGGCCTCTTCGACCGAATACTCCAGTCTACCTAGAATCTTTCCCGTGAGAAGCTCCCTCACCTCTAAAACAGCTTTACCACCGGAAAGACTTATGTAGAGGTAACTCATAACCTCGCTCAGGTAACCTGATAGAGCCCCGGGATTAGCTATTACAGTGTCTCCAACAACCCTTAAGTCCCATTTATGGGTATGGCCATAAAGAACAATGCCTGCAGGCATGGATCTAGCAAACGCCTCAACAACTCTTAAAGTTGTTTCAGGCATCCCGAATCCGTGGAATAGGACAAACTGAATCCTGTCCATAGTAGTGATTACTGGCTGCTCATAAAGATCACTACACATCTCCTTCAACTTAACTCTGTCCCCGTCATTATTACCGAAAACTCCTGTGAACCGAACCCCTACGTCAAGAAACCTCTTCAGCGTGAAGGGGGATACAATATCCCCTAAATGAATCAGAAGATCTGGTTTACTAGAACTCAACGACTTCAAGAACTCGTCAACAGCAAACAGGTTATCATGACTGTCAGAAACAACTATGATCCTCAAGTAATCACCCAAGAACTATGAATTAGATAAAGGAAAAATATGTTTGAGTTAGGTTTAGGAAGGTTAGCTCACGGGATAGTTGTCCGGAACCTTAGCCCTGAAGTACTTCCCTGTCTCGGGGCTCTTAAAGAGCCCAATCTTCACACCTTTCCTCCCGCGAGGCGCTAAAGTCCAAACCTTCTCAGGAACTAGATCTACTTCCTTCCCAGTAGTTGGATCCTTAACCTTAACCGTCTTCTTCCTAGCCAAGTTAATTCACCAAAAGATTTTCTCTTATGGAGTAGTTAAGGATTACGGTAAACCTTCACCATTACTAGGAAATTTTTCCAAAGAAAAACTTCAGAAAAAACAAAGAAATACTTCATAAACACTTTGAAATTTACTAAAATTGACAAGAAACCCATGAATTTTCTTATGATAAGCATTTAAAAAAACAATTAACAAAAACAATAACGGCATATTATATAAAAAGTATAAGCAACACACCCAATAAATCAAGGATTTAACACTTATAT
>CAZFVC010000039.1:0-10291 GCA_964522175.1 uncultured Desulfurococcaceae archaeon
AAACAGTAATTAAGAAAGGCTTTGTTGAAGAGGCTCTGGATATTGTTCGGGAAATCCATGAGGAAACCGGGTTAAATATCTCGCTTTCCATAACACCTATAACCGCTAATACACTCCGTAGGTTTAAGGCATATGGGATGGATTATTTGGGTGTAGGTTTAGACGCTGCTTCACCGAGAGTTCTGAAGGAAGTGTTGAAGCCTTATTCTTGGAGCGAATACATGGACTTTATACGTAGGGGTGTTGATGTTTTAGGTTCTAGGCATGTGGTTACCCACATTATTGTGGGTCTGGGGGAAACGCCTCGTGAACTAATTACTACATTAAAGACTTTAAGGAGCATGGATTCAGATATTTCTCTTTTCGCGTTCACGCCTATGAAGGGAACTGCGTTAGAAGGAAGACCTCCTCCAGAAATGAGCTATTACAGGTTTGCGCAGTTAGCAACCTACCTTCTGATGAGGGGCTATGAAACAACTGACTTCCTGATCTTCCACGATGGCAAACCCTATATTAGGAAAGAGTTCCTCATTAGGGAATTCAGAAGTATGAGAAATCTTTTCCCAGCTTTCCTTACAAGAGGATGTCCTTACTGTAACAGGCCTTACTATACTGAATCACCCGGGAGGGAGCTATATAATTTCCCGAGTTTCTCATCCTTAACAAGGGTAGGTGAGGATATTTTATTGAGGGAACTTGATGAAATTATTGATTAGAGATGGTAGAAAGAAGTTAGTGCCTCCCCCAGCTTCTCCAGGTATTTAGTGATAAGTTCCTTGGCATCCCCCTCCTTCGTTATCGCTTCTTTCGCCCACATAGTTAACGCCCTAGCAGATTCCTCCCCCAGTGGAAAGAGCTTAAAGTGAAACTCCTCGATTGTAGAGATATACTCCTTCACTATTTTCTCTGATTCAAGCTGATAACCTAGTTCCTTAGCTAATGTGTATGAGTGGAGGAAAAGAACAATATCTGCAAGGGGAGAGAAGTCCGCTGATCTGAATCTTCTCCCGAAGTTCTGCTTTATGTCTCTGTAGGATTCTCTAATGACTGATTTGCTGGACATTCGGATTCCTTCAACATGTTTTTTCTTTATATTACTCAGAAAATTAACTGGGGAAGTCATTATCACCCCAGTTTCTGCACATAGTTTAAGCCTCTCGCTTATTCTGTCTCCCAGCACCTCAATCTTACTCCAGTTCGGTATGTTGTTCCTCTGAAGTATTTTGAGAATACTGATTACATCGCTAACTATCTCCGTGTAAGTTAGTGAGTGTTTGAATAGTTCCTCAAGCGCTTCTTTTCCCTCTTCTTTCATTTCGATGAATCGTAGGATATGCCTGGCCTTATTGGTCAGTTCGGCGGTTATTATGAATGTTAACCTATCTCCCTGACTGGTCACTAGAGTGAATTCCTTCCCGCTGATGTCGGTCGTGAGGATGTCGTGGAGATTTATGGAAACTACTTCCTTGTTGGACTTATAGTCAATGGCTTTAACCGAGTCTTTCTGAATCAGTAGGTCGCAAATGAATTCCTTTCCAGGAATCCGGCATTTAGTTATCATGCTAAAACACCCCTACCCTGCAAGGTTTTTAGTGTGTCCCCTTCCACAATCACGTTTTCTCTTGACGTAATGTAAAGCTTCAGGAACCATATCAGGGCGTTCTCAGAGAATGGCAGCTTACTCAGATTTACTTTCCCTCCATTATGCTGTAAAGCCCAATCTATGTAGTCCAGCACCATAGGAATTAGTTGTGCTTTAGTTCTCAACTCGTAGGACTCTATGAGAATGTTTGAAATATTGCTCACCATTGTGGGCAGCTTTGTTTTCAGAGTGCGTATGAATTCCTTAGGTTTCTCGGCGACTAACGTCAGTACCTTCTGACCCTGTTCCAGCCTCTTTATCCTGCTCTCTAGATCTTCTAATGAGAGCTCAACACCTCTCACACCTTTGGAGAGGTAGTATCCTAGGTCTGCCTTCGTCATCTCGTACTGCCTTCTAGTCTCCTTAATTATGGATGGAACTACCTCGGACAGGGAAGTCGCCTCTTTAAGCACTCTCTTAGGTATTTCGTGGGGGAGGGGTGGAACCTCATTCAGTTCCTCCAGCTCCTCAAGCAGCTTATTGAGCCATGGATTAGTCTGGAGGATAAGGTTCCTCCATTTTTTATCCATGTTCTGGAACTGATTGGTTATTGAATGTTTCAGCTCTACAAGAATATTGTAGAGACCCATGACTTCCTTCTCGTAGGGCTCTATTAGTGTGGTGTACCCGTCGAGAAGTGTAGATATGGCTCTGAAGGGAGATCTCCATTTCTTGCATGTCCCTTTCTCGTATTTGATAGGCTTGTTCAGTAGCTTAGCGTAGTATTCTATGCTTTCCCCTAATGTTTTCTCTAGCAGATCGCATATCTGCTTGCCTACATTAATTAATGAGTCAGATTTTATGACGATGTCTTCGGCAGTTTTCGCTTCTGAAAGGATTTTCAGCTCGTCAGTGGATATAGGTATCCTTATCTTCAGTGTCTTTATGAGCGGGTAGCTCTGCTGGATAAGGTTGAAGGCCTTCTTGTATATATCTATGACTGCCGTATCTATGGCTTTTATTTGGCTCAGCAACTTATCCAGGTCTTCGTTAACTACCGTGAGTTTTTCGTAGTTCCCACCACTGTTTCTTAATTCCCTGGTTATGCTTTCGAATAGGGAAGTTGCGCTCTTTGTTTGGGCCATAACTATGTTTAAGCTATCTGTCTCTACACCGAATTCTTTAAGCCTGTTGAAGGCTTCTTTTATGTGTTTAAGATGGGTCTCAGCAAGACCCATCTTCTTGTCGATATCTCTCCTTATGCTGCGAACCTTGTTCAGGTAGAGGAGATAGTCCCGTAGAAATGTTGCGGATAGGGCTATCCCCCAAGAAATTAAAGCTGGAGTTAGAAAAGAGTAATAAGTCTCGGTAGCACCTAGGAAGTGCCAAGCTCCCCCTAACCCTACGTAAAACACTACCGGCATGATTGAGTGACCGATTGATCGGAGAGCTATTCCTCCATACGTTGAAGGCGTTCCTCTCCTAGTCCTCCATATGCCGGCATTTATTCCGCCGAGAACTGCGGTAAGCATAAGGCTAACCATGTAGTACATAAGTACTGCCGGTGTGTAGCTAGCGGAGTCTGTTGGATACATGGGGACAATAATGTGTGGAAGTTCACCAATGTTTTCCACCGTGGCCGGCATGCCTGCTAGGGGGAGCATTAGAAAAGACCATGAGAGAAGAACTCCTATAAATGCCCTTACATCCTCAGTTAATGCGATGGCTATCGCTAGCGATATAAGAACATAATCGAGTCTGATACCGTAAAGTGCTGCCGTGATTCCGAATATTATGAATATTTGGGGAAGAAGCTCCTTAATGTTCAGCCTATTCAATGAATCCCAAGCGGCCACAATCAATGCGGTTAAAGCCGAGAAAACTAGGAACTCACCTGTCCATACATTTGTCGGAACTATTTTCCCTGTGTAGCCTAGGATCAGGAGGATTGCATATCCTAGGAAGGCAATGCCTATGGTGGCCGAGAAGCCCCAAGCCCTCTTCATATACTTTAATCCAACGATCGCGACGGAGGCTATTAGAAGCCCTGTCGCCGTCAACCCGTAAGTATCTCCTAATAGATCTAGCGTGTAGGCTATGGAAAGGAGCCAAAGGATTGGTATTATGGTTAGCAATCTTTTCATCTACATCGCCCTCCCTAAAACCTTCTCCTCCAGATCTCTTATGAGCTGGAAGGTTTTCATGTAGAGGTTCATGGACCGTATCACATCTGATCCTATGCGGATAAGGCTCTTACATTCATCCAGCATCGCCGTGACTAGCGTGCTCCCTTCCTCTAGGAGAACTATTCCCAGCACTTCACTATTCTCTTTGCTTACATCCACATAGTTTGTCCACCCTTCCCTCCTGCTTGCGGCCCTCACCTCAATTTCGTCTATGAAGTCCCTCGGACCCTCAATATATATCATACCTTCACGTGCTGTGAAGTGGGTTCCCCAGTTAACGAATTTAGAGAACTCTACAAAACTGCCAAGATCTTTGAAGGCATCTCTCGCCTCGCTCCGAAAGCATGTTAATTGAAGGAGGGTATTCTTGTAATATTTCACGTCTCCTAGGACGTATTGGTTAAGTACTGTTTCCAGTCCTCTAGCACACCATTTCATTTGGTCTAGGAATGTTTCCGTTGTGAGGTAGCTTTTCAGCCTCCTAGGGTTGTAAAGAATCATACTGTTCACAAGGCTGTAGGTGAGGAGTGCTGAGACGTAACTCATTAGATTTAGTTTGGTTCCGGATGAGTCGCCGGGATCTATTTCTAGGCCTGCCACAACTTTCGCGTGTGTATTAACGGATCTTAACGCCCTCAGAAGCATGTAGATAAGCTTCATGGATTCGTCATCGGAAGGCACTATAACTATTAGCTTTTGGATGTCATGAGTCATTAGGGCAGCTATCTTGCTGTAAGGTTCCAGAAGCGCGTCCTCACCTACGGCGAGCCAAATCTCGCTCTCGCTTTCCGGTATAGGCATCTTTACGGAATAGCCGCTGATTTCCGTGTAGGGAGATGAACTGAATTCTCTCGAGATATTTATTATTAACTGGTTTTTAGGAGAGCTATAACCAATAAGATCCTTGATGAATTGTCCCATTTCCTTAGGTATAATAGCAACTTCCGTATAGTTCAAGAGATCCATCGACTCTATCAGTTGCTCTAGGAAATCAACTGCTTTTATAGACTACACCCCGCCCCTTAAAAAATTATTGTTAAGGAATGTATTAAACCACATTGCCATATTACTACTCTCTCAAAGGTCCTACTGCTTCCCTACCCTGCCTTAATCCTTTCCCGCTAAACTGCCTCAGCCCTTCACCGCCTTTCGTAAGCAGGATCGCCAAGTTCTTAGCATGTTTCCTAGCCCGATCCACAGCTATTCTCTCAAGTTCTTTCGGGTCAGAGCTTTCATCCTCATGGATAGTGACGTCAATAACGTGCTTATTGGTCAGCAGCTGAACCAGTTGGATCGACATACTTGCAACCTCGTAAGATATCTTATCGGTAGGGGTTTTACCTACCCATCCCAGCGTAATCACGCCTTCACAGCCCTCCTCCTCAATCAGTTTCTTAGCTGCGACGGCTATGTCCTTAATGCCGGGGACAGTGTATCGAATTATTCTGGCATTAGGAAGTTCTTCCTTAAGCACATTCTCCGCTATCTTACCCATATCCACTCTTGAGAATGTGGTATCGACTACCCCAACCTTAATCATTTAGTCACATCCTCGAGGAATTTTCCATTGAAATATATTAGGTCTCCGTCAGCATAAACTTTCCCTTTCCACATATCCTTAACCATGTCCCAGTGTATAGCGGATACGTTCTTCCCCCCAGTCGACGGGTAGGCAGCTCCAAGGGCCATATGTATAGTCCCGCCGATTTTCTCATCGAACAGTATTTCCTTAGTGTTCCTTCTTATATCGTAGTTGAGTCCAAACGCCACTTCCCCCAATCTCTTTGATCCTTCGTCCGTTTCAATCATTTTCCTTAGGAATTCCTCTCCTTTCTCTGCATATGCCTCAACAACCTCTCCCCTTCGGAAAACGAGTTTAACTCCATCAACCTCATTCCCGCCCCATACTGCAGGGTAGGTGAATTTAATGTAGCCGTCAACACCGTCCTCGTGAGGGCCGGTGAAGACCTCTCCGCCAGGCATATTGTTCTTGCCATCGTCATTTATCCAGATCCTTCCATCAACCCTTACCGTAATATCCGTGTCCTCCCCAACGATCCGGAGTTCCGAAACTTTATTTAGCAGGTTCACTATCTTCTCCTGCCACCTGCTCTGGGTAATCCATTCCTGCACAGGGTCTTCAGCATGTAGTTTGAGGGCCCTGAAGACAAATTCCTTGAACTCCACAGGCCCCATGCCTGCTTCCTGAGCCATGGCATGGGTTGGGTAGGCGGTGACTACCCATCGAAGAGAGCCCTCAGCGTCCCTCCTCATGAATATCTCCGTAAGTTTCCTTAATGCCTTAGACCTTGCCTGAATCTTCTGCGGATCTACACCTATGAGAGGCTTTGTGTGGGTGGAGGAAAGGACAGATATTCTGACATCAACGTTTTCAAGTATAAACTCATCGATTTTCGAGTAATGTGTGAGAAGGCTCTCTTTCCCATACCTAAAGAAGATTTCCCTTAACTCATCGTCACTTACGGCGAGCCGGGGATATCCACCAACTGAAACAATCTCTTTCCATAACCCCTTCACTAAGGGAAAGGCTTCAAAAGAGGCGGTGACAAGAACCTCATCTCCTTCCTTTATCTCGGTGCAGTAATTAACAAGTAATTTAGCCATCTTGGAAAGCATTTCCTCAACCGTTTACCATACATGATTCGCATTAAAATAATTTGACTGCTATGAAGGATTTAATTAATCGTTTTCAAGTAAGAAAATTAATTAAAAGGTGTGGGTTAGAGCCAACCCCTAAGCTTCATTGCGTTGTAGACTCTCTCGACAGCTAGGACGAAGGCCGCGTCCCTCATGGTCACTATCTTGTTGGGGTGCTCGCCCTTGAGCTTCTCCCACCTGTCGGCAGTCCTTATGAAGTTCTTCCTCATTATTGCTGCGAGCTTGTCCCTAGTCTCCTCCTCGTCCCAGAAGTACCACTGGAGGTTCTCAACCCACTCTAGGTAGGACATCACTACTCCTCCAGCATTCGCTAGTATGTCAGGTACGTTCGCGATGAAGTCCGATCTCTGGTAAAGCTTCTTCTCCGCCTCAGGAGTTACTGGGCCGTTAGCAGGCTCAACTATTAGTCTGGCCTTGACCTTATCCACGTTCTCCTCAGTTATCACGTTCTCTATGGCTGAGGGCATCAGAATGTCTGCCTCAAGGAAGAGCGGTGCGTTGGAGTCAGGAATCTTCTCTCCCTTCGGGTAGTTAGTTACCTTCCTGGTTTCGTTCTTGACCTTCATCGCTAGCTCGACATCAATTCCGTTGGGGTCATACACGGTCCCTGAGGTGTCGCTTACTGCAATGATCTTAGCTCCCCACTTAGATGCCCAGTAAGCTGCCCACTGGCCTGCATTACCGAAGCCGTGTATAGATATTGTCTTTCCTTCGAAGCCTCCTAACCACTTCTCAGCTGCTTCCTTAGCGGTCACGACAGCTCCGAAGCCTGTGGAGTACATCCTTACAGGATTGCCCCAAAGCTCCGGAGGCTTAGCTGTAAATACTCCAGGGACGTTATAGCCCTTAAGTTTACTGAACTCATCAACCATCCAGATCATTATCTGCGGGTTGGTGTTTACGTCGGGGGCAGGAATGTCCTTCTCAGGGCCGATTATGGGTGCGATAGCCCTTGCGTAACCCCTGCTAAGTTGCTCCAGCTCCTTCTGGCTCAGTTGCTTCGGGTTTACCTTCACAGCACCCTTGCCGCCTCCGTAAGGTATGCCAGCGAGTGAGTTCTTCAGGGTCATGCCTGTAGCGAGCGCAATGTCGGTGTCGAGAGTCACTTCAGGATGGAACCTGATGCCGCCCTTATAGGGGCCTAGGGCGTTGTTGTGCTGAACTCTGTAACCTTCGACTACGACGAGCTTGCCGTTATCCATTCTCACAGGTATCTTCACTGTCAGAATCCTGTCGGGCTTGCTGAGGTATGTGTATACCTCCTCTGGAAGTCCTGCTAACTCAATAGATTCTTTAAGGACCTTCAACATCCATTCGAGATACGATACCATTTTGTTTTTTCACCGCATAGTATTTCTGCAGAGTAATTTATACTTTGCTACCTTGATTTTAATTAGCATCAAAATGTTTTGAAATACTAAAATATGACTCCAGTGATATAGTTATATTTTTAGTGTATGGATATTGTATTAATTTTAATACCTCAAAATATCTAGGAATGTTTAAGATGGTGGGAAGAGGATTCAGTCTTATAAATAATGATCTCCTATGTTTTCCTTCTTCCTCTAATGAATGTGTGGCTCGGAGGGCAAGGAAGCTTTCAGAGGCTGGCATTGAGAGTATTATGGATGAGGGAAGCGATGTAGTTAATGGGATCCATGTTTTAGGGAAAGGACACTCATCCCTTGTGCTTACTGCCCTTCTGAAGGAAGGGAGAAAAGTGGCGGTGAAGATTTTGAGGGCTGATTCTAAGAGAGACGATCTCCTCCTAGAGTGCAGGCTTATGAGGCTCGCATATCCCGTAGCGCCTAGGCTTTTCTTCTGTGATGAAGAGTTCATAATTATGGAGTATCTGGAAGGGTTGCCATGGAAAAGATTTCTCTCAGAGAATGAAGAGGACTGCAGGCTTCTAGTTCTTAAGGGATTGGCAGTTCTTGAGGCCGGAAGGTGGCTCGACAAGGTGGGTGTTCGACACGATGAACTCTCCCTAGTGAAGGAGCACGTCTACGTAGGTATGAGAGGGGAGGTGAGGATTATTGATTATGAATCTGCCTCTATGGGTCAAGGATGTAATGTGTGCCAGCTTTTCTCCTCAATATTCTTGAGGGAGAGAGGGATTAGAAGGTGCTGTAAGGGAGAAATCCTTCAGAGTGTTGGTCTGGAAGTGTTGAGGAGGTATAAGCTTAGGCGGGATAATTTCGCCGAAGTAATATCCTTAGTTAAGGAGGCTTGCCTAAGTTAAAGCACGTACACGCGTAGAGAATCACCAATAATCCTGTTTCCCAGCATCTTCCTTATTTCCGGAATGTTTCTAGAGCTTAGGGAGCTCCTCAACCTACTTAGGGAAAGAAGATCGTTCTCAGTGAACAGGCCTTCCCTAACAATAAAGAATTGGCAGTCGGTGGAAACTATGCCTGCACCGATACCTCCATCGAAGAATAAATTGATCCAGCTACGGACATCATGCGGGGAAGGCACACACCCTGCTGGATGGGTATGGATTGAGGCCGCCGACTTTATGAGGGGTATTGAAACCCTGTTCCTCCCTCCCTGAAGAATTAGTCCCCTACCATTCTGGAGAACTATAAGCATATACTCAATATTTGTCAACTTGGTTTTGAGGGCGTAGTCCATTAATGATGAAACTGATCTTTTAATTAGCAGTCGAGCTGCTTCCCGATATATCTCCGAGGGATCTATTCCTTCCCTGCATTCTTCCATGCGGATCGTGTCGGCGAGTCCATGCTGAATAATGTCCTCCAATTCGAATGAAACCTGAGGAGTGTCCTCGCACTGCGAGTAGCATATTTCCAAAGTCTCATTAAGGTTCGCCCTCACTTCTTTACATCCATAGTCCGCAATAACGGATTCAATTCCGTCAGCAAGCAGGTTCAGTAATGCAAGCTTCCTTGTCCAGCTGGAAGTGATTTCATATTCAAGCACATCACTCATATATGGCGTTAACCCCTAATAGAGCATTTTCCACATAATTTATTTTCTTGGGTGTCAGGGTAGAGAGGGCGTCTTCTTGGACACTTCAAAGGATTTCAGGATACTCATGGCTGAGAACGCCTTGCTCAGGCTTGAGAGCAGGATTAGGGTATGGAACCTTAACTACCCCATACATAAGAATAGGGCGTTGGAGCTTATCAGGAAGGCTAAAACCCATCTTAACGCTGTCAAGTATTCCTACCTCCCGCTTTCCTACCTCCTCAGAAATGATGATGTAATTCAGCTGGGTCTGGTGGGAAAGGAGTTGGCGAAAGCGATCCTTCCTCCCAAGGGTGTTGAGGTGCCTCAGAAGAATAGGCTGCATGTAGCCGAGCTGAAGTATGCTCTAGTACAGTTAGTGGGTTTGAGAGCCAGGCTGGCTTTAGGTGAAGAGAACCTGCCTGAGTATGCAGTAGATATTATTGGGGTTGAGGTCGTTTCAGTGCTTAAACACCCTTCAGCAAAGAACCTGTACGTCACTAGGGCAGGTACCCCTCAATACGGCTTCAACATAATCACAAACATCAGAGACATAAAGAAGGGGGAGGTTAGGGCAGTCGCTGTGTTGCCTCCGCAGGAGTTCTTCGGTCTTGTGAGTGAAGCCATGTACTGCAGCGACCCCCTCCCGAAGGAGTACGTAGGGAAAAGACCTCCCTCCAAATTGATCCATGTGAAGGAAGTTGCTGCGATAGTGGAGCAGGTGGTTAAAGGATAAGTTCAGACAGCCGCCACATCCTCACAGCAGAGCTTGGAAGATAAAAGGCGTTTTCATCACCGTTTAACATACCAATTCATGGTTAAAGAAGGCTTCAGTACCTGAAAAGGGTTGATTGCTGCGATAAGTAAGGGTCAA
>CAZFVC010000040.1:0-10264 GCA_964522175.1 uncultured Desulfurococcaceae archaeon
CTGTTAACCCGGTGGTCGGGGGTTCGAGTCCCCTCCCCGGCGCCATTGTATAGCTTTATTATAACTACTATTATTCCTATCATTATCGGATCCCTGAAAGACTTTTTGGGTAAAGTGTAATTTACTTGGTGTGGTTTTATGATCAACATTGATGAAGTAGTTTCGAGCATTAGGGAAAGCATTGCTTTAGTTGATGCCTACCTGAGGGAGAAGGATGAGGTGAGGGAGCTCATCATTAAGTCGGGGAGGGATGTTATCCGGGAGTCCGGCTATGTAATAACTTCCCTACATTCAGGAAGATTGAAGGATGCAGGAAAGCATTACTCAACCATGAAGGACAAGTACCTGAAGGTCACCGGGCTCGCTTCTAAGTATCCTGAATTAAGGAATTCGGGTCTTTACTTCAATATCGCTTCAGAGTACGTGGAGGCTGCCCTCTACTACATCTTAATCAAGGAAGGTAGGCTTCCATCCATAAGCGACTTAGGCGTAGATCCTGTCCCTTACGTCCAGGGATTGCTCGACTTAGTTGGGGAGCTTAAGAGAAGGATTCTCGATCTGGTAAGAGATGATAAGTATGATGAGGCCTATACACTCTTCAAGGTCGCCGAGGCAATATATGAGAGCGTAAGCACCCTTGATTACCCTGACCCCATTCTTCCTGGGGTCAGGAGGAAAACAGATGTCGCCAGATCTGTTACGGAGTCGCTTAGAACGTTGTTAACCGATCTTGAATCACGGAGGAGACTTATGGAGTCTCTCAGAAAATGTGAAAGTAGTTAAGGGGGGTGGTCCCCCGGGAGGGATTCGAACCCCCGACCGCCCGGTTTCTGCCGGAGGGCTCCCGAACGGGATTCTATATGTACCCTCCGGGGCTGACTACAGCCGGGCGCTCTACCGCTGAGCTACCGGGGGCCATTATTGAATTAATTAAGAGGGTTTTAAGGTTGTTGCTGTATATGGCTCTCGGTTTATATGGGTTTACGGTACAGATGATATTTAGGGATTGGGGTGTTATTCAGGAGAAAACCTAGTAAGTATGAGATACGTAGGGAGTTAGCTAGAGTTCTTATCGACCTTAAGCAGCTCCATAAGAGGGCTTACCACTACAGATCCAGAATAGAGGGAAAGATTAAGGAGTATGAGGAGAAGCTTCTTTACGCAACCGATGAAGGCATGAGGCAGGAATACATCAAGAATATCTCCATGTATCAAAACGCATTAAGGGTTATCAGTAAGGTCGAGGCAACTCTCGAGCTTCTAATCATAAGGCTTGAGACCTTGGGCCTCCTTGGGGTAACTGCGAAAGAAATTATCTTGATCAAGGATGTCCTGAAGAAAATCAAGGGCTTCACCGACTGGATACCGGACATATCCCTCATAACGGAAGACATTATGGAGAGAGCTGGTGACCTCCTAGACTACTTCCCGACACCCCCAGATTTCTCACCTGAGTCATCCAGAGAGGCTGACAAGATTTTGGAGGAGGCTGAAGTGATAGCGAAGGAGAAGATGAGCATGCCTTCAACAACTATATAGCTTTTACTCAACCTTCATAAACAACTCTATAGTTCTCCCCCTCCTTCCTGAGGAAGCCTGACTCTTCAAGCATCCTTAACGCTCCCTTCAGATACTCGTCACCGACGTCTAGATCGTACCACTCCATGAACTTACTCACTATCTCAGAATATCTCCACTCCTTTCTATACTTAGATTCCTCACTAAGCATCCTCTTCATGAACTGGTAGGTGTCCTCCAGCCTTGTCCAGGGGTACTGGAACCATATCCATTCCTTAACCTCCAGGTGGTAGAAGTCCGGCTTAAACTTAGCGACCGGAGATATCCACTGAAGGACAGCTATCTTCACCTCGTCAGCATTCCAGTTCTGAGTAATGAATTCCTTAGCTAGCGACAGAGACTCTCCCGTATCCACTATGTCGTCAACGAGAAGAACCTTCTTCCCCCTCAAATCAAGCTTGTAGGGGAACTTAATCACTGCCTTATCCTCTGCCTTAGCGGCCTCTGTCCAGTGCTGGGACTGTATCGATATGAGGTTATCTATAAGTAGGAAATCGCAGAGAAGCCTTGCAGGAACAAAGCCGCCCCTAGCGACAGCCACGACAAGGTCGGGTCTATAGCCCGAAGACTTAATTTTCTCCGCCAAGGAACGGGTCCATGAAACTATGTCCTCCCATGCAACTAGCTGAGTCCTCACTTTAGCCATAAGTATTAACCCTATTTATCATCAGTGAAGGAAAACATAAGGATTTCGTTTGAAACCATATAACCGAGTTCTTAACTATTTTATGGTGACGTAAATGAGTGCTTGGTCCACGAAATTACTTCACATAGACCTAACCAACAAAAGATACTCAACAACGGAGCTTTCTAAAGAAACCCTGCGGATGTTTATCGGAGGAAGAGGCCTAACAGCAAAGCTTCTTTGGGACCTGAACCCTCCCGGAATAGATCCTTTCCACCCGGACAACATAGTCGTGCTCGCCACTGGCCCTCTGACAGGATATCCGCTACCATCATCCGGGAAGATGGTTATTGCATCCAAATCGCCACTGACCCGCGGGTACGGGGACGGAAATATAGGTACGCGTGCTGCGGTAGAGCTGAGGAGGACAGGATACCAAGCTGTCGTGATTAAGGGGAAAGCGGAGAAACCCACACTCCTCAAAATAACGTGTAAGGGGGTCGAGTTCCTTAACGCTGAGGATCTGTGGGGTGAGGGAACACACAGAACTGAGGAGAAGCTGAAGAAAATGTTCGGTGATAGGGTCGCAGCTCTGATGATAGGGCCTGCAGGAGAGAACAGGATTCTCTACTCAACCGTTATAAGTGAACATGGCCGTTCAGGCGGGAGGCCCGGCATGGGTGCTGTGTGGGGATCGAAGAACCTTAAGGCAGTCGTTATTGAAGGGTGTGAAATGCCTGAACCTGCAGACAGAAAAGAGCTGATAAAGGCTGGGGCCCAAGCGTATGCCGACCTGAAGAATTCACCCTCCTACGATTTCTGGGTAAGGCAGGGAACTATGATGACTATTGAATGGTCCCAGAAGAACTCTGTTCTCCCCACATACAACTTCAGGGAAGGTGTTTTCGACGACTACGAGAAAATCTCAGGTGACGCAATGGAGAAGATTAAGGTAAAGACTGAGGCCTGCCCCCACTGCAACATGCCCTGCAGAAACTATGTAGAGTATAAGGAAGATGGAGAACCCAAGATTGCTGAGCCGGACTATGAAAACGTTGCAATGCTTGGCTCAAATCTAGGGATAGCCGACATTGTGGCAGTGTCAAGACTTAACGACATAATAGATGATGCAGGCCTCGACACCATAAGCACAGGGTCTGCCATAGGGTTCGCCATGGAAGCCACTGAGAAAGGACTCCTTAAGGACGGTATTGAGTGGGGAGACGTTAAAGGTGTTGAGAACCTCATTAAAGACATCACTGCCAGAAGAGGGTTAGGTAACAGGCTTGCCGACGGCACCATGAGGCTTTCGAAGGAATTAGGTGGAGAGGCAGAAAGGTTCGCCATGCATATTAAGGGATTAGAGATCTCTGCCTACGACTGCCATGCCGCCCCGGGAATGGCCCTAGCCTACGGAACCTCCAGCATAGGTGCCCACCACAAGGACGCCTGGTTCATATCACTCGAAATAAAGATGGGGAGAGACACATACACAAAGGAGAAGGTTGAGAAGCTTGTCTGGATGCAGAATATTAGGGGAGCGCTCTTCGAAAGCTTCGTAACCTGCAGGCTTCCATGGGTTGAGCTGGGGCTTGACCTAGACTACTACCTAAGGTTCCTGAGGGCCGCAACAGGTGTGGACTTCACTTGGGACGAGCTCCACACAACAGCCAACAGGATCTACTCACTCATAAGGGCCTACTGGGTAAGGGAGTTCCGTGCTGAAGGGAGGGGATGGAGTAGCGGGATGGACTATCCGCCTGAAAGATGGTTCAGCGATCCGCTGACTAAAGGCCCGTACTCAGGAGCTAAGCTCAATAAGGACGGTTACTCAGCGATGCTGCAGCATTACTACAGCCTCAGGGGATGGAACAGTGAAGGAATCCCAACAAAAGAAACCCTCACATCTCTGGGACTGGAGGAAGTCGCTAACTACCTCTACAGATAACAACAGGTTTTTCACCTCACAGAACAATTCTTATTGGGAGCCCCGCTACGGAGCCGACCGGCTCAGGATGAGCGGGGGATCTCCCACGGGGCCTTCTAAAAATTAATGCTTTTAAGACCTGTTCAGTAGTTCTTGGGTGGTGTCAATTATTGATTTGGGGCGCCTAAGGATTAAGGAGCTGGAGAATGAAGTAAAGAGGTTCTGGGAAGAGAAAGAAATACCTAAGAAATGGAGGGAATGGGTGGAAGGAAGACCGCTTTTCTCATTCCTTGAAGGCCCCCCTACAGCGAACGGCTATCCCCACGTCGGGCACCTGAGGGGAAGGATCTACAAGGATGCTGTGCTGAAATTCCATAGAGTCAAAGGATTCAATGTGTGGGCACAGGGAGGCTGGGACGAGCAAGGGCTCCCCGTAGAGGTTGAGGTCGAGAAGAAACTCGGAATAAAGCACAAGAAAGAAATAGGGAGTAAAGTAACTTACGAAGAATTCGTTAAGAAATGCAGTGAGCTTGTGGACTACTACCTGAACTTCTGGGAGAAGTACGCCACTAAAGAGATAGGTTTATGGCTCGATCTAGAGAACGCTTATGAAACTAGGAGGGCTTACTACATCGATCACGTGTGGAGGTTTATTAAAGAAGCGTATGAAAGAGGCCTACTCTACGAAGGTTACAGGGTTCTGCCCTACTGCCCCCGTTGCGAAACTGCATTAAGCGATGCCGAAGTCGATCAAGGATACCAAGAAAAAGTCTCTCCCTCAATATACGTAAAGTTCAAGGTGGTTGGGGAGGATAACACATACCTGATCATATGGACGACAACTCCATGGACAATAATAGATAATGAAGCGGTCGCCGTGAATGCTGAGGGTGAATACTGCAAAATAGCTGTAGGCGGAGAGTTCTGGTGGGTTGCCGAGTCAAGGATGGAGGAGGTTTTAAGGAATGCCCAGATCGAGAAGTGGCGCTGCGTAGAGAAGGTGAAGGGCGAGAAGCTTAAAGGCCTGAAGTATGTCCACCCCCTCCTCGATGAAGTACCTATACATAAGGAGCATGGTAACGCTCACTACGTTATAACAGCCGACTTCGTTTCGCTGGAGGAAGGCACGGGACTGGTTCATACAGCACCTGGACACGGACCTGAGGACTATGAAGCAGGTCTGCAGCACGGACTCCCAATAACAAGTAATGTCGAGATCAATGGCGTGTTCAATGAGAAGGGCGGGATCTTTGCTGGTTTATATGTCGAGGAGGCTTCAAAGAAAGTTATTTCAGTCCTTAAAGAGAAAGGCCTTCTAGTATACTCCGGAACAATCACGCATAAGTACCCCCATTGCTGGAGGTGCCATACCCCATTAATATATAGGGCCGGGAGACAGTGGTTCCTTAAAATAACGGCTGTTAAGGAAGATCTCCTCAGAGAGCTGAAGAAAGTCAGAATCTATCCGAATAAACTGAGGGCAAGGTTCGATACCTGGGTCGAGAACGCGAGGGACTGGACAATCTCAAGATCCAGGGTGTGGGGAACCCCCCTCCCAATATGGAAATGTAAAGATAATGGGGAATTACTGGTAATCGGATCAACAGAGGAGTTAAGGAAGCTGGCAGTCAACGTTCCTGAAGGACTAAGCGATGAGGAGCTTGTCCATAGACCATGGATAGATAGGATAAAGATAAGGCATGGAGAATGCAGCGAATGGGTGAGGGAACCATTCGTAGTTGATGTATGGATAGATAGCGGAATGGCTTGGCTTGCCTCGGTCAACGGCCTGAAAAACAGGGATTTCTGGAGAAGGCTCTACCCCTACACATTCGTTACTGAGGGAATAGATCAGACGAGAGGATGGTTTTACTCACTCCTAGCAACATCCGTAATTATGGAGGGTAAGGCCCCCTACAAGGAAATAATGATGCAGGGACTCGTCCTCGATAAGCACGGAAGAAAGATGAGTAAGCACCTAGGCAACGTGGTCTGGGCTAAGGAGGCGCTCGAAAAATACGGCGCGGACCAGCTCAGGCTCTACATACTGTCGAGATATCCGCCCGGAGAGACCTTCATATTCAACCCCGATGAAATCAAGGAGTCGTTAGGGAAACTGAACATCATATGGAACGTTTTCAGATTCTCTAAAACGTACATGGATCTCGACCACTTCACACCCGAGAAATACCCTCTCAAGGAAATGATAAAGCATGCGAAGAAGGAGGATCTGTGGATACTTTCACGAGTCAACACAGTGCAGAAGGAGATATATAGATATATGCAGAACTACGAGCTCCACCACTACACAAGAACACTCATAGATTTCTTCATTGAGGACGTGAGTCATAACTACCTGCGTCTAGTAAGGCCGAGGGTATGGAAAGAGGAAGGCGGGGATAAGTACGTAGTATACTCGGTTCTCTATTATGTTCTTAAGAAAGGTCTCCAGCTTCTTGCACCGATAACGCCTCGTTTCGCTGAGGCCCTCTGGCAGAGATTCATTAGGACTTACGAGTCAGGGGAGGCGGAAAGCATCCATCTCAGCAAGGTTTCGGAGCCTGATGAATCACTAGTGAGTAAGGAGCTCGAGGAGTCCTTTACTCTCACATTCAGTATTGCCAGCCATGTGGCGTCCCTCAGGAATGAGGCAGGAATAAAGCTGAGATGGCCTATAAGGAAGGTCTACATAGCCTTACTCAGACCGGACAATGTTCCTCGTGTGGAGGAGAATGTGGAGGTTCTCAAATTCCTGACAAACTCTAAGGATGTCGTAATTTCAACAGCCCTGGCAGAGAGCTGTTCCTCACAGGAATATGTATGCGGAGAAACCCAGGAGTTTAAGGCATGCATACCGAGGGAGCTTGATAGGGAACTCTACTATGAAGCGTTGGCGAGGGAGATCATTAGGAGGGTGCAGGTCATGAGGAATAAGGCAAACCTCAACGTCGATGAATTCATTGAGGTAGGTCTGAAAACAGAGGATGAGGAGCTTAGGGAAGCGGTGAGTAACCACAGAAACTACATCAGGGAGGAGGTTAGGGCTCTAACGATAGGTGATGATTGCAGCGATACTCTATTAAGCCAGGAATGGAATATTGAAGGAAAGAAGGTATGGATATGTATAGGGAAAGGAGGGAAAAACTAGTTCTCGTGGCAGGATCCCTTAACTACGACATCACCCTTCAAGTAAATTATTTTGCCCCACCTAAATCAGTCGTCACCTCAATCAAGAGGTTTTTAGGAGGGTCCGGAGGGAACACAGCTGTAAGCGCTGCTAGGCTTCTAGGAAAAGGTAGGGTGTGGTTCCTTGGCGCTGTGGGGGATGACGAAATAGGGCATAGACACATAGAGGCCTTAAGGAAGGAAGGTATCGACGTTTCCTTCATTTTCATTCATCAAGGCATAGAGTCTGGTCAGGCATTCGTAGCAGTTAAGCCTGACGGTACCTCAGCGGTTTACAGCTACTATGGCGCCAACACACTCCTCAAGCCAGAGGCACTGTCAAAGAACTTCATGAAGAAACTTGCTGAAACCTCCACCGTGATAATAATGAATCCTCCCCTACAGGTTGCTATGAGACTGGCAGAGCTGGCGAAGGAAGCTGGCGCGACTGTTTTATGGGACCCTGGAGCATTATCTAGGCTAGGTATTGAGAAGCTTTATCCTATCCTCCCACATGTTGATGTATTCATGCCTAATGAGGAGGAGCTAAGGCTCATAATAGGCGGTGGTGAGGGCGCGGAGTTGAGGAAGCTACTACAGCATAATGAGTCGCTGAAAATTGTCGTGAAGAGAGGGGTGGAGGGCGCGGACCTTTACGACCCTTCTCAGGGAATAGTTCTGCATGTAGACGCTTTCAGGCCTGAGTGGGTAGGTATGGAAGTTAAGTCAACGGTTGGGTGTGGTGACACATTCATAGGGGCATTCGGTGCTGCCAAGCATGAGGGTATGGAAGACAGTGACGCTTTGATATATGCATCATGCGCCTCCGGGGTTAATGCAGGCTTCGAGGATCCTAGGGCGGTGCCTGAGAAGGAAGTTTTTGAAGACAAATTCCTTCCGGTATGCAGGGAAAAACTTAAGGTGGTTTCTAGAGCTTTTATTAACAATATTTAATAATGTATATACTGGTATTTACATCGATAATTACCACGTATAGATTAAGGTGATGGGTTTGGGCGTGAAGAGTTGTGATGATGTGTTCTCGAACATCAGTGTGACCTCACACGCGTTAAGGCAGGGAAAGATACTTGGCTCTACGGAGGCCGGGTTCGCTGTGCTGAAAGACATTGATGAGGCTTCGAAGTCATGCCCCGAGAAATTCCCTCGCTTCCTGCTTGAGGCAGTACCTTCATACCTTAAGGCCCGGCCTACCTCAGTCGTTATGAAGAACCTGCTCCGCGAATACCTAGAAGTATTCTTAAAAGTTGCCTCCCGTGAAGGGGTTAAGGATGCTATCGCCCAGACCCCTCAACTTGTAGAGAGTATAATAGAGAATGTTGAAAACATTAAGGATGCTGTAGCGACGCTTGGATCTAAAAGAATTAACGATGGGGACACCATACTCACCCATTCCTACAGCTCCACCATAATTAAGCTTCTTCAGAAGGCGTTAGACAGGGGATTAAGGTTCTCCGTGATCGTCACGGAATCAAGACCTATAGGGGAAGGCAAGTACGCAGCTGAGGTTATAAGCAGGCTGGGTGTGGACACAACCCTCATAGTGGATTCGGCTGTGAGGTTCGTGATGAAGCGCGTCAATAGAGTTTTCGTGAGTGCCGACGCTGTTGCTGCAAACGGCGCTGTAATCAATAAGGCAGGGACTTCCGCAATAGCTTTAGCGGCTAAGGAAGCAAGAGTGAGGACATACGTCACTGCAGGAACCTACAGAATAGGTCTCGAAACAGTTCTCGGCGAGTTGATTGAGGGGGTTGTGCTAAGCGACGCATCCTTGATAATGCCTGAGGATAAGGCCAAAGAGCTCAGTGGAAAGATACTTGTTAAGGCCCCCCTCTTCGATGTGACGCCGCCGGAATACATAGACGCAATAATAACAGAGAAGGGTGTTCTCGCGCCTCAGGCAATCCCCCTAATCATTAAGGAGATTTACGGGTGGCCTCCAAGGGTTAGGCCGCCTGAAGAGCTTCTTGAGGAGGTGAGGAAGTATGTCAGCTGAGGGAATACCTGAAAAAACAGTTAGGATAAGGGAAGACATAAGGAGGATGATTATTAGAGGGGCTGGCAAGATTGCTAGGGCCGGTGCCCAAGCCTTAGCAGAAGCCGCTAAAGAGTATAGAGGGGATAAACTGAAGGACTTCCTTAACTACATGGAGAGGGTGGCTCAGTATGTGACCTCGGCCCGCCCGACCGCGGTTTCACTCCCTAATGCAGTGTCCTACGTCATGATTAGGTTAAGGCGTTCAACACCTGCCTCCGTGGAGGAGGCTAAAGAGGTGGTGATTAATGCTGCTGAAAGCTTCATAACCTACTCTAAGGAGGCTGTGGACAGGATAGGTGAGTTAGGTGCGAAAAGGATTGAGAATGGGGATGTTCTGATGACGCACTGCCATAGCACGGCGGCAGTTTCCGTAATGGTTCATGCATTCAACCAAGGGAAGATAAGTAAGGTATACGTGAAGGAGACTAGGCCGAAGCTGCAGGGGCTGATCACAGCTAAAGCGCTATCTGACGCAGGTCTGGACGTGGTTCTGATACCCGACTCCTCCGTCAGGTACTTCATGAAGAGAGTGAATAAAGTGATTGTCGGTGCAGATACTATAGCTGCGAACGGCGCCGTAATCAATAAGATAGGGACCTCGCTGGTTGCCCTTGCCGCTAAGGAGGCTCGCGTACGTGTCTATGTTGCTGCGGAGACGTATAAGTTCAGCCCAAGAACGGTGATAGGGGAGCTTGTCCCGATTGAGGAGAGGGATCCGAGAGAGATTGTTGAAGAGGAATGGATTAAGAGGAATCCTTACCTGAGGATCTATAACCCGGTCTTCGATGTGACGCCGCCGGAATACATAGACGCAATAATAACGGAGAAAGGAGTAATCCCTCCGCAGGCAGCCATACTGATACTGATGGAGGACTATGGCATGAGTATACAGGAAATAATGACAAAGGATATG
>CAZFVC010000041.1:0-9657 GCA_964522175.1 uncultured Desulfurococcaceae archaeon
GCGAGCTAAGACTCAAGTTAAATGGTGGGAAGGTTGTCATATACCTAACGTTTACAAAGAACTTTGAGGTTGCATATAATCCAAACAACGCCGTGGCTGTTGATGTTAACGAGAACAATGTTACGGTAGCAGTATTCAGGGATAGAAAGCTATGTGAAGCGTATAGAGTAGAGATTGGGCTCGGAAGATTGGTCATCTCTTATGCTGAGAGGAGGAAGAGGATAACTAGAGGTAAATCCACGAAGACTAGGAGCGTAAAGAAAGCTCTCAGGAAGCTTAGGGAGAAGGAGAGAAAGCAAGACATAATTCATAAAACGGCTAAAATTATTGAAGAACCAGCGATTCAGAATAACGCTGTTGTGGTTATCGGGAATGTACGTAGAGGTAAGAGGAGACTAGTTGAAAGAACTAGAAAGAGTACTTTAAGGCATAGGATACATCAATGGAGTGCATCGGCTCTAGTGGAAGCACTAGATAATAAGCCATTACAAGTAGTTGAGGTATCAGAAGATATACTTCTTCTATAGACCCATTCACAAGTAGAGGTATTCGTAAGTTTACTCCCTCTATGACCTGCTATGCGGTGAGAGGGAGAAAAAGGGTAAGGGTAATTAAAATCCAGCTAAGACTAGCCAAGCTAGACAACGGATTAGTCCTAGATAGAGACGTTATTGGAGCAATAAACATCGGGTTGAAATACCTATCCTCAGATGGGAGTCCCATGGCGTTGGGCTCGACCGAGCCCCATGAGGTGCGGGTGAAGCTAATGAACCCACACCAAGGGCTAACTCCCCTACGGAATTAAAACTATTGAAAAAACTAGAAGTACCGTGAGGGGAGAAACGCTTTAAGTATTAAGTTCTAAAAATCATCTGGTTTTCTCTATTTCTAGCCCTGGTATGCGGAGCTTATGTTCCAACGCCCTGAAACCAAAGGTCGTGACTGTATTAATGGTTAGGTAAATAGCTGCAGCCGTCAAGAATATAGGAATAGCCTCAAAAGTCCATGAGCTCCATTTCTTAGATACTTGGAATATTTCAATAACTCCAATAGCATAGGCAAGTGACGAGTACTTATTTAAATAAATGACTTCATTCGAGACACCTGGCAACGCTCTTCGAAGTGCTTGAGGCAGAACTATATGTATAAGCTCCTGGAACTTTGTCATTCCTAGTGACCTAGCTGCCTCTATTTGTCCCATATCGATTGATCTGATTGCTCCTCTTACATACTCTGACTGATAGGCGCCGCTACATAATACGAATCCTAAGACAGCACTCCAGTATGGCGTGAGGTAGATCCCTATTTCAGGGAGCCCATAGAAAATGAATAGTAGCGTAACAATTAGCGGGAATCCTCTAAACAGGACAACAAATCCCGTAGCTATTGTGGAAAGTATTTTCCCTCCATATACCCTTGCTGAACCTAAGAATATACCCCAAGCAATAGAGATCGGTATTGCCAGTGCTAATATCGATAGAGTCGTGAGGATGGCTTGGGGAAGCTGGGCATAGTAGCCTTCAAGACCCATTACTGCTCACCATACAGTTCCGCGATTCTTCTGAAGAATTCTCTTGCCGCCTCAGTCTTAGGCCTGAAAACCACCTCCTTAGGCGGGCCTTTCTCTATTATTTTTCCGTCATACATGAACATCAATTCATCGGCTACAGATATCGCAAACCCTATCTCGTGTGTGACCACTAGACTGGTAACTTTCTGGCTGGAGAGTTCCTTCATTACTTGAAGAACTTCACCTATCAGCTGTGGGTCTAGTGCGGAAGTCGGTTCATCATACAGGATAATCACAGGTTCCATCGCCAAAGCTCTCGCTATTCCCACTCTCTGCTGCTGGCCTCCTGAAAGCTGTGCTGGATACTTATGCCATAAATCCTCTGTAATATGTACCTTTAGTAGGGCTTCTTTAGCTTTTTCGAGAGCCTTCTCCTTAGGCATTTTCTTAACTTTTAGGAGCCCAATCATCACATTTTGCAGTGCAGTTAAGTGGTTGAACAAGTTAAACTGCTGGAAGACAAACCCTATCTTTGCTCTTTGCTTATTGATGTCAACATTAGGGTCTGTAAGCTCGACACCTTCTAGCCAAACCCTCCCCTTATCGGGGCGAGTTAGGAGATTAATACATCTTAGGAGAGTGCTTTTACCTGCTCCACTAGGTCCTGAGATTACTTTAGTTTCTCCTTTATGGATTTCGAAGGTAACGCCTTTCAGGACTTCTTGAGCCCCATAGCTTTTGTATATATTTTCCACTTTTAATACTGTTTTATCTTCTACCATCTTACAACCTCCCCACAAGACCCGGTATTTTTACGCGTTCATATATGCGGTTAAGCACTCCAGTACCTGCGTAAGTCAGGACGAGGTACAGGAAACCTACGAATATATATGGTAGCAGAGCTTCGTTTATTGCTATAGCTACGTAAGAGGTTCTCCTTAAGGCCTCTAGAACCCCTAATGAAAAACATATGGCGGTGTCCTTTAGTACTCCAGCATATTCGTTAGACCATGGAGGAATAGCTATTCTCAGAACTTGAGGAACTATAATGCTGAATATTGCTTGGTATTTGCCCATACCTATAGCTCTTGCTGCAATGTATTGGCCCTCTGGTACAGAGTGGAAGGCACCCCTGAATATTTGGGATTGGTAAGCCCCGCTTCTTAGCCCTAGGACAATAATGCTAGTTGTTACTGCATCGAGGGGTATTCCTAATGCTGGGAAGACACCCCAATAGAACAGGAATAGGAGAACAATTAGTGGAGTGCCTCTGAAGAACCAAACATAAAAATCAATAATTCTCCTTATTGGAGTCGCCCCATATACATGGCCCATAGCTAGAGGTAGACCTATACCAAAACCTAAGGCAAGTCCTCCTCCTAAGAGGAGAAAAGTCATTGGTAGACCCATCAAGATGTATGGAATGTAGCTAACGAACGTTTCCATTTTTTCACCACACACCTCCTAATTAAAAAAGGAAATTTTAGGTTAAGTACTTAACCTAAATTCCATTTCTCCAGAAGTTCGGTCCACTTAGGACTGCTCATAAGTTCTGTGAGACCTTCATTTATTTCCTGCCTTAAGTAGAAGTCACCTGGACGAGTAGCTACACCGTAGGATTCTGGGCCTCCTAAATTCGAAGCTATTTTTATCTTGGCAGCCTCATCTGGATGGGACTTCATGAAGGGTTCTAGGAAAGCAGAGTCAGTAATCATTGCCACAGCTCTTCCTTGAAGCAGGGCTGTTAAAGCCTCTGCGTATGAGTTCACTGCAAGTTTCTGGAAGTTATATCCCTTCTCAAGGAGCCTGTCTGCCCACAGCTCTGAAGTGGCCCCTGTCTGGCATGCAATATAGCCACCCGAATTAAGTATCTCTTCCAGTGACCTATCATCATCTGCCCTAACAACTATTTGATGAATGTAGGTATAGTAAGGGATGCTGAACCATACTTTCTTTGTTGATCTTTCTGTGTTTATAGTCATCCCAGAGGCGATGAGATCAAGGTTTCCTTTCTCTAAGGCTGTTACTATGGTGGACCAGTCCCACGGCTTCTGTTCTAGGTTCCAATTATATTTTTGTGCAATTAATTTTATCACGTCAATATCAAAGCCTTGGGCTTCTCCACTAGCTGTGACTTCTGTGAAGGGGGGAAACTCAGCATCGAATCCGTGAATAACTGTCCATTGTTCCCCTTCTTTAGGGGGATTAGCAAACTTACCTGGATAAACAGCACATTCGGGACAGGTAGTTGTCGGGGTTGGTTTTACAAGATAACCTATTGCTGCTCCGATAATAAGAGCTATAATAATATATACAACCAGGGCGGTTTTGCTAATTGGCATAATATCACCATATAATTTCTGGATGAATTAAATAAAAACTTTCCGCATATTTAAACCAAAAATATTAAAAAAGGATTCAAAGTTAAATTGCTATTATTTGAGATTTTTGATAAGCTAATATGAACAATTACTGTAGTCAATCTGCAATGTCTTTACAGACCTACAGAAGGTTTCGAATATTGCTTGCGCGGCGATATGAATTTTGTTTTTCTCTTCTTCTGTGAGTTCCTCATATAGGGATCTACCGAGAACTCTCCCCACTATGGTTGGCACGCTTACATGTACCCACCCAGGTATATCGGGGAATTTTCTGGGCGTAGCTATACTGAGAACTTTGTTTTCGTTCCAAGCAATGGATCTTAGAATTTCTGTGAAAGCTGATGCCGGCCCGAAACGTGTAGCTCCTGCATAGTCAATAATTTTTTCGGGTGCTTCCTTCATGTAGGACTCTACAGCTTCCTTACTGAAATTAATGCCTTTCCGCTCAGCATATATTTCAGGATCGAGCCCAGATATTCTAACAGTGGACCATAAAATGTGGGCCTGCTTACCATGTTCCCCGCCCACAAATCCTGCAACTTCTTTGGGTTTAACCCTTAGAAGCTCTGAAATTCGTGCCCTAAACCTTAATGTCTCTAAGTGGTTTCCTGTGCTGATCACGAAGTCTTCTTTAGAGATGAGCTTGAATAGTGAGGCCATAGCATCAACAGGGTTTGTGACAATGACATACTTAGCTCCTCGGTTATTCGGAGGCACTACCTCAGCGATATACTTAATTATCTCGGCATTTTTTGCGGCTAGCTCTCTACGGGAAATTCTTACGCCGGGAGTCCTCGGAGTGCCTGCAGTGACTACTACTATGTCTGCCCCGCTCAGTTCTTCATCTCTCTCAAACCAGGTAATTTCTGTATCTATGCGATAACCAGCGGCCGCATGCTTGAATTCTTCAGCAATTGCATATGCAAGACCAGGTTTTATATCCACTAAACTTAACTCATCAGCAATCCTAGAGAGAAGGATTGAGAAGGCAGTACTTCTACCTACGTTCCCGACTCCAATAACTCCTATATGCAAAATATCTACCGCTTAATTTTGCAGGAATTAAGTAATAATAGTTGTGTGGGTTATTTTCACCAACCTTTTACCTTAGCTAGAACTGAGTCAGGCACTTTCCCTTTCTCAACGTCCTCAATTGCTTCTTCAAGGACAGTTATGGCGGCATCCAACTCTTCCTCTTCTATATTTAAAGGTGGCTGGATTCGGAGAACGTTCCCCATTAGGAAGTAAACAATTACCCCTTTTTCGTAGGCCCTCCAGACAACTTTCTTAGTTTCCTCAACCGCCCTCTCTTTGGTGTCCCTGTCCCTAACAAGATCGATTCCAATCATTAGACCTTTACCTCTAACATCCCCTATTAATGGATGGTTCTTAGAGAATTTCCTAAGTCTGTGAAGCACTTTCTCTCCCAATGTTTTTGCTCGAATCCATAGCTTATTATCAAGGATCTCGTCAATGGTTGCTATAGATGCAGCACATAACACAGGATTGCCTGCAACTGTGAAGGTATACCCCATTACTGGCAGCGAGTCCAGGATTTCTGCATCTCCTACAACGGCCGATATTGGGAGCCCACCACCTAATGGCTTACCAAGAGTCACTAGTTCAGGCTCGATAGAGCTGTGTTGAAAAGCAAACATTTCCCCTGTCCTGCCTAGACCGGTCTGAATCTCGTCCATAATTAGAGGAACTCCATATCTTCTCAGGAGTCTGTAAGCATCATAGAAGAAATTGTCTGGAGGAACAATAATACCTGCGTCTCCCTCAATAGGTTCAGCAATGAGGGCCGCAGGAAGTTCGTCCTTAGACATCTCCTCTAGCTTCACCCTAAGTAGTTTTAGCACATCCTTTCCGCAATCTTTGGAGTCCTTAATCGGACACCTGTAAGGGTCCGGATAGGGGAGAAAAACAACTCTTCTCCCGCATCCCACTTTTTCACATACCTCTCTTTCCACCCTATGTCCCGAAACTTCTGCTCCTCCATACAACACTCCATGGAGGCTTCCTGAGAATGAAATTATGATTTTCCTCTTAGTATATGCCCTAACAAACATTAGCGAGGCCTCTACGGCGTCGCTACCACTAAGTCCTAACGACACCTTCAAGTTCTTCCTATTGAAAAGCGATAGAATCTTCTTACCGAGCTCAAGGACTTGATATGTGTGGCCATAGATGTAACTGTAATGAAGGAGCTGGGCAGCCTGTCTTATGACTGCCTTAACTACTCTCTCATTATTATATCCAATGCTCATCACTGCTCCACTACTAGATATATCAATATATTCCCTTCCTTTATGATCGATGACCCGAGCACCACTCCCCCCTACTATTACTGGAGGAACATAGCTTGTACGGTTGGCCTTAGAAAATACTGAGTTAAATTCTTGGGCAACATCTTCTTCCATTGGCACACCACTATTATTGCACATCTAAAATTAAATTTCTATGTTCTACCTGATCTCAATAATCTTTTCGATGCTTCTTGTGAAGGTTAAACGTAGAATGAGGTATGGGATGGGAATCATGCATATGAGTGTTAATGTTGGGATTAGGAGGAAGCTTAGGTCAGTGGTTGGGGAAGGAAGCCCAAGGGCTATATCCACAGAGAACGCTTTCCCGTTTATTACACTATGGATTACAGGAAGACTTAAGGTGAAATAGTTAATTCTTGACAGAAATAATCCTGAGCCTATGCCTGTCACTACGCCAATTAATACACTCAACATTATCAGCATCCCCCATAAAAAAAGGATAGGTTTCAGAACAGATGTTGGTTTAATCCCCCTTATTCTCGTTAAATAAGTTATCTTCCTCAGTTCGCTGCCTAAAGCAAGGGAAAGAAGAACAGTCACGAATATGGTGGTAATGAATAATACAATCGAACCTATCTCTTGATTCTTTTCCGGAGCTGTGATTATATTTGAAGCGGAAATAATGGAGGAATTATATATGTTTCCAATGGTGAAACAGGAGAATCCATTAGCTTCAAGCAGTTCATACTGCTGTGGTGATACATTAATAGCCATGACTCTAGCAGATAATCCTAGACCTAAATTGTAATGAATACCTTCCTCCAGCTCATCATTGACTACGTTATATTTTAGGAGATCCTCTGAGGAAACGAGAGCTATTGAGGTTGCGGGAAGATTAGAGAGTGATGTGAATCCCCATGAAGCTCCTTCAATATTGACTCTGAAACCTTGGGAAGTAGGTGAGAAAGAAATAGAAATCTGCTTTTCCTGTATGTAAGGAATATCTCCTTTCCTTAAAACGAGAATTGTGGAGTTTCCACTTAGTTCAGTGAGCATATCCTTGAATGGCTCGTTAAACCCCCACGAATCGAGGTAGTAGGTTTTTCGTGTAAATAATTCAGGGTTCGAAATAATTACCAATTTTCCAGGGTATATGTATCCTTTAAGATGAATGAATGACTCAATACTGATAAGGATTACTGTGTCGGGACCTAAAGATTCATGGAGGCTTTCTAGGCTGTTCCTTATATCGGTGACGTTATGAACTAGAATATCTTTCCAGCATATGTTGGCCCCTCCAACACTTCCTGTTATCGCTGTAGTGACTTGGCTGGTTTTTGAGTTCATACTTATGGCTGATTGTGTGAAGAATGATGAGGCAAATATTAGGAGAAGAAGAATGAGCCCTATCTTCCCTCGTAAAGTCCTGATAATTAGTTTATTCAGTAAGTTATTCTTCCCCCCAAACGCCTTCAGTAATGGGAGGGAGACCTCTGGAAGACTCGATATAAGAAGCTCTGTTGCCCCGAACGCTATAAGTAGTGGGGCAAAATAGATCAATATACTCTCAATGTATCCAAGTAAGCCGAGTAGAGGTGATGATATGAAGTTCAGCAATGTGTAGGTTGTTATGGAAAATCCTGCGAAACCAGCGAAAGTAAAGTAAAGACCTACAAGTAAGCTTATCCATCCAGCAGTTCTCATCTTTTTTAACTCACTGGGTACTTCCAGCGTAGTTCTAAGTCCGTCCACTATTTTGAGGCTGGTCGTTTTCTTCCAAACTAGGTAGGTATATATAATAATGATTAAGAGCGCTGAGGCTGAAGCGAATATCAGGGCCAGTAATGTCACGGGAAGCATACTGGTTAGTGGAAGCTCTGCACTGTACAGGAAAAGAGAAAAAATAATTACCAACCCTATAGAAATCAGTGACAAGTGGGATGAAGCTCTCAGTAAAGAGCGGAAAAAGTTCTTTCCGTAAAGGCCTCTCACTTTTAGTATGGTGTATAGCTTCTTATTGAGTTGAAAAGATATGTTTGAAAAGTAGGGAAGAGTAACTAAAACTAATCCTAAGGCAGGAAAAGTAAATATTAAGCTCCTTAGAGTCATCTCATGGGTTAACCCGAATATGGACTCAACTTTCTTTTCAGCTTCCGATACCATAGCTGTCGAGCCTTCAGTGATTTGGGTTAGGTTGAACGCTATTGCCTTCAGATTTGCAAGGGATTGCTGGGGGTCTGATGGGCTTAAGTAATAGTTGGATGGTATATCTGTAAGGGTTAGCATCCAAGAGGTTTTGAAATATATCTCGTACCCGCAATCAAGTCCGGCTTTTTCTATGCCTCTAAGAGCTTGTTGTATTGTATTTGCGTCAATATCGGCAGAAATTACAATGTAGTGTGTTTCGTAGGGAATCTCCAGATTAACTGGGAGGCCGTGAATATCTTGGGGTGTGGTGAAGTATTTTAATGTATCCTCCAAAAAGAGTGATTCTTGATAGGAAGGTGTATTATAAGGAATTTTTGTGATGTTACTTAGTAACTCGGTGGGGTATGAGTATATGGAGGGTGTGCTGCTCCAGTAGAAGTATGGGGTTCTTGAATTCAGTCCACTAACAAGCACGAGAGCTGTGCTTCCAAGTACCCTGCTTATGTTTATGCATGATTTATTGCCTAAGCCCACAATTCTTCCAGGAACTAGGTCGATGAATATTAAAGTCACTGCCTTATCCACGTAAGGAGACGAGATCATTTCCTGATTTTTTATGGCTAGGCGTTCCTGAAGTTGAGGAATAACAGCAACTGTCTGGTTTATGTAGAAAATGCCTCTTTCTTTTTCATCACCTAAGGCTATTTCCCAGTGAATTAATTCATTCTGGTACCTGTAGAGCGTCGATACTGCCAATACCCCGGCGTATATAGATGTGAGTAATAGCACCGAAACGATTAATGCGAGGCTTAAAGCAATCTTTCCGTATGTTGATCTTCTCAAAGCCTTCATTATTTTGCTCGTATGTATAAGCGAAGGTAAAATAATATTTGTTTTCTGTTCATGCTGAAGTATAAATAACTGAGGGATACTTAATATTGGTTGATATGTGAAATGACCTTAAGTTCTGGTTCGCGTGATTGGCAAAAAGAATCAATCAGACTTCATAGATCTTTCAAAGGGAAGATAACTATTAAGCCTAAGGTTCCAGTTAATGGCAAGGATGATTTGTCAATATGGTACACACCTGGGGTTGCTGGGCCATCGCGCCAGATTTTTGATGAGGGTCCAGATAAGTCTTTTGAACTTACATGGCGGTGGAACACTGTCGCTGTAGTAAGTGACGGTACTAGGGTTCTAGGTCTCGGAGATATAGGGCCAGAAGCTGCCTTACCTGTTATGGAAGGAAAGGCGCTTCTGTTTAAAGTGTTTGGAGGAGTGGACGCTATTCCTATTGTTGTTAGAGAGAAGGATTCAGACAAACTCATAGAATTCGTGAAGAAGATTG
>CAZFVC010000042.1:0-9494 GCA_964522175.1 uncultured Desulfurococcaceae archaeon
TAGATTCAGCGATAAAAACAGCTTATTCAATCTTAAACTCGTGGAGAAGGAATTATGTTAAGGGAAGGAGAGGGAGAAACAAACCTGTAGTAAAGAGGAAGTTCGTCAGAGTAAAAGAAACGCTTTACAGATTTAGAGATTGGAAAATCATTATTACGATAAAGCCACGTCAGCTTTATCTTGAATTCGATTTGTCAAAAGCTTGGTTCAGGAAAAGAGTCGAGGGTTGCGATTTAGGAGAATTAATTCTTAAGGAAGATGAGTTGGTTATAACCTTTAGGAAACCTGTTAGTTCGACTAATACAAAGAAGAAAATTGCTTGGGACTTGAATTTACTCACCATGGACGGATTTTGCGATAAGGGATGGATTAGAGCGGACTTAAAACCACTATACACGTTGCACATAACTTACGAGAACCTAAGGAGAAAAATCCAGAGCTTGAGTAAGACCAAGCCTAAAACTGCTAAGAGGCTTATGCAGAAGTATTCTCAAAGATACAGGGACAGGGTTAAAGATTTCCTACACAAGCTAACAACTAAGCTCGCTAATGAGTTCAAAGATTACGAGCATGGATTTGAGAACTTGGAAAAGCGAGGAATGTTCACCAAAAGAAAAACACACAACAGAGTAATCTCTAAGCAAAACTGGAAGCAGATAATATCTCTAATGAGTTATAAAGCTAACGTAAGGTTGTTAGATCCCCGTAAATCAACTAAAACCTGCCCCCTTCGGTGCTTCATTTTCCTACCGCATCGAGGGCAGGTTTTAGAATGTAGTAGGTGTGGATTGATTATTAACAGGCAGTTGAACGCTTCCATAAACTTATACCTAAGAATGTGGGGTTTCCCTCCTTCGATGAAGGTTTGGGAGGAAGTAATCCTCCCACTCCTCCTCAGGAGTGGGGTTACCCTGAAAGGGGGCGAGACCGGCGATTTACTCCTAATGAACCCTGAGGGAGTTGAGGTTGATGTGTCCCAAGGCGGATGTTCCCTCACCAATGCGGACATCCGCTGAACCCCTACTTATGCTGTAATTTCCGCTGAAGAAATGTTAAAACCCGGTTTAGTCCCCAGCTAACATATTTATTTATTAATGTATGTCTGGAAACATTTTGCATGAAAAATCATTTGAAGCAAATTTTTATATACTAGCTCCGATTAATTACTTGGCTGGTTTCCTTGGGTATCCGAATTCATGTAGATTATGATAAATGTACAGGTTGTGGTTTATGTGAAATCGCCTGTTCACTAAAACATGAAGGGTCTTTATGGCCTGAGGCCTCCCGTATCAGGGTTTTCGAGTTCGTGCCAGGGATCACTATCCCGGCCGTCTGCCAGCAGTGCCCTGACTACCCCTGCGTTAAGGCCTGCCCCACGAAGGCCTTGAGCGTTGACGAGAAGACGGGGGCTGTGATTGTTAACGATGATAAATGCATTCTGTGCGGCCTCTGCGTTGATGCATGTCCCGGTAAGATTCCCAGGCTTAACAGGGTGAAGGCCACCGTCATGATCTGTGATCTCTGCGGCGGGAACCCTGAGTGCGTTAAGATTTGCTCTCTAGCCAACCATAACGCTTTATCCATTGTTAAGGATGAGCCGCCGGCGATGAGGAAGGTGTATCTTCAGGATCCGAAGAAGGTTACTGCGGAGCTTTCCGCTAAGAAATACACAACCTTTCTGAGGGGTGGCGGGAAATGAAGGTCGGGTATAATTACAGGCTTCTCGAGATTGACCTGACCTCCGAGAAGGTCGATGTTATCGAGACAGATCCGAACCTTATGAGGAACTATATCGGGGGGAGAGCTCTCGGTGCATGGATTATGTGGAGCAGGTTTGCGGATAGGTGGAGAGAGCTCGACCCTCTAGGCCCTGAAAACATGCTCCTCTTCCTCACAGGCCCCCTCGTAGGGTACTTCCCTGGAGGAAGGCTCTGCGTCACCGGGAAGTCCCCGGAGAGCGGCGGGATCGTTGGGTCGACTGTAGGCACTGACTTCGGGATTGAGCTTAAGGCGGCTGGATACGACGGGATTATCGTTAAGGGGAAGGCAAGCAGTCCAGTATCGATCTTGGTGTTTAATGATAAGGTCGAGTTCCTGGATGCCTCTAAGGTTTGGGGCGCTGGAGGTAAGGAGACATACTCCTACTTCATGAAGGAGGCTGAGGAAATAGTAACTAAGAAGGATCCTAGGGGAGGCATCCCGAAGCAGCCCTCAATACTCTACATAGGTCCCGCAGGCGAGAATAAGGTTAGGTTTGCTGCGGTGATGTCTAAGTGGAGCCATGCGGCAGGCTACGGCGGCTATGGAGCGGTTATGGGGAGCAAGAACCTTAAGGCCGTTATAGCTAAGGGGACAGGCCCTCTACCTAAGCCCCACGACTACGAGAAGTTCATGAAGCTGTTCTATGAAACCGTCGGGAGCTTAGCGAAGAATAATGCCGCATTCGGGAAGACCGGCACTCTCGGCGAGGTCAGGCTTACGGCATATGAGTGGAGCTCCCACCCAGTCAAGAACTGGCAGGAGGAGTGGTATGACGACCCAATATACTCCCACGCCACAGCTGAAAGGAGGTTCTGGGTCAAGAACTACTGGAGCGACTACGGCTGCCCCACCGCATGCATGAAGATCAGCCGTGTCGAGTATGAGGGTGAGGTAGGCGTGACGGATGGCCCCGACTACGAGCTTGCCGCGTACCTAGGGCCTAACCTAGGGGTGTTTGATATGGACTTCAGCACCTACATGACCTACTTGGCCGATGAGTACGGCTTCGACGGAATTAATCTCGGGAACATCCTCGGGTTCACTATCGAGTTATTCACGAGGAACATAATTACGGAGGAGGATCTCGGTTTCCGGGTATCGTGGGGGGATAAGGCAGGAGTCCTTAAGCTGGTTAAGCTGATTCTGCGCAGGGAAGGCCTCGGAGACGTGCTGGCGGAAGGCACCTATAGGGCGGCGAAGAAGATATCCGAGTTGAAGGGTGTTGATGTGATGAGGTTCGCCGTACAGGTTAAGGGTATAGGTGTGGGTGCCCATGGGAATAGAGTCGGCCTGGACTACCCGCAGCCGATCTCCTACGCCCTATCTACTCAGGGAGGGGACCACACCTCAGTAGCGCTCCTTCCGAAGGACCACGTCTTCGGTGAGTTCTGGACGGTGTTCATCGACAGTGCAGTAACATGCCTCTTCAACATTACTGAGCAGGAGGAGATGATTGAGATGCTTAACGCAGTCTCAGGCTTCAACATAAGTAAGGAGGAGTTCTTCGACGTCATAGCGTTAAGGACATTAACTATTCAGAGGATGGCCCTACTTCTAGGAGGGCCGGACGTTAAGTGGGTCCCGGGTAAGGACGACGATAATCCTCCAAGGTTCTACGAGCCTCTACCTACAGGGCCTCATAGAGGTAGGAAAGTGAATAGGGAAGAATTCATTAAGAAGAGGAAGGAATACTTCGATCTGCTGGGGTGGGATGAGAACGGCATTCCTAAGAAGGAAACGCTTGAGAGGCTTGGCCTAGGGAAGTACTGGAGCTTAATGGAGCAGGTTAAGTAGCGTTAAACTAGCATTGTTTTTAATCACTTCTTCATCTTCTTGAGCCTGTACCTCAACTCCTTAATCCTTCCCTCAAGTTTTTTCTGAGAATTACTTAACCTGCGAAGTTCATTCTCGGCCTCCTTGATTTTTGCTTCCTTCTCACGGATGCTTTCCTTTACACTCTTAACAGCATTTTCAGGGTTTCGATAAAGCTTTAGGAGTGCTTCAAGCTCAGCCACCTTCTTCTCTTTATCACCTATTCTCCTCCTGTAGTAGCTGCTTTTCCTCCCTTTCTCTCTGTATTTCTGGAGGGTTTCTCTAGCCTTTTTGAGGTCTTCCTCATATTTCTTAAGCTGCTTCTTGACCCATTTATCGAATTCTTTGGGCTTTCTACGGTAGGTTCTTTTCTTCAGGTTTATGGTCTTCTCCTCCCTTTCCAGTTTTTTGAGGATTTCCTTAAGCTGCTTCTTGATCTCCTCAAGTTTCTCTTTTTCTCTACCGACTCTCGTTATGTTTCCCTTAATAGATTCAGCTTCCTTCTCAGCTTCTTCAAGCTCTTCCTTAAGGAGCTCTATTTCTCTCTCCTTCTCATACTTTTTCAGTAGGTCCTCCCCTCTCCCACATTTTCTCATGTTATAGTGCTTCAGCTTATCCTTCTTGCAGTTGTCGTAGGCCTTACCGCACTGCTCCTTAGTTATGTCTCCCCCATTAACTTCAGGATTCATCACGTTATTCCTCTCTTGCACATGAACCAAGCTGAGGGAGTGGCCCAGCTCGTGGGCTAGAAGGTAGACGGGTGGTTCTAGGAGGCCTCTCTCCTTCATTATGACTGACCTTCCAGGTATTAGGGCATAGCCGTACTCCCCCCGGCCTCCCGGCCTCTTAAGCTCGAGTATGAATATCTTGACGCATTCCTCCCCGTATCCGCTCTGGATAGCGAGCTCCTCCAAGGCTTTAGCGATGTTTATCTTCCACTCCTTCTCTACTTCGCCTTTAGAGGCGTCCCTCACAAGCTCGAAGAACTTCTTCTTAGCTGCCTGGTTAGTGTTTTTCGCTATGGCGTCGGCCTCCTTAGACACCTCGCCTGAAGGGACCTCAGTGCCTGCAGGGATTGTGCGGCCGCCCGGTCCCTTGAATGCCTCCTTCAGCACGCCCTTAGCCACAATCTTAACCTTTGTCTTTACTTCGCCGCCCTCAAGCTCTATCTCATTATGTCCCTCCCCCTTGAACAGTTTCTTAAGGTTGATTTTGGCGTGGAGTGTTATACCTATCTGCTTGCCTTTAGAGGTGGTTATGCTACCCTCAGCAACAGGTATGCTCACCACCTTATCCGGGTTGAGGTAGTGGGCCATGACCTTCCCTTTCTTTATGCAGGGTACGAACCTTATGCAGCACTTCTCCCACAGCTTGTTCAGGCTGGTTAACGCCTTCATGAGTTTCCGCACATACTCCTCACCAAGATACTCCCCTGTCTTCTTTCTTGAGTCTATCTTGAGGAAGATTAGGCACACCCTGCACCAGTCACACTTCTTCCCGGCGGCCGGAGCTGCTGGGGCCTGCTGGTACACAACACCTCCGGGCCTTGAGAGATATATTCCCGCTGTGAGGCCTGCGGTGAGTAGGAGGAGGGCAGGGATTATGTATATGTGGTTCTCCTTAATTCTTAGGGCGATTTCCGAGACTATGTTCCTGCTTGCCTCTATAGGCATCGTAAGCTTCTCCCCGCCTACGTAAACGTCCCACGGGTATTTCGAGTAGTCAATTATCTTCTCCTCCTTCACAACGTAGCGGCCCTCTATGGTGTAGGGGCCTGTGCCCCCAATCGGTATGTAGATGCTTTCAATAACTCCGTCGGTGTAGGTGAGTTCGGGAGTTACTTCAGTGACCCCGTCGCTCGACACTACAGTTACTGTAACCTCAGTGATTCGGTATATGGGGCCCTCAGAAGTTACTGGGGGTTTAAGCAGTAGGCCTCCGTAAGGTTCGGGGGCTTCGGGAAGATGTATAGTGAATGACCCTTCAGCACTCGATTCCCATATGTAGGTGATCGTCACCGTGGCTACTAGAAGGACCACGGCGATTAGCAGTAAATACTTCATGAGTTCCTTGGGTTGCAAACGAATACTCCTACTAGTTGTTGTGTAGGGAAGTAATATCTATTCTCTACGTATGGAAAAACCGTCTTTACCTACCTAAGCAATCCGTTATTAGTGGGTGGTTTGAGGAAGACGGCCCCGGCACTGCTCCTGATCCTGTCCCCCCTCATAGCTGAGGTTGTTTCGAGCTCTACCTACCCCGTGGAGTTCATCCAGCCCCTGAACTTCATACTTCTCCTAGGTTTCTACGGAGTTTCCGCCGTACTTATCAGGGAGGCCAGGGTGAGGCTTGGGGCGAGCTACCTGACAGTCCTGTTCTTCGGGATGGCTTACGGCGTTTTGGAGGAGGGTATTGCTGTGAAAAGCTTCTTCGACCCTGAATGGCCTGACCTAGGCCCGCTTGCATACTATGGTAGGTGGTTAGGGGTTAACTGGGTGTGGTCCGTTAACCTAACCATTTTCCATGCGTTAATCAGCATAACCACCCCCATACTGATAGTTGAGGCTATCTTCTGGAGGGAGAGGTTCGAGCGGTGGGTCTCTGATAGGGTGATGATTTACATGCTTATTGTTTTAGGTGTGGTGACGCTTATCTTCAACGTTCTTGCAACCCCTTACAGGCCGCACCCGCTTCATTATGTTCTCTGCGTCGTACTGATAGGTTTCCTCACGTATCTGGGAATTAGGCTTCGACTTCCTCCATTAGGGAAGCCTTTAAGCCCTAGAGTCCTGGCCGCAGTAAGCTTCTCCTGGGTCATTATCTACCTATTCCACATGTATCTGGTCCCGCAATTCCTTCCTCCAGGAGTGGCGATAATAACAAGCGGCCTCCTATACCTACCCATAATTTACGCTGTTCGGGAGGTGAGTAAGTATACAGCCGGATCTCTGGAGGCAGCATCGCTGGCCGTCGGCACAGTAGCGTCCTTAACAGTCTTCGTGCTTCTCGTGGGTGTGGGGGAGGGTGACGTGAATGTTGCTTCTTCAGGTGTTGTGGGGGCTGCACTGACCCCTGTCCTCACCTACCTAGTTCTCCGCAGTCGGAGACGTGGAGACGCATTATTAGGCAGCGATTTCAGCTCTTCTTAAGCCTTGCTTTAATGGATTCGGCATGGTTGTATAGCTCTTCAGCCTCAGCTATTCGGACAGCATGCGGGCCTAGACTCTCTATACCTTCCTTAGTGAGTATCTGCACATCTATCAGCTTGATGAAGTCAATTATTCCTAGGCTGCCCCTGGTTTTGGCGTTCCCTCCTGTGGGGAGTGTGTGGTTAGTCCCGGTTATGTAGTCCCCCATAGGCACAGGGGTGTTGTTGCCTATGAAGATTGATCCGGCGTTATTTATTCTTCCAAGTAGGGCCAGCCCTTTATCTATATTGTCCGTCATTATTTCCAAGTGTTCTGGAGCGTAGTTATTCACGAAATCCACTGCCTCGTCAAGATCTTCCGCCACCAGTATAGCACCGTATTTGCTCAGCGATTCCGTAACTATGTCGCTCCTCTTTATCTTCGCCACCTCTTCCTGTAGTAGTTGGTGGATCTCCCGCGCTTTCTCCATGGATAGAGTGACCGCCACGGCAGACGCTGATGGGTCATGCTCTGCCTGAGCAATTAGATCCTTAGCCACGTAGTAGGGGTCCGCATCCTCTAGTACCAGTACCAGGACTTCCGACGGCCCCGCAATGAACTCTATATCTATGACGTCCCTCAGAATCTTCTTCGCTGCAGCAACCCACACGTTCCCCGGCCCCACAACTTTAAGGACCTTGGGAATGCTCTCGGTTCCGTAGGCGAAGGCAGCGATCGCATGTGCTCCACCAACCCTGTACACAGCGTCCACCCCAGCCATATCTAGTGCTACGAGCGTTGCCGGACTGACTGTGCCGTCAGGCCTCGGAGGCGTTGCAGCAACCACCTTCTTAACGCCAGCCACTTTAGCAGGAACGCCCAGCATTAGGGCTGTTGAGGGGTAGTTGGCCCTACCTCCGGGTACGTATATCCCGACTGACTCAATCGGTTTCCAAACCTGCCCGACTAGGACACCGTTCCCTACACTTCTGAACCATATCTTCTTAGGGAGTTGGGAGGCATGGAAGGTGCGTATGTTTTCCTTAGCGATCTCGAGAGATTCTATGAGGTCGTAGCTGACCTTATCGTACGACCTCTTAACCTCTTCCTCAGACACCCTGACTTTTTCCTTAGTGAATGAGTCCGTTCTGAAGAACTCCCTATAGAAACTGGCTATAGACTCATCCCCTCTAGTCCTCACATCATTAATGATTTTCCTAACTCTCTCCTCAATCTCCTCCATACCTTTAATGGATCTTAGAAGAAGCCTTTCCCTAGTTTCGGGGTCGAGGTCCTTTAACCTTAGAAGAGGTATATTCAAGTTTTACCACTAGATAACCCTTGAAATCTTGGTTAATATGTGTATATATTTCCTTATATAATTTACAAGACCTTTTACCACAATTTATAATACATTCTGTAGTAAAATATATACTATAACAAAACTTTTTTATTTATAAAAAATCACAAAATATGAGGTGTTCTCTTGGATAAAGTAACCCTCGCTCTTTATGGGGTTATAGGTTACTTCGTCATAGTGATGTTCATAGGATGGTGGGCATCTAGAAGGGTTAAGACCCTTACCGACTTCGCTGTTGCTGGACGCAGGCTTGGCCCCATCCTTGTCTTCGGGACCGTGCTAGCCACATGGTTCGGGGGAGGAACGGCTTTAGGAGGGGCCTCGATGGCCTACTCCTTCGGGCTCAGGGGAGTTATTATGGATCCCTTGGGTGCCGGGGTTGCGGTCATCCTGTTTGCCCTCTTCTTCTCAGTGATTCTCAGGAGGCTTAGATACATCACGATCGCTGACTTCTTCCGCGTTAAGTACGGGAAGGGGATGGAGCTGGCTTCATCCATAGTCAACATCGTGGCTTACATGGGTTGGTTAGGTGTCCTGCTAGTGTCGTTCTCAGCGGTCTTCCAGGTTCTTCTAGGGATTCCGTTCGAGCAGGGTATATATCTAGGCACCATAGTGACAATTATCTACACCTTTGCCGGAGGTATGTGGTCCGTTACACTCACTGACTTCATCCAGATGTTCCTGCTTATCTTGGGGATAGTTCTGATCATTCCGTTCCTCCTTGGCGCTGTCGGTGGTTGGGGACCCATTCAAGAGGCGGTCTCTCTAGACATGTACTCAATTCTACCAGGTCCTGGGATGGAGTACCTAGGGTATGTGGGGCTGTTCGGCTTCATGTACTGGATATCTTCCTGGGTTGTTCAGGGGCTTGGCTCCCTCTCCTGTCAAGACCTTGTGCAGAGATCCCTGTCAGCGAAGGATGAGAAGACTGCTAAGTGGGCTACCTTCGCGGCAGGTATCGGTTACTGGACCATCGGACTTCTCCCAGCATTGGTTGCTATTTGGGGTATTGCCCTAATTCCTGAGATAGATAACCCGGACCTGATACTCCCAACTCTCGCTATGGAGGTTCTGCCTACCTGGGCTTTCGTGATTTTCGTTGTCGGGCTGGTTGCAGCCATCATGAGCTCCTCCGACAGCGCCATGATTATTCCTCCGACAATGATTGCTGAGAATATCCTTCCATACTTCAAGAAGGACGTAAGTGAGAAGACTAAGGTGTGGGTAGCTAGGCTCCTCGTCCCTATAATCGCGATCGCTGCGCTTCTTATAGCACTCTACGCAGCAACGATATTCTTCCTGATGAATCTGAGCTGGGAACTCATACTCATGGTTCAGGGAATACCGTTCATTCTAGGGATCTACTGGAAGAAAGCTAATAGGTTGGGGGCCTACGCCTCAATACTCGTGAACTTCGCTGTATGGATTCCCTT
>CAZFVC010000043.1:0-1281 GCA_964522175.1 uncultured Desulfurococcaceae archaeon
CTAGTGAGGGTACAGTGCCCTCGAAGCAACGAAGGCAGGTACGTACAGCTCGAACTGAGTGTTCCAGTATCCTGGAGCATACACATAGTCATTGAACCACTTCATCACCAGCGTGTTGCTGTTGGGGTCGTAGGAGTCTACATAGTATGGACCGTTGCTTATCATTGCGTGGTTGTGGGCATCGATAAAGGCTATTGACAGCTCGTAGTCGTCAGTGCTTGCAGAGACGCCTGGGAACTCTGTTATGTACTTAGGTATGAAGCCACTGTTCACGAACTCCTGCATCTTCGCCTTTATGTCCTTAGCGTGCTGCGGGGCGATGAAGCTTATACCCACAGCCTGTCCTTCTCTGTCAATCCATCCGTAAGGCAGTGTCTGGTCTGTGCCGACAGTTCCGGAAGCTATCAGCTCCTCGGCTGCTGCATGAACTGTCCAGGCAACGTCGGGCCATATGATTGCCTGGTCAGCTATCAGGACATCGTACACGTCTAGGTAGGAGATGTATACCTCCATGGCTGTGGCGTTGATTACCTTAAGACCTCTTATTATATACATTGAATATCCTGCAGCCTCCTCGACTTCGGGGTCATAGTATGGGTCTGTTGTTGTGTTGGTTGATTCGTCGCTTGTCCACTCCCATAGGAATCCATACCAGTAGACTACGTCAGCCATTGAGACAGGCCTGCCATCGTGCCACTTACCGAAGTTGAAGTTCACGACGACCTTCTCTATCGGATCACCGAAAGGCCCTACAGTCTCTCCAGCGTACAGAGGCTCCCACTTCTTATCCTTCGGGTTATACACTAAAGCATCGTCAGGCACAGTGACATTATACGTAACTTTGTATGACTTAACCCTTATCGGGACAGGCATGCCGTTAATTGGTGAGGGGTAGAAATCGAAGTCCCTCACTAGCCTGCCCATCAGCTCGCTGTAGACGTCGTTGAAGCCTAGCACTGTGTTCCAGGGGCTCATGAATAGAGCACCCTGGGATGAATACTCCACTACAGTTGCTTTGCCGTCAGTTGTTTGGAGGGTTCTAAGTGCCCAAGGTGTCCAGATACCGCTGGCAACACCGGGGACGAGCTGAGTCACTCTATCCCTGTTAACGGGAGCAAACTCCCAGTTCTCAGTCACGAAGACTCTGAGAGCACTCAGGAGACCCGCCTTTAGGGCTTTCTCCATCAGCGCCCATAATTCATCAACGTTCTGCTGCGTGAATGAGCCATAGTATAGCTGTACACCCCAGTTGTATTCTGTACTGTTGTAATAGTGCCACCA
>CAZFVC010000043.1:1381-9426 GCA_964522175.1 uncultured Desulfurococcaceae archaeon
CATAGTATAGCTGTACACCCCAGTTGTATTCTGTACTGTTGTAATAGTGCCACCAAGTACTGATCCTGTGGTTGGGTCCCATACCCCTCAGTGGTGAGTAGAAGTAGGCTATGTCGTACCTGCCCCACACGTCAATGTCTTCACCCATGGAGACCCAACCCTCCGTGTATAGGGACCATACTATGCCTCCAAGGGTTTCTGACGTTGTTACTGGGTTGGTTCCATAAATAACTGGACTAACTACAGATCTCTCCCTCTCAATCCTAACTACCTTAAGGTTCCATATTTTCTCCATCCAGGTGGTTATCTGTCTACCGACCTCAAGCCTCTCGTCCTCGACTCTGATCACGAAGTAGACGGTTATCGGTTCCTCTGAGCCATCAGGTTTCTTCAGGTACCAGTACTTCCCTGTGGGTGAGCTTGAATCGTCCTTTAAGTACAGGTCGAAGCCGTAGTTCTGCAGGATGTTCTTAGCATTATTCATAGCCTCCTCAAACATCTGCTTAGCCTTATCCTGATCACCTGCAGGTGTCAGGCCGAGGTCATCGTAAACTTGCTTCAACCTCGGGTAGGCAGGGTGAGAAGGCCTGACCGCGCCTAGGGCAGCGGCTGCAGAACCGCCGTATATTGTCCTAACTATTAAGTCTCTATTAATCAGGAAGTTTAGTGCGTACCTTATTTCATCAATTCCGAACGGGTTGAAATGAACCTTGCTCCAGTCAGTTATGTCGGTTATGTTGACCCAGTTGCTGTTGAAGTCTGTTGGTGAGTCCCAGTAAATCAGTCCGGGTAGCCAGGTCCCTGTAATGTTGTGGTCAAGCTGCTCCACATATCCTGGCCCGTTCGGGTCGATGACGTTGGCAGCAGGGTTAAGAGCTATGTCGACGTAGGTCGTTGTCGACCTAATCAGCTTCATCTTACCCAGCACTGTGGGGTCTAGGTCCTGGTACTGAGGCAGCGGTGATGACCAAGCGAAAACGTCTGCGTCACCGTTCGCTACCTCTAATATTGCCGCATCCCTGTTCAGCCTGACCTTCCAAGTTATTTCGGTTACTGGCTGTCCAGCCTGCGCTTGGGTTGGTGTCGCCGTAAACGGAATTACGGAGAGCACCAACAGTATAAGTACTAATATAGGTGCAAGACTACCTTTATTCATAAGGTCACCTCATATAACGAATAATCTCCTTCCCTTTTAAGTGTTACTTAATGAAGGATATATTAACTTAATATAAATAAGCTAAAAATAAAAATTATTGATTAAAGGAATTTAATTTAATCGAATTCCTGTAAATTAATCAAGTAAAATATCTCATCACTAAAAATAGAAAATATATTAAATCTGACCAAGTTCCGAACCTGTCACACCTTATAATGTCGTTACCGATTATGTCATTAGTGTGAGAGATGTATCCCATAAAGAAGTCGAATAAGCCGCCCTACATTTACTGGAGGAAACTAGTTATTCTAGGGGTGCTGCTTCTGGTAGCAGCCCTTCCTCTGGCAACTTACTCCCACTACAGCACTCTAGAGACACTCTTCAAGGAAGAAGGGACTGCACCTGTTGAAGTAGGTGTGGACATTCCCCATGACTATCCGGAGGAACTCCTAATCGAGATGGGTGACTACTATACCTTATTGACGATGAGGGCTTCAAACATACCTTCCTCATGTGGGAATGTGATGATTGAAGTTCTGGGTCTAGGAACTGATAAGTCCTACGTCCTTGGCTTCAATAACATGTCTTCCGAGAACATAAACATCTCCGCACCTATTGTGGAGGCTTTTAGAATAACTTCCGTGAGCAGTAGCGGCCACCCATGTGAAGGCTACCTGAGTTACACCTACCGAGTGATGGAGCTCAAATACCCTTACAATTACTTAGCATATGTGGCTCTCTTCGTTTCTATGGGAGGAGCGACGGCAGGAATTCTGGGGACAGTGCTCTTCATTAAAAAGAAGGCCTTAGAGAAGGCGGAAAGGAAGCTGTTCGGTAAGTGAAGCAAAGACTTATACATACTACAGTAGAGAGTTAGTTAGATGATGACGTGGGCAGCCTTAGACCTGAGGGGATGAAGACCACAGTTCACTCTGATAATTAAGGAAGAACTTTCCGTTGAGTATCGAGTAGATGCATAATCTGTAAAAAAAGAAATTTACCAAGTGCCTGTTGAGGAAACCTCTCTTATGCAGCCCAGCTCCTCAAGCTTCTTGTATATATTGAGGACGGCCCCCTGCACATCCTCCTCGCTCTTCGCTCCAGTAATAACCATCTTACCGCTACTGAAGATTAGGAGAACAACCTTAGGATCGCTCATCCTATGGATCAGGCCTGGGAACTGCTCAGGCTCATACATGGTGTTGGGGAGCTCGAAGGCCGCCTTCTCCAAGTTAACCTCCACGTTAAGGTTCGCTGAAGCAACTATGTTCTGGATCTGGATCTTTGGCTTGCCAACAATTATTATTCCATGTCTAACAAAGATCCTGATTATTCGTTTAAATCCCTTTATCAACATCTGAGTGCTTTTGGCCCCCGTAACAACCATCTTCCCCGAGTTGAATATGAGGGCTGTCAGCCTAGGGTTGTCCAGCCTGAAGATAAGACCGGGGAACTCCTCTGGATCATACTCGATGTTAGGGACTGAACGCGCTATGGCGTGTAAATCGAGCGTCTGATCCAGAGTTACAGTAGCAACTATGTTTTCTATCTTGGTTATTGGCTTAATATCCACTTAAATCCCCTTTTTAAAGGAGGGAAAGGGTTTTTAAACATCATTGACACAGGGGCTCATATCAAGTCAGCAAGCTCCCTAAGCTTAGGGAGCTCGAGAAGACCTACCTCATCATCAACAATTATGGGCTCAATCTCCTCAAGCACTGCATAATCCCGAAGAATGGATGATATGTAGGTGTCTCTGCTTAAAGTAACTCTCGACCCCGTCTGGTAAGCTCCCACAGCCGGAAGGGTAATGAAGTACTTCCCGTTCTTCAGCCTTCCCCGAAGGAAGCATGAATATTTACCCACTATACCTAAAGAGTCCCTAATCACTATGCTCGGGTGCTCATGCCCGAAGACAAGGATATCCCAGCCCTCAACATCGGGAATGGGTTTATGGCCGTGAATTATGAGTATGTTTCCAACGAGGTAATGATCAATGATCTCGAAAGGAAACTTACGCTGCAGGATAGGGAGATAGTTATCATGATTCCCTCTAACAACTATTAGGTCATCCACCCGAGGAAGCAGATATGTAATAATTTTAGAAAGCTCACGCCTCTCAGAATCCCCTAAACCTGAGAATATGTGTTTAAAATCTCCCGCAATAACGACCTTACTCACATCTCTGGCTTCCAGCGCCTTCTCCAGTATGTCCATAACCCTCATGAGCTGGAAGGACGGCACATAAATCCCTTGGGAAGCCATTTCCTCCTCGAACCCTATATGCGTGTCTGCCAAGACAAGGATCTTATGCTTCCTAAGGTAGATCACCGGCAGCTCTTCAACAACCTCAACACCTTCCACAATCTCCAATATCTACATTCCCCAGAAGGGAGGAGGCTAGATAATTATAAAGCATTATTAATGGATAATGATTAAGGGATGATGTTGCTTGCAAGGGGCGATGGATGAGCAATGAACCCGCGGCTGACCTAAAGCCCTCCTGAGAACCTTATGACGGAACCGTCGAGATAATTCGGAGCCTTCTCAAGGAGGTACATAACTAGGTTCAACAGCTCCTCAACCTTCCCAGGCCTCCCCAGAGGGACACTCTCCCTTATAGCCTCCCAGTCCTCCTCCCTGAGGGTGGGTAGGTCCATCCAGCCTAAAGCAACCCCTAGAACCTTAACCCTCCCCTTAAGATATTGTGGAGCCGTCTCCACAGCAGTCTTCAGACCGGCGGAAGCAATGACCTGAGCAAAAGAAGGTTTCAGGCTGCGGTAAATATTAGCGCCCTCAAGACCTGTTAAATCCATTAACATCAGGATAGTGCCACCCTCAACCATCAGGTCAGGAAGCTTAATCATGAGGAGAGATGGAACCTTAAGGTTAAGCTCAATAACCTTACTGAAGTCCGATACAACATCTCCCTTAAATTGGCCGAATTTAGGCTGAATCAATACAGCGTAACTAAGGGAGCGGGTTATTGAGGCAACCTTCTCCAGGAAGCTGTCCACACCCTCCTCCAGAAAATCGTGCTTAACGACAGTAGCATTACCTAGGTCGCTGAGGGCGGAGAGCTTAGTGCAGTGGTGTCTACATTGAAGAATGCATTCATGACCTCTCAGAAGAAGGGCTTTAGATATGTGGAAACCGATCTTCCCTGAAGCACCCATAATTAAGGCCTTCCCCAACCTCACCCACCGCTGCAAAGGATCTTAGCAAGAATAATGCCGTAGAGGGGGGAGGTTAAGGGATCTGTCCTCAACCTAATCTCCATAGTTTCGACACCGCCGGTCAGCGAAAGCATCTTAAGAGGCCTTACAGAGAACTCCTCCACATCCGTGTCAAAGATCAACACCCTTCCCAAACTCTTCCCAGTAACCATAGCGGACTCAGGGCTCGATAAATAGTGGGTCACGTCACCACAGGAGGAGTGGACAATGTATTCTGCGGCCCCCCACATAGTCGGTGTTCCCGTAATTACTGCAGGCTTCTTAAGGAATTCCTCGGCCTCGATCAAAACATCTTCATAGGAATTAATTAGGTCATCAATTACAGGCCCCACTTCCCTGAACTCCCTAAGCACCCTCTCAAGCCTTACCTTAACACCTTCCTCAATAAGTGAGAGGCTTAGCCCAATGAATAAGTGGGCTTTAAGGAGCCATTCCTCACCCCTCAAATAAATAAGTTTCTCATCCCTCAGCTTATGCTTTAACGCGTCAGGAAGCGGGGACCCTGAGACAACCAGGAGGTTATGCCCCGTCCAGCTCAGCTGATCTATAAGCATGTTAAGCGTTCCTGAAGCCTCTGAAGCATAGATAACTATCGAAACACCCTCCGCCTCACTGTAGGGCGCATAGTAATAGGTGAGTTCCTGCGGGTGCATCCACCTCACATACTTCTGCGTCACTGAAGAAAGAAAGAGTGTGGAGTATCTTGCGGGTGATGAGTAAGGGCCTGCATAAGAAAAAATTATTTCCCTTGAGGAAGTAATGAAGTCTTTAAGCACTAACTGATCTTCCCGGGCATTAACCACATCAGTTACTGCCCTAAGAACCTTCCCAACCTCTTCCCTCACACCAGGGCGTTCTCTAAACTTTTCTCGCAACCGCAACCCACCTTCTCCCCTTCCTTCGGAATCTTCGGAATAACCTCCCTCAGTAAGCTCTTCGCCTTCTCCACATTCTCACTCATAACTTTAGCTACCTCCTCAGCAGTAACCGGCCTGTCCGCCCACACATCATAGTCCGTGACGAGAGCTATGGTTGCGTAATGGATTCCTGCCTCTCTAGCAAGATTAACCTCAGGAACCAGGGTCATGCCTATAATGTCGGCCTTAAACACATTCTTCCATATCCATGATTCCGCCCTCGTAGAGAACCTAGGCCCCTCAATACATACGTAGGTGCCTTTATCATGAAACCTTATCCCTAGAGATGAGGCAGTCTCAGCGAGAAGGGCTCTGAGGGTGGGGCAGAACGGATCTGCCATACTTACATGCGCTACCACTGGCCCATCAAAGAATGTGAGTTCCCTCCTCTTCGTCATATCCACAAACTGGTCAGGGAAGACAACATCTCCAGGCCCGTAATCCTCCCTCAGAGAACCCACTGCACTAACTGCAATAATCCACCTCACGCCCAGCGACTTAAGTGCCCATATATTGGCTCTGTAATTAATGCGGTGCGGAGGTATTTTATGGCCCCTTCCATGCCTAGGCAGGAAAGCAACACTCCTCCCATTAACCTCACCAACCACAACATTGTCGGACGGGAGGCCGTAAGGGGTGTAAATCTTAAGCTCCTGAGCCCCCTTAACTATTTCAGGGTCGTAGAGACCGCTCCCACCAATCACACCTATTTCAGCCTTAGCCTTAGGAGGAACCAGCATATAGAGCACCGAGAATAATTAATGTCGAAAAATAAGAAGTCATTGGTGCAGACGGAAATAGCTTATTAATCAGTAACTCCTTTTCTTGATTGGGCGGGGGTGCCCGAGCAAGGTCAAAGGGGTCGGGCTGAGGCCCCGATGGCGTAGGCCTGCGTGGGTTCGAATCCCACCCCCCGCACCAAAATCAGGGTGAGCAGCGGGCTCAACATGAAGCGGAAAAATTCCTTGACACATATAGCACTGCTTTTCCTCATAATGATCACGGCCTCAATTCAAACATCCTTATACCTTACGCTAAACACTGGAGTCAAGGGCCTCCAGATAAACTATCATAACGTCATAGATCTGGATAAAGCGTGTAGATTCCTAGAATCACTCTATGTTCCTGAAGCGGGTCTTCTCAGAGCCACTAACGACCCATCTTATGCAGACTACTGGCGAGTCTACATAAACGATAATCTTCTGGCATGGAAAGCATTATTCATCTGTGGAAATGTAGAGCTCGCCCAAACGATAAACTCAACGCTCAGAACCAAGTACGGTGAGTACCTAGTTACAGGCCGTCATGAGGTTATCCTCGGCTGGCCAATAAGCGAAATATCCCAAGATAGAGAAGTTAAAACACTACATCAAGCAGGGAATGTTGAAATAGTCGTAGAATACTCATCAGATAAGAAACTCTTCGACTGGAAAGATTACGGAGACAGGTTATTCATCCAGTCACTCAACGCTCTTCTTAAGGGAAACACTTCACAGGCCCTAGAACTGTTCGCTGAAGGAATGAGGATGTTCGACGGGCATGGAATAAACGACAAATGTGTTAAGGATAAACATCTATACAATACTTACAAGCTTGCGCTCGCTGTCCTAGCATACAGATCTCTGGGAGAACCAAATGAGTGGAGAGATGAAATCACTAAAATTCTAGAAATTTTGACGAAGCTACAAGACAGAGAGAAGGGAGGTATCCATACAGAATATGTGTGGGAAAGAACCGGGCCAGACTATAGAGAAAGCGGCGAGAATGTGGAGACCACGGCCCTAGTTATAATCTCCCTCTACTCCGAGCCGCTAAAACCTCTCGTTGCTGCACATATGAGCTCCAACGACGTAACTATTGCCACATACTACTACGTGTGGTATGGTGAGAAAAGACATTGGAACGACTCAGTCTGCAATATAGTTGTGGACGTACCCCTCATAGGCTACTACTCATCACTAAATCAGAGCGTGGTAGAGTGGCAGCTGGAGAAAATGAAGGAGGCAGGAATAAACACGGTTTTCGTTTCCTGGTGGGGTCCGGACAGCTATGAGGATAACACAACCAAGCTTGTTTTCCTTACAGCCCCTGCCTACGGCATGAAAGTAAGCATACTGATCGAGCCTTACCTAGGCCAAGACCCCTCACTGTATGATGATGGTTGGTGGGAAAATGTGCTCAACTACCTTAACAGGACCTACATAAGTAAATACCCGGAAACGTACTTCCAGTGGGAAGGGAAACCCTTAATTATGGCCTACACACCTATAGGAGCTGTTTACAGGCCACACCCTGCTAACTACACTATAAGAATTGTCGGTAATGACAACACCTACGCCGACTGGCCTTACTGGACTTCCACACCCACAGTAACAAGCGACGGTTATGTGTCCCTAATCCCTAGATACGATGACTACTACCTTTACCTAGAAGGTGGGAGGCAAAGTTACGTAAGGATCGATCCAGGCATGACCCATATATACAAGGAAGGATGGGATTACGTTCTCAACAATACTGAACGCGTTAGGTTAGTGGCTATCGCTACGTGGAATGAGTACCATGAACGAACAGCTATAGAGCCTCACATAGATAGGACCTCAGCTACTTCCCCGTACTACCTCATCAGCCTGACTCAGAGAGAAGTTAAAGAACTGATAATGCTGAAGAGCAGGGAAGCCGGAAATGAAAACGATTCTCAAGTCATTTATATAGTTGCAGTAATCGCGGCATCCACCG
>CAZFVC010000044.1:0-9408 GCA_964522175.1 uncultured Desulfurococcaceae archaeon
AGCCATCTGAGCCAAATAATCCGGCTAGGAAGTTCCTCTTAATCCATAACGGTGCCTCTTTAATCCATTTGGGAATATCGAAAGCTGTTTCTGTCTTTTTCCCTACTGGAGCCCCAAGTTTCTGAATTAGAAGCGAGAACGCTTTAGAAGAGATCTTTAGAGAGAATTCAGTACATTTCGACTTATAGTTGCTCCAAGGAGTTGTAATGTTTATGTTTCTTTCTCTCTTATAAACACCCTGTGCCTTAATTCTGAAATATTTCCATAAGTCCTCCTTAAGGGATAAGAGGCCTTCCTCATCTCCGTAGAAGAACGTGAAAATCCTTTTTCTTCCACCTTTTTCAGTACAGATATCAAATGATCCGTCACCGAAGAAGTAACCTAAAATTCTGGCCAGTACTCCTACTCTAGGATCGCTGAGTTTAAGAGGAATTAATTTACGTTCTTTTAAGTACGAAATTATCTGAGGATCTTCACCTGCAAAATCTTCCTCGGATACCAGAACCTTATCCTCAGGCTCTTCGTAATTAACACCTTCAAAAGGATAAACTACGATAAAATCATTCGCTTTAACTTGGCTCAATGTTTTGTATCCTTCTTTTGTAAGAACTGGATGGTCACCTGATCCCTTTAAAGTCCGCCCACTTTCCAGCACTAATTCGTAGATGTATTTATCACTACTTCTGACGTCGATTAGAGATATTTTCGACGAGTCGTTATGTCCTTCCTCAGAATCATATACCTTTAATAATGTGTGTGGAGCTATGCCTTTAAGTTCTTTAACCTTGATCTTGAAGCCCAGATCACTTAAAATCTCTGTATCTTTATGAAGGCAATTTACGTCGAACCCGATTCCTCCAGGTGTGATAACTCCGTTCTCCGCGTTCATTGCTGCTACTCCACCTATTGGGAATCCGTAGCCTTGGTGCCCGTCCGGCATTACGTGGGCCGCCTTCACTACTCCGGGGAGGCATGCTATGTTTGCTGCCTGCTGTAGTGTGAGGTCCTCCTGCATTTTTCTGAGGAGGAGCTCGTCTGCGTAGACAATTGTTGGCACTTTCATGCAGTTTTTGGTTTCTTTAGGTATTTCCCATGTGTACTCATCTATCTTGCGTAGGTTAATGCTGTGACTCAAGCTAATCCCCTTTTAGTGTTTGGGTGTTGTGGGCTAATAAGGGTTGTAAGGGTGGATGGTAAAACTTATGAACTTATAAGTCTTACCTAGTAAGGTCTAGGCAGTGGAAAGGTGAGGATGTTGCCCAGATGGAAGTATTCGGTTAGGGTAGAGGATGAGGAGAGGACGGCCCGGGGCATGGTTTGGGACGTCCCCGTATCGCTTAAGGAAAGCTACGAAATATTCAAGGTTATTAGAGGTATGAGGCTTAAGGACGCTGAGAAGCTTCTTGAGGAGGTTATTGAGCAGAAAACCCCTATTCCTTATGTAAGGTATAAGCTTCAGGTGGCGCATAAGAAAGGGCTTCCAGACAGGTTCCCTAAGTGGAAAACACCTGTAGGGAGGTATCCTGTGAAGACCGCTAAGGCTATTCTGAAGCTCCTCAAGAACGTGGAGAATAATGCCGACGAGAAGAACCTTGATGTGGAGAGGGTGGTGATAATTCATGCAGCAGCCCATAAAGGAAGGGTCCTTAAGAGGTATATGCCTCGGGCCTTCGGCAGGGCTACACCTAAATTCAGGATCACAGTAAATATGGAGGTCGTGGTGAGGGAGATATAACCATGGTGGATGTGAAAGCCCATTTTATAGGTCTGAACCTGCTCAGGGTGAAGATAGACGAGCACCTGGCAAGGAACTTTATGAGGGCCGGGTACTCTAGGGTGGAGCTGATTAAGACACCCCTAGGCACCAGAGTGATTATCTACGCCGACAGGCCCGCCCTAATAATCGGGAAGAGGGGCCAGACAATAAGGCAGATAACTGAGGTGTTGGAGAAGTACTTCAAGCTCGAGAACCCTCAGGTAACCGTAACACAGGTCGAGAACCCCGACCTAGACGCCAGGATTGTGGCGACTAGGGTCGCGCTAGCGATTGAGAGAGGCTACCACTTCAGGAGGGCCGCCTTCGTAGCCCTCAGAAGAGTGCTTTCCGCCGGAGCTGTAGGTGTCGAGGTAATAATTAGCGGGAAGCTTACGTCCGAGAGGGCGAGGTACGAGAAGCTTAGGGCCGGGAAGGTGTATAAGACAGGCCACCATATCGAGAGACTGACCCAGAGAGCCATAATTCACCTCCTCAGAAAGCCAGGAATCTACGGCGTTGAGGTAATGATTGTTAAGCCGGGCGAGCCCGACGACATAGTGAGGATAGTGGAGCCTGGAACTGAACTTATGCAGGAGGGTGAGGCCTCATGACGCTGAAGGCGGACGAGATAAGGAAGATGAGTAAGGAGGAGAGGAAGAAGACCCTCGCCGAGCTGAGGGCGGAGCTGATAAAGCTCAGGACCCAGGCCTACCTAGGGACTCTGGCCAACGTAGGGAAAATCAAGCAGGTCAGGAAAGACATAGCGAGGATCCTCACCGTTATGAGGGAGGAGGAGCTTAAGGAGCGTGGTCAGCGTTGAGGAGGACGAGAAGGAACCTCTCGTACCACGAGCTGATAGGGCTGCGTCTCAAGGTGAAGAACCACACAGACCCCGGGCTGAGAGGACTTGAAGGCGTAGTTATTGATGAAACAATGAACACTCTGAAGGTAAGGGTCAAGGGAAAAGATGTTGTAGTGCCTAAGGAAGGCGCCGAATTTCTTTTTAAACTGGGTAAGAACGAGAGTGTAGAGCTGGAAGGTGAAGAAATCGTGGGAAGACCTGAAGACAGGTTGAGGAGGATTAAGAGGTGAGGAGCGTGAGCGCGAGTAAAGTAAATAATATTGGGATAAGGTACGAAGGCCTGAAACCGCCGGAGAAAACCTGTGACGATCCTCTATGCCCTTGGCACGGCCATCTAAAGGTAAGGGGAAGAGTGCTGGTAGGTAAGGTGTATAAAGCAAGGATGAAGAAGGCCGTCGTGGTCGAGAGGGAGTACCTAGTATATGTAAGGAAATATATGAGGTATGAACGCAGGAGGTCAAGGATACATGCATACCTGCCTCCCTGCATAGATGTCTCACCAGGTGACACCGTGCTTATAGGGGAAACACGTCCCCTCGCAAAATCCATTTCCTGGGTAGTTCTGGGAGTGCTTAAGAAGGGTGGTGAGTGATGGGAAGCAAGAAAAGCGGAGCAGCCTTCGGCAGGTTCAAGCGGGTTGCAGGAATAACTATACAGACAAGGCTTAAGGTAGCGGACAACAGCGGCGCTAAGGAAGTCATGGTTATAGGTGTCCCGGGAGCTAAGACCAGGTTGAGGAGGCTTCCCTCAGCAACAGTCGGCGATATGGTGGTCGTAACGGTTAAGAAAGGGAACGCCGACCTCGTCGGGCAGGTAATGACTGCAGTCATAGTTAGGCAGAAGAAGCCTTTCCGAAGGCCTGACGGCACATGGGTAGCTTTCGAGGACAACGCATGTGTCATTGTTTCTCCTGAAGGAGCCCCGAAAGGCTCAGAGATAAGGGGCCCGATAGCTAAGGAAGCTGCTGAAAGGTGGAGCAGGCTCTCCACAATAGCGTCTATAGTGGTGTGAGGTGGGGAAGATGAGAACAAGGTCTAAAAAGCCTGGGAAACAGAGGAAGGCACAATACAACGCCCCCATGCATATTAGGAGGAAGTTCCTCACAGCCAAGCTAGCCCCGGAACTAAGGGAGAAGTACGGCATAAGGAGGATGGTTGTCCGAACCAACGACGTAGTGAGGATAATGAGGGGCGATATGGCTGGGCATGAAGGAAAGGTTCTGAAGGTGGATTACCAGAGCCTAACCCTCCACGTAGATGGGGTAACTATGAAGAAGGCAGATGGAACACCGGTATTCAGGCCTGTGCAGCCCTCCAACGTCATGATAATTAAGCTGGATCTAAGCGATAAGGAACGTCAGAAAATAGTTGAGAGAAGGAAGGGACGGGTAGTTCTTGAGGAGCTGGAAGAGGAGGAAGAGAAGGAGGAAGTGACTGAGGAGGCTGTTGAGGAAGCACCTACAGAGGAAGTTGAGGAGGTTGCTGAGGAGCCTAAGGAAACGCCCGCTAAGGAAGAAGGTGGTGAGGAACAGGAACCCTCTGCAGAGGGGTCTGTGAAGGAGAAAGTTGAAGTTAATAAGGAGGAAAGCAAGAGCGAAGGAGGTGTGGAGTGAGATGGCTAGGATGGGATCGAAGAGGCATCTGAAGAGGCTTGCGGCCCCAGAGTTCTGGCCGATACTGAGGAAGGAGAGGAAGTGGGTTGTGAAGCCCTCGCCCGGGCCGCACTCCATAAACAGGTCTCTCCCGCTACTAGTGGTTGTTAGGGATGTGCTGAACCTTGCCGAAACATCGAGGGAGGCACGCAAAATTATTTCAGAGGGTCACATCCGTATCGACGGGAAGGTCAGGAAGAACTACAAATTCCCGGTCGGCTTCATGGATGTGGTCGAGATCATTGATACTGAGGAATACTTCCGCGTAATCCCGGTCCCCGTAAAGTTCATGGCGCTTATCCCGATACCGAAGGAGGAGGCCGAATTCAAGATCTGCAGAATAGAGAACAAAACAACTGTTAAGGGAGGGAAGACGCAGCTCAACCTCCACGACGGGAGGAATGTGTTGGTAGAGCCTCTGGAAGAGGTTGAGGAGTCTGAGGAGGAGGCGCAGCTGATCCAGTACAGAACCATGGGGTCTGTGAAGATAAGTCTCCCCGAAGGAAAGCTGCTTGACTACTACCCTCTGCAGGAAGGGAGCCCAGTAATAGTTATTGGAGGAAGGAACGTGGGGAAGGTAGCGAAACTTATCTCAATAACTCCCGGAATGAGGCACTACAGGAAGCAGGTGGAGCTGGAGAGCTATAAGGGGGAGAAGTTCTACACAACCCTCGACAAACTCATGGTTATAGGGAAGGAAAGCCCTGAAATAACGCTTCCGGAGGGTGCGGTATGAAGAAGGTTAGGGGGAGGCTAATACTGAGTGAGGAAGAGGCTGGGGAAGTAGTTAAGCAGTGGGAAACGAACCCCATGCTTAAGCCCAGAATAGCTAAGGTAGCGGTCAACATAGGCGTCGGCGAGTCAGGTGACAGGCTGAGGAGGGCTGAAAGAATACTTAAGGAGTTGACAGGGCAGCAGCCATCCATCAGGAAAGCGAAGAGAACGATTAAGGAGTTCGGGATAAGGAAAGGTGAACCCATAGCAGTGATGGTGACTCTCCGCAGGGATAGGGCGCTGCAGTTCCTTGAGAAGGCGCTGGAGGCTGTGGCGAGAAGGATAAAGTCAACGAGCTTCGACGACTACGGGAACGTGTCCTTCGGGATAGCTGAACACATAATGCTTCCAGGGGTTAAGTACGACCCCAACATAGGTGTTTTCGGGATGGATGTTTCAGTATCCCTCGAGAGACCGGGCTACAGAGTCATGAGGAGGAAGATAAAGAAGTCGAGAATACCTCGGAGGCACAGGGTCTCTAAGAGGGAGGCAATAGCTTTCTTCATGAAGGAGCTTAATGTGAGGGTGATTTAGGATGGGTAAGTACAGAACGCCAATAAAGAGGAAGTACGGGAGAGGAGTGCAGGTGTGTATGAGGTGCGGCAGCAGGGATGCTGTCATACAGAAGTACGGGCTCTATCTCTGCAGGCAGTGCTTCAGAGAGCTTGCGTCAGAGCTAGGGTTCAGGAAGTACGGGTGAGGTGATGGGTAATGGTGACTATGGATCCTCTAGCTAACGCTCTCACAACGCTGATGAATAACGAGATGAGGGGAAGGAAGGAGGCAGTGATAACTCCGGCATCGAAACTCATAGCCATGGTTCTGAGGGTGATGCAGAAGAACGGATACATAGGGGAGTTCGAGCTGATAGATGACGGCAGATGGGGGAAGATAAAGGTCCAGCTACTCGGAAGAATAAATAAGGTAGGTGTCATAAAGCCGAGGCAGTCAATAAAGTACAACGAGCTCCGCCAGATGCCGGACTGGCTCAGGAAGTACCTGCCTTCAAGAGATATAGGGATACTCATAATATCGACGCCTCAAGGAGTTATTTCCCACAGGGAAGCCCTAGAGAAAAGGATCGGCGGGATACTCCTGGCCTACGTATATTAAGGTGATTCAGGATGGTGCGGGAAGTTAAGGTAGTGGACGAGGTTGAGGTCCCTGAGAACGTGCAGGTAGAGGTCGCTGGGGCCACTGTGAAGGTGAAGGGGCCTAAGGGAGAGATAGTTAGGGACTTCGGCTACGCGAGGAACGTCAGGATAAGGAAGGAAGACAACAAAGTCGTTGTCGAGACATACTTCGCCAGGAGGAAGGAGAAGGCGCAGGTATACGCAATATCTGCCCACATAAGGAACATGATTACAGGCGTCACTAAAGGGTACAGATACTGGCTCAAGATAATTTACTCACACTTCCCAATCACAGTCAAGGTCGAGGGTGATAAGGTACTTATAATCAACTTCCTCGGCGAGAAGGCTCCCAGAGTAGCTAGGATAATGAGGGACGTTAAGGTGAAGGTGCAGAAAAGCGACGTGATTGTGGAAGGAATAAATATTGAGGATGTGGGGCAGACGGCCGCCAACATAGAGCAGGCCACGAAGATCAAGGGCTTTGACAGGAGGGTTTTCGTCGACGGAATATACATCTATAAGAAGGAGCATATGGAGGGGTGATGAGGAATGAATGATAAGGTTAAGAGGATGATAGCGAAGAAGCCCAGGATAAGGTTCCTCCGAAACAAGTGGTGGAAATTCTGGAAATTCACTAACGACCCGAAGTGGAGGAGGCCTAAAGGAGAGGACAATCCTATGAGGCTGAGGCTTAAGGGCCACCCGCCCGTGGTTAGTGTAGGTTACAGAACACCTAAGGTGATTAGGGGGCTGCACCCGTCAGGGAGGAGGCCTGTTGTTGTACACTCCCTCAAAGAGCTTGCCGAACTCAACCCTGCTGAAGTAATTATTTACGTGGGAGGAACTGTCGGGAAGAGGAAGAGGGCTGAACTAATTAATAAGGCCCGAGAACTAGGTTTCCTAGTCGCGAACGGGGGGTAATGAGGAATGACTGACTTAAGTCTGCAGAAAAGGCTGGCCGCGGAAGTCGCAGGTGTCGGTGTATCGAGGGTTAGGATAGACCCTACAAGGATCGAGGATGTTGAGGCAGCGCTGAGAAGGGAGGACATAAGGAGGCTCATAAAGGACGGCGCGATATGGATAGAGCCTAAGAGAAGGAACTCGAGGGGAAGGTGGAAAGACCTCCACAGAAAGAGGAAGAAGGGCCATAGAAGAGGGCCCGGAAGAAGGAAGGGTGCTAAGGGCGCTAGGACAGACGAGAAGAAGAAATGGGTCTACACAATAAGGAAGATAAGGCGTTACCTGAAGTGGCTGAGGGACCACGAAGTAATAGATAGGAAGACATACAGGAAGTTGTATCTCCTCGCTAAGGGAGGAACCTTCAGAAGCCTGGCAGACCTCAAACGCCACCTAATGGATATGGGTATTCAGGTGAGATAGCATGGGTAGAGGACCTAGGTATAAAGTCCCGAGAAGGAGGAGAAGGGAAGGAAGAACAAACTACTACAGAAGGTACAGAATGCTTATTTCAGGCAAGAAAATCAGGGCTGTCGTAAGGAAGACAAGCAACCAGATAATAACACAGATAATTGAGTTCGCTCCACACGGAGACCTCACCCATGTAGGGGTGAGCAGTAAGGCACTCCGTAAGTTCGGGTGGAAGGGAGACCTGAACAACACTCCCGCAGCCTACCTAACCGGGCTGCTGGCAGGCCTTAAAGCGAAGGAAAAGGGAATAACCTACGCAATACCTGACATAGGCCTCCACGAACCGACTAAGGGCTGCAGGATATTCGCCGCCATAAAAGGCCTGAGAGACGCCGGTGTCGAGGTACCGGCCTCCGAGGAGGTGCTTCCCGGAGAGGATAGGGTGACGGGGAAGCACATAGCGGAATACGCGAAGAAGCTTAAGGAAGAGAACCCAGAGGAATACAGGAGAAGATTTGGGAAGATACTTGAAAGAGGGCTTGAACCTGAGAGCCTCCCCGAACACTTCCTTCACATACGCGACACGATATTAGGGTACTTCAAGGGTGGTGAAGGATGAGCCAGCAATATGCATCCCTAGAGGAATGGGTTCCCAGAACAAGGCTCGGATGGCTTGTTAAGGAAGGTAAAATCAGTAGCATGAAGGAAATATTCGACGCGAACCTAGTTATTCAAGAACCTGAGATCGTTGACTACCTACTCCCAGACCTCAAGCACGAGGTCGTGGACGTCAATATAGTTCAGAAACAGACTGACGCAGGCGAAATGACTAGGTTCAGGGTTCTTGTTGTTGTAGGAAACTTCGACGGCTTCGTGGGTATGGGTATAGGTAAGGCCAAGCAGGTGAGGCAGGCAATAAATAAGGCGATAAGGAACGCGAAACTCAACATAATTCCTGTGAGGAGAGGGTGCGGAAGCTGGGCATGCTCCTGCAGGGAACCTCACAGCGTCCCGTTCGCCGTTGAGGGTAAGGCAGGGAGCGTCAGGATAAGGCTTATACCTGCACCTAAAGGAACAGGACTCGTCGCAGGAGACGCTGCGAAGGTGGTTCTCAGGTACGCAGGCATTAAGGACATATGGACATGGAGTAAGGGAGAGACGAGGACGACCCTCAACTTTGTTTCCGCAGTATACAACGCCCTGAAGAACACCTACAAGTTCGTCACGGTGTATGACTGGGGAAGGAGGTAATAGCGATGACTCTGTACGCGATAATAAGGCTAAGAGGAACGGCGGACGTCCACCCCGACGTCGAGGCAACGCTGAGGATGCTTAGACTGACAAGAAAGTTCTCCGCAGTGCTCTACCCGAAGAACGAAACTATTGACGGGATGCTGAAGGTAGTTAAGGACTGGGTGACTTGGGGAGAGATAGATGAGGAAACCCTTAAACACCTCATACTGAGGAGGGGTAGGCTACCCGGCAACAAACCCATAACAGAGGAGAAAATTAAGGAGATATTCGGCATGGGGATTGACGAGCTGGTTAAGGCCCTCATCGAAGGAAAGATACAGTGGCATAAAATGGGCGGGAAGGTGAAACCTATCTTCAGGCTCCATCCGCCGAAGGGAGGATTCAAGAAAACCATAAAGAAGCCTGTGAAGGCGGGCGGGGAGCTGGGCTACAGAGGAAGTGAAATAAACGAATTACTTGAGAAAATGATCTGAGCAGGTGGTTAAGATGGTTGTCAGGAAAAGGAAGAAATCCAGGAAGCTGAGGGGGTCAAGAACCCACGCATGGGGCTCCGTAGGGCAGCACAGGAAGTCCGGGAGCAAGGGAGGAGTAGGTGCCGTAGGTTTCATGA
>CAZFVC010000045.1:0-9304 GCA_964522175.1 uncultured Desulfurococcaceae archaeon
GTGGGAAGGTATTGCTGCAGTAGGGGACGCTGCATACACAGTTAATCCAATACATGGAGGAGGTAAGGGATCCGCTATGCTTTCCTCTTGGTGCATAGCGGAAGCCGTGGAGAAGGCTACTAACTCAAGCAGTTTGACAACTGAAGGTTTATGGGGAGCGAATAAGTGCTTCATCGAGCGTTACGGGGCTAAGCAGGCAGCCCTCGACATATTCAGAGTGTTCCTGCAGAGGCTGAGCGATAAGGATCTTGATGACGGTATGAGGAGGAAGCTGATTAAGGAAGAGGATCTGAACACTGTCTCACTCCATGGTGACCTAGAACTCTCAACTGTTGAGAAGGCTATGAGGCTCCTCTCAGGTTTAAGAAGGCCTTCACTCCTCTTCAAGCTGAAGACAGTCGCGGACTATATGGGCAAGATAAAGGAGCACTACAGAAAATTCCCTGAGGATCCCTCAGGTCTTGACAGTTGGCTGGCAGACCTGCAAAGAATATATGATGATTTCCTGAAAAAGCTGTGACCTTATTTATTCCTCTAGCTTTATCCAAGGATACATCTTAATCCATTTCTTTATGAATGGCCTGTAGGTCTTGAGGTATAGAGGATGCGAGGTCAGCTTCTTAATAAGTTCTAAGTTCCTCCTATACTTAACCGCTTCCCCTATAGTGTTCTCTCCCTTCAGCTTCTTCCACTCATCAAGCGTGTACATATACTTCTTTTGGACGTAGTCCCTGTAGACATCGTTAAGTACGTTAAATGTGCAGAACGGAACAACCCTTCCGTCAGGCATTAAGTAATGGATGTTGCATCTCATAACCCTCTCAACGTCGTAATTGTAGAGATCCATGAAGTGCATCATGCCTAGGAACATGAACTTATAGTGCCACTCACCCAACGCTTCATACGACTGCTTAGTAAATATCTCGAGAAGCAGTTTCGGCAGATCCTTCTTAAGCTCTGACGGTACCTCACTCCACCTGATGAACTTAGTGGATATGCTGAACAGGATCTTCGTACCTACGAGTGCCTTACTCTTCCCCGACTCTAACTCCTTAGCCTTCTCAAGGAGGTAGTCAAAGAATGCCTCAATATCTATCATCTTGCTTATAGGTATGTACTCTATCTCACCAGTCTTCTTATCCCTCTTCACGTAGATGTATGTCCCCACTCCACACTCAGGGTGATTAGCCATCTCGAACTTGAAGCGGCCGGCCAGAGACTCAGCGAACTCTGAAACAGCCACCGAGACAGGGACAGGGTACCAGTCATTAACTGTTATCTGCCCATTCGTCTGCTCCTCAATTAGCTTCACAACATCATACATAGTTACCCTCAGCTTCTGCCTCTCCGCACGCTTAATCATGCCTGTGAGAGAGACAGGCTGGAAGTTAACTGCCCTAACAATATCCATGTTTAAGGCTGCGAACCTTATTATGTCTCCCAGCTCGTCAGTATTCACACCTCTAATCACTACAGGAACAAGAACCACACTAGTCATCCCGGCCTTCCTGAAGGCATCGAAAGCGAAAGGAACCTCCCAGTGATTCTTCGGATTCGCCTTAGGCGTAATACCATCGAAACTCATATATATTGTGTTAACTCCGGCCTCCCTCAAAGCCTTAGCGAAAGCAACCGCAGCCTCCTCCCCCTCATTCAGGTAGAGCTTAGCGAACTTCGTGATATTAGTATTAAGCTGAAGATGCTTAATACCCATCTCCTTAAGCATCTTAACAATCTCAACAATGTCTTCCCTGATAGTGGGTTCTCCTCCAGTCAACTGAATAACCGGTGTCACGCCCTGCTTAAGATAGGACTCAACCATGAACTTAATCTGCTCAATAGTGGGCTCATAAACAAATCCCGACTTCTCGGCGAAGAAGAAGCAGTTGCTCACAAGTAAACCGTCTGATGCTATGAAGTGGTGGTCAGGTGTGTCCACCTCAAGATCATATACGTAACCGCTGTAGCTTAGCTTACTGACCTCCTCAACTGTGTCTATGCAGTAGTCACCGATCCTATCAATCCTGGCATGTCTTCTAGGCCGCATACCCTCAAGCTTCCTGGAGTGCCTACTAACCAAGGGAACGATCTCAACAAACTTCTCTAGGTCTTTTCCAGCTATCTTGAGTTTGTAGAGGTCATGCTTAGCCATACCCATCTTCTCTTTCTCGACCTTACTCACCCTAGCAAATATGCCGAGCGACTCTAGGAGGTATAGAATATCCCTTATCAGTCCCTTAGAGACGCTGGCGTACCCCACTGCAAGATGTTTACTCCCCTTCTCAACGAATCCGTCGCCGTTAAATAGGCCGCTCAGCATCGCTATTTTAACCTCTAATGGATACTCCATGAAGTTGTGTGGCAATCTCTTGTTAGCGGCTCCCTCAGGTATTTTGAGGACATGTTTAAACACAAGCCTCATAAGTCTGCTACCTATAACTATCTGTTTCGCTTTCCCTTCCCAAGTTATGAAACTATATGGAAGTCCAAGCTTCTCGAGAGCCTTAATAATGTCTTTTTCAACCTCCTCATCTCCTACAGTTATCCGTAAGTCTTTGTTTGTGTAATGGCCGTCCGCGATGAAGTAGCCTATGAGTTTCCCGAACTCGGGTGTGAGTTTAAGAATAGAAGGTATTGTGTGAGGAGTAGCGTCCCTGCCTAGCTCCGGATCCACCGCCAGATTAGATGTTGCTTGGTAGTAGGCCTGCAGAGGTACGGTTCCTTCTTTCCTCCAGTAATAGACCTTATCTCCGTAAAGGTTCCTCAACAGGTCGAAGTCCAGGTTCTCTTGGGTGCGTACATAAATCTTACTGATCTCCTCTTCTGGAAGGTCTTTGAATGCCTCGAGAAGGTTTACCTGTTTAAGGCTGCCTTTATGACTGAAGCTGCAAAGGATCCTGACTCTGTCCCCTACCTTAACCTCATCAGCCCTTCTCTTCACAAGCCTGCCATCCTCATCAATCATTATTTTGTGTTCAGGGGTAACGTGAATTTCTCTGCCTGATCTTGTCCTTATTTTTATGAGGTCTCCCTCATGTATCCTTCTGAGGAACTTAGTTACCTTAACCCACTCTGCCTTACCATTCCTTAGAGATAGAACATACAGATCCTTGGGAATAGTGTACTCCCCCTTAAAGCCATCTATTTCGACCTTATTCTCGAAGGAGAACCTCTTGGCGAGTTCCCCGAATCTAAGAAGCTTAGCTTCTCCATCAACCTTGAAGAAAGCCTCTTCCCACTCAGGGAAACAGTACCAGCAGTCTAAGTCACACCTATTAGTTAGGACGAGGTTTGCTAGGGCTGTATGGTTTTTGTGCAGTGGACACAGACCGCAACTGTATGGGCAAGGAGCTGTGAAGTCTGTATAAACATACCTTGTCCCCCTCCCTTCAACAAACCATTTCTCTATTCGGCGAGCCCATTCCGAGCTTCCCTGATAAAGCTCCTCAATCTCACCATGCTCTGGACAAATTTTCCGGATGTAGTACTTTCCATCCCTTTCCACTATGATTGCCGGGAGGAGAGCATAGCAATAAGGACATATCGACTGTGTGTATCGGATAAATCTCTCACCTTCCTTCGACTTGGGGACAGGTCCCCCAACCCTAACTTCCCTATCGGCAATCCTGATAACTCCCTTCTTCGGGTCATAGATGGATGGCTTAATCAGGGTTCTTGGGGGAGTTGCCTCCTTCTTCTCTGTTTCGGTCATTCTTCATCCTCGTTTTTTTCTTGCACACCGTTAAAATAAATGCTTTGTTTAAGCAGGGTAATTCACTTCCTTGTTAAAAACCCGATGTAGTTATCCCAACCTCCCTCCAAAACCTTCCCATTTAAGTAAATACATCCTTCCTCGCCTCTAGAGAGAATGCCGAGAGATAGTCCCTCATCACCTCCCCCAGTAAAGATTATTGAGTACTCCTCTCCCATAAAGTTAAGGAGAGTTTCAACGTCAATACCATACGTCTCCATGAACTCCTGAGCCTCCGGGCAGAGGAACTCTCGAGGATCCGTAAGATATAGGGAGAGGCCGCTTAATCTGAGCATCTTCCTAACTGATTCAAGCCCGTCACTCACGTCTGTAGATGCCTTCACCTCATGAGAATAATGAAGGAAGTTTAAGGGAAGCGAGGGCCTCTTAATACCCTCCATTACTTTAGGGAGGTAATCTCTCCCGGTCCCTAAGTAGTGGGCAATGGCAGGTATGGAGGATATGCCTAAACAACGAGAAACCTTCACTACCTCCCCCTCCCTCAACGGGGCATTAGGTATGGGTCTATCAGTAATGCCCAGCATAGCCACATCAAGCCATCCTTCCCTAACAACGAAGTTAGTGTCTCCCCCTCCTACAGTGATCGAGTTTCTTAAAGCGAAGTCCCTCATCCCTCGAGCAATATCTTTAATCCATTGAGCAGCCTTCGACCGAGGAATCCCTACAGAGAAAAACACTATTTCCGGCCTTCCACCCTTAGCTATTATGTCTGTGGCTGCACCGGCAGCCACCCTGAAAGCCAAGTCATCCACACCCATACCTTCATACATAGATTCTGAGATCGGCGTTCCGTCAATTTTATAGAGCAACCACCTTCCACCAATCCTCAAGCCTGAAGCATCATCCATGAAGCCGAACTCGACACCACTGTAGGTCCTCCCCAGAATCTTGACAGCCTCATCTATAGCTTCCCTCTCAGAATAATCCCCCACAACATCACCAAGTTATTATACCGAGGGAATATATTGAATGATGGTGGAAGTGACCTCTGCCTACAAACATATGAGTATCGTCGTAGTTGCATTAATCTTGCTTGTTTTGGGCATGCCACACTCCACGTTCGCTAATGAGGTAATTACGCACACGTTCTACTACTTCGACTATGCATACATCCTGACATCGAGGAATACTTCAACCGCCTACTACGATTTCCCCATAAACTACAGTGATGGATCCGTTAACCAAACAGCGAACTTAGTGGAGATAGGTGGTGATGCTGAGGTACTTAAAGAGAACGAAATAGGGATTACTGCAAGAAACAATACTTACGGGCACTTCGTTCTCAGAGTTAGGCAGAACTACATAAACTCAAGCAGAATTTTGAACAACCTTTTCAGCAACCCAACGAAATACAACTTCACTGAAGATGAGATTCCAGAGGAGATAAGGGAGGAGTACCTTAAACCTTACCTCACACTAGTGACGGATGTTGCAATACCAGAGTTCGAGGAATGGGTTAGGCAGCAGCAGGTCAACCTAAGCCAGGTTTCTAAACCCTACATAGGAATACTGGCAGCTTTCTTCATTTACGGGGAACACTTTATAACATACAAATCATCCCCGATCCCCAGAACGATAAGCGAGGTTATCCAAAACCGGGAAGGGGACTGCGACGACATGTCAAGAGTTCTGCTCAACATTCTTTGGTTCTACGGAATTCCTGCAAAGATTCAGTACGGATACGTTTACTTACCCTATAATGAAACCGTTAATTTGGAAGGAAGCCTAATGAACCTTGTGAATGCCGGCCCACACGGCTATGTGAAAATGTATATCCCGCAGATAGGGTGGATATCACTTGATTTCCTAGCAGGTTCAGAAATATCTAGACCTGTGCTAATCACTGGCGAATCCGTAAAGACGAACGTTACTGAAGAAGACGTTGAGAACATTACAGAAAGCATGAAGGAGTTTCTTTACGCTGAAATTATTATGGCTTATGAAGAAGGTGAACTCCCACACTATCTAGAGGACTCATTAAATGAAGGATCCATTAACATAACCCTATATAAATTAGTGTCCCCACTCCTAGAGAAAATACTGGAAGAAGAAACGTCTACAACCACAACAACACCGCCCTCCGAAACAACCACCACAACTACAATAGTCACAACAACTACAACTACGGAAGAAACCAGCACAACAACTGAGCCTCCTCCTCAACCTGAACTGGAGAGCGGCTTCCTTATCCTGATGATGCTGGCGTTAGGAACCGTTACAGTAGCCCTACTTCTTAAAAGATTGAGAAGTTAACACATACTTAATCCCGTAGTTATACAGCCTCCTAGTCCCGTATCCCAAGCTAACGGCCTCGACAGCCTCATCAATGGTGTCACTACTTAACCTAAATCCAGCGACTATATCTATGCCCCTCCTGAATAGAGGCTCTGGATAAACACTTGCTGTAGCCCCAACCACTGCAACTTCCTCAGCACCGGAACTGAGTTCAAGAATTGTGTCAATAGTGTCATTAACTAAAGCGGCTCCAGAAATCACCACCTTCGTAGCTTTAGGGAGAAGCCTATAGATTGCTGAGTCGCTTAAAGCATTACGCCTCCTAAGGGGAGACCTCTCAAAAACATAGATTTCCTCAACCTTCCCCTTCAACTCCTTAATGAGGGGCTCTATATCCCCTATGAAGGCCACCTTATCGATTGACTCAAAGCCCATAACATCGAGGAGATCCTTTCCAACACTCCCCGAAGGAAGGTCGAACAAAGCTGAGGAGACGGCATTCATGAATGCCATAGCTATGGCCCTACCCACGAAGTCTGGAGAGTTGAAGATTTTAGGTAGTGAATCAATAGAGATATCACCCACTCTACTCACTAGCTGCCTAACATGCGAAATATCCTCCTGGGGAGTATAGGAAACCCCTCCATATTTCTCCCCATTTATCTCAGCAACGACTGCCGTATATCTCAGACCTACCACACAATTCATAGGCTTCACAGAGAGACCTTTCTCTTGAACGCACTCAGTAATTGACTTCACTACCTCATCCATTAACAAAACACTTCACCACCATAATCTAGCTCAAGGCCTTAATACTATGACTGTAGCGAATAAAAAGAGAAAAGCTAGTGCGAATTATGAAAAGGGGTTTAAATTTGGTCTCAGTGGAAATGATTAGGGTGGGTGATAAGAAGTTCGTTGGCATTAAAGTAGATCTACCTAAGGCTCCACTCCTCCTAATAAAAAACGATAAGATACTGATAGGTTGTGGCTACTTCAGTAGAGAAACTCTGGAGAAACTTAAGATAGCTGCATGCATTGTAACAGGGGTAACAACTTTTAAGGATATGCTTGAAGCTTCCGTAGTCTACGCGACTCAGGAGGCCCAGAAACTTGGAGCAAAAGAAAATATGAAGGTAAGAGAAATACTACTTAAAATCTGACAGTTAATTACGCTCTCTTCGAATGGAGTTTCTACTACTTTATTAACCACAGATATGCCTCCTACCTTAATTTTTCTTTTTTATTATTTCAGCAAAATCCCTTCGCTCAAAATATACTACCTATTTTCGAGGTTTTAACTCCCTAATCCGTTGTCAAAAAATAATTAATAATGATATCTTATTATGATAAAAAAGCGAGCTAAGTTTTGTGTAACCACGGCCAGAATTTGAATCTGGGGCGCCTTACAACCCCAACATATTTAGAGAAACACGTGCAGAGTCGCGAAAGACAGAAAAAGTTAATCTCTAGAATTTTCTGAATTTAAATATCTGTAGCTTTACCTTAAACAAATGGGGATGCTGAACCAGACAACAACGGAGAGCAACAAACTGCTCCTAGAATTTAACATGATCCCATATTCAAAGCCTTTCTAATTTTACACCAGAAAGAATGTTTAGTGATGTTGAGCCCTAATGCAACTCACCACAGAATCCTAACCTGCTTTAAGCAGACACCATATGATTTTGATTCATTTAAATCACTCTATACAGACCAACCAATAAAAACGTTTAAATATATATTTGCAGTATCTTTTAACTAGGGTTAAACACTTTATGCAGTAATAAAAAGATCATGCTTGAAAACAAGGTGGTAATAATGAGAAAAATTGACTTATCCTCGTTGCATTTTGAAGAAGCACCTAAACTGATAACTGAAATACCTGGCCCGAAGTCTAAAGAAATCCTTAAGAAACAAAGCCTTTTCGAAGGCAATGCAGTCTCCTATTCCCGCGGGATCCCTGTTGCATTTGAAGAGGCTAGAGGTGCTACATTAAAGGATGTAGACGGGAACGTGTACATAGATTTCTTCGGTGGAGCTGCAGTACTGGGCGCAGGACATAGCAATCCAATAATTCTTGAAGCTGTGAAAAAACAAGAAGAAAAATTAATTCATTCCCTTGATCTTGCGACAGAAGTCAGAGAGGAACTTGCAGAGAAATTGATAAAAATCGCTCCAGGAGAATTGCAAAACAACGCGAAGATCTTATTTGGGGGCCCTACAGGTTCTGACGCTGTAGAAGCTGCGGTAAAATTGGCAAAATACAACACAGGTGCTCACGTGATGATTTCATTTGAAGGAGGTTACCATGGTATGAGTGGCACTGCCCTTGCCTTGACTGCTGATACATTTTTTAAGAAAAAATATATGCCGGTGGGGCAGCAAGTTCATTTTGCACCTTATGCTTATTGCTATAGGTGCCCATTTGGATTAAAGTATCCAGATTGCGACCTAGCTTGTACAAAATACCTTGACCATATGCTAAGCGATCCTAGCTCGGGTATATGTGATGTGGCGGGGATTATAATAGAACCTGTTCAAGGGGAAGGAGGTAGCATTATACCTCCAAATGATTTCCTTGTAGAGGTAAGAAAAATAGCAGAGGAGCATTCAATTCCTTTGATAACAGATGAAATCCAGTCTGGAATGGGGAGAACAGGAAAGCTTTTTGCATCTGAACACGCGGGAATAACTCCTGATATAGTAACTGTTTCAAAAGCTCTTGGAGGTGGAATTGGTTTTCCATTATCTGCGATAATTTACAAAAAAGAGCTAGATGTATGGCACCCTGGAGCTCATATTGGAACGTTCAGGGGGTTCCTTCCCGCAATGGCTGCAGGAATAGCTTATCTTGAGTTTTTAGAGAAAAATAATATCTTAGAGCATGTATCAAGTCTTGGGGAATATATGTTAAAGCGGTTTAAGGAACTAGAAGAAAAGAGCAGAATTATAGGTGAAGCCAGAGGAAAAGGATTCATGCTAGGGATAGAGTTGGTTTATGACAAAAAGACAAAGAAACCGGCCCCAGAACTCGCAAAAGAACTTAGAAAGGAGTGTGTCAAGAGAGGGGTAATCATAGAAGTTGGGGGACATTATCACAATGTAGCCAGAGTTCTACCTCCTCTTGTCTTGACAAAGGAGCTTGCTGATAAAGGAATAGATGCTTTTGAAGATGCATTAAAGGTTGTAGAGCGTAAACTTTGAGGGTGGACAATGAGAAAGAATCAAGTGTTCGGTAGTTTTTTAGAAGTTGATTTATCAAGAGAGAAAACAAAAGAAATAAAAGTAGAATCA
>CAZFVC010000046.1:0-9266 GCA_964522175.1 uncultured Desulfurococcaceae archaeon
AGAAAAGGATTTAATTAAAAAGGTTATTTCTTTTTCATATAGACAGCTACAAGAACGATTACTATCAGAATCACTACCACTATAATACCTATAAGAGTGTAGTCTGGTCCCGCACCTTCTGTAGGCGTTACAGTCCCTGTGGGTGAGATAGTTGTGGTTGTAGTAGGGGTGTGCGTAGTTGTTGTCGGAGACGTTGTTGTCGGGGTTGGTGAAGGCACCGCAAGTTCCTCCCTTAACTGCTCCATCTCATTTTTATCCATAGGCATTGGAACCTGGACTTCCCCGTTTCTAATCTTCGTCTCCAGCTCTTCCACAGCACTCCATATCCAAGAAGGTTCAGAATTCCTCATCTCTCCAACCTTATTCTTAATGTCCTCAGCATCTTCAGGTTTAATCACTCCTGCCTGAATACCTATCTGCATGAAGGTGTCTAAGTCTTCGAGAGTTGATATGAGAGTACCGTTCTCTTTCACACCTAATGAGAGAACTCCTCCATAGGAATCAATCTCTCCGTTTATGTACTTCAAAGCTTTCTCTGCTGCGTCATATACACCGACGTCAACTCTCTTCATCATTGATGCGATAATGAATCCCGGCTTTATATAATCCTGATCAGCATCCACACCTATTGCGTAGGGTGGACCCATATCCTTACCAGCCTGCTTAGCCACCTCCTCGACAGCGTCAAATATTCCTAGACCTGTGGCTCCCGCAACGTTATATACTACTATAGCCCCTTGGTTGAGCTGCGCGTTTGCAGCCTCCTTACCCTTAGCTGGATCGCTGAAGGTACCTGTATACTGGTATAGAACCTCAACATATCTCTGCTCTCCATAATGCTGCTTATACCACTCAACAGCCCACTTAACTCCGTACCTATAGCCAGCCTCGAATTTGTAGAGGACAGGTATCTCCATCCCTAGAACTACTCCTACCTTCGTGGCATCGTGATTAATGGCTATTAAAGCAGCCAGAGCTCCTGCAAGGGCAGAACCCTCATTCTCCCTGAAGGTCACGCTGAGAACGTTAGACATGTTCGGGATCCATCCATCAATGATAGCGAACAGCTGGTCGGGATACTCACCAGCAACCTTCCTGACTGAATCAGTCATTAAGAATCCTACACCCACTATCACAACACATTTCCCTTCCTTAGCCAGCGTTCTTAAGTTAGGTAAGTAATCGTCTTGACTGTGGGAATGAAGCTCCACAATCTTAAGACCCAGCTTTTCCTTAGCCATTTGAGCCCCTAAGTAAGCCATATCGTTAAAGCTGAGGTCTCCTCTGCCGCCGATATCATACACTAAACACACGCTGTCTCTCTGGTTAGTGTTTTCCTCGGCCGTAATCATTTGAGGCAGAATTAATCCTAAAGCCAGAATTAGGATAAGAACTAATGCGGTAAGTCTTCTCTCCATGAGACACCACATAATGATTACAACTTACGAGTAAAAAATCCTTATGCTCCAAACTTTAAGATTATAAGCACATCTCCCATCTGTAAGCGGAGGTTTCCTTATTGAGCAGATCGATGAAGGAAGTCGCTGAGAAGCTTCAAGAGCTGACTAGAAGGGCACGTGAATCAACTTCAGGCATCAAAGAAGTCATCATAATAATGTCCGGGAAGGGGGGAGTTGGCAAATCCGTAGTTTCTTCCGCCTTAGCCATAGCTCTTGCAGAAGATAACCGCAATGTAGCAGTCCTAGATGCAGACTTTCATGGACCTTCAATCCCCTGGCTCTTGGGTGTGGAGGAAGAAAGAATGATGGCAGACGAGGAAGGGAGAATATATCCTGTTGAGGCAGGGAATGTGAAAGTAGTTTCTGCAGAACTCGCACTAGACAAGAAGGAGCTACCAATCATTTGGCGAGGTCCACTCAAAACAAGAGCAGTCCTAGACCTTCTAGCCCTAGTTAAATGGGGAACTCTGGACTATCTCCTAGTTGATCTTCCCCCAGGTATGGGGGATGAAGCACAGACAGTAGTACGTTACTTGAAACATATTCCTTTGAAAGCGGTATTGGTTATGATCCCAGGAAGAATGGTGAGACACATAGTTAAGAAAAGCCAGAATTTCGCTAGAATGATGGGTGTAGAGATTCTTGGCGGAATCGTTAATATGGCGTACTTCCGCTGTCCTTACTGCGGGAAAACTACGAACATATTCGGGTATGAGAGGCTTGAAAACATAGAAATAATTGCGGAGCTTCCTCTAGATGGAACTGTCGCGGAACTGGCGAATAAAGGGAAACTGAGGGAACTGTTCCTAAAGGAGGAATACAAGAGGCTTGAGTGGGTTTCTAAAATAAGGGAAGCAAGTAAGAAGATTGCGGGGGAAGGGGTGGGGCAGGAGTAGCTCATATCTTTAGGTTGCTTATCTCATCCGTTTCTCCCTAGGCGATCTTTCTTTTTGTATATGGCAATGGTAGTGCCAAGTGAGTTCCACCTTTCCTCACGCTTCATTGGATCATTGGTGGCTGTCGAGCCCAACGGCATGAGGCACCCATCTCCAGGTTCTGTTCCTGCAGGGCTTGGAGCACAGCTCCCATCACCCCACCGAAGCCCTTCAACCCCAACAGCCAAATCGTATATATGCCTTTTCCTCTGCCTGCAAGATATTTTCTGCTCCACCCATTATTGTGTTTTTAGCATAATTGCTGGAAACACCAAAAACATCAGTTTGCCTACATATTATCCACATATTTAATGGGTGGTCGATTAATCACCGTGTTTCTGCCTGCCCCATCCATGGAATTCTCTATTATAGAGATAATAAACCTTAACTCACCTAACCAACACTAATTAAGGCTCCGCATTATTCTTACGTGATCGGCATGGGAGCATCTCGAAAGTTAACAGACATAATGAAAGCTTTAGTTGGCAACGGATTAGTCCCTGCCAGCGATATAGATAAACTGATAGCGCAGGTTGAAGTTGTAGAGCTGGAGGGAAAGAAGTATGTCATTAAGAAATTCGCTAAGGAAGTAGGCGTAGTTAAATGGATTCCTCCCACAGTCTTTTTCAGAGTTAACTATCCCTTCACCTTAGTACCCAAAGAGAGATTCGATAGAGAGGTAAGATTTTTTGAGCAGGAATGGACTTGTTTCCGAACTCCTAAGCTTTACGAGAAGGATCCGAAAAACCTGCTAATTGTAAGGGAATTCATTGACGGTAAACCTGCAACATACTCTCATCACTCAAAGAAATTAGGGAAGTTCTTTGCCACTCTTCATAACCATAACTGGAGCCTTGGAGACACCAAGCCAACTAATTTTTTAGTAACTGAGGACGGAATCCTTTACATAATAGATGCGGAGCAGGCAATTCCTACAGATAAAGATATTCATAAGGCATGGGACCTTATGCTTTCCTCGTTCTTTATTGCTTACAGATTCCTGAGCAATCCTGACAGGTATCTGGAGGTCTTAAGTGAGTTCATCAATTCATACCTGCATGAAGGAGGTAAGCTAGAAGTTATTGAAGAGTTGACAACAGCAAAATTCAGCGGGCTTGCCATACTGATGCCTTTACCGCATGTCCTGATAATGTCTGATGTGCTTGAAGATGTTTTAAGAAAGTAAGCGCAACGAAGGAAATTTTATTAAAAACGTTTTGCTTTTACACGGGTAATGACTACCCCTTGGGGGGTTTTCTTTAGTGTGAGCTCCTGTTGAACCTTTCTATAGCCGCAGTACCTACACCTCAGGACATATCTAACCTTCTTCACTCCATCTATTACTTCTGCCTCAATATGGTGCGTCAATTTCCCCCCGCATCGTGGGCATTTAGGTGCCCCGTCATTCCTCCATATCATTACACTCACCTCGGACTCGCTGGCAGTCACTACATTCCTATCGTTTTACCAGCCTTCATGAAGTATTTTGTGTAAGGAAATAATAAGTTTAGTATAATGATTTAGAAGTTCTGTTAAGTAACTAGGGTATTCCTAGGAGATACTCATCCCGTAATTGAATGCTTCAATATCTTTCTCAATCCATTCCTTCTTAACAACTGTTCTTATTGCTTGACGAATGGATTCTGGTGATACAATACTGGCTACTTTGATCATATGTCCTAATGCTATCATATTGGCTATTCGAGGGGTACTGAAAACATTCTCTGAAAGTTTGGTATATGGCTCGGAAGTTATTTTCCAGCTGCTGGGAAGATCTTGATAGATAAATGTAGAATCGATAAAGACTAAAGCACCCTCCGCAACTAAGGTGCTGTACTTCCTCGCCTGTATAGGATGCATGAATAGAGCTATATCGGCTTTCCGAACCTTCATGTAATCCAGCTCCTCCTCCGTGTCAGCAATAATTAGGTCAGCCCTAGAGTCTCCACCCCTTGTTTCTGCGTCATAGGCTTCCGTACCTGTTACGTAGAAGTTTCCGTATTTTGCGGCTGCTATACCTAGGACGTGCCCTAATAGAAGAATTCCTTGTCCACCCCTTCCAGCCAGAAGGATTTCTCTCCTCATTATTTCACCCTACCTATTGTCCTTAGATACCCTGGATCATTCCTTATGAGGAATTCCCCAATGACCCATCCATTCTCCCAGTCCAAGTCAGACTCATCAAGTGATGGGTTGGTCTTCACCTTGGTTTTACTCCTTAAAACATTGAACAGATCTACGGGATTCACATACCCTATATGCCTCCCGAAAACCTCAGGACATGTAGATATTATTTCTATAAATCGGAAGCCTTCCATTTTCAACGCCTTATATGTATAGAGCTCAATTAACGGGGGATGAGTCACAGATGCCCTCGCAACATAGTTCCCTCCTTGAGAAGCCACAAGCTTAATCACATTGACGGGCCTTTCTGGATTCCCTGAAGGTGTTGTTGTGGTGTATACCCCTTTCGGGGTGGTTGGGGCTAACTGACCTCCTGTCATTGCATAAACCATGTTAGTCATCATGAACACCAGTAAGTCAATGTTTTTCCTAGCGGCGTGTAGAAGGTGGTTCCCTCCGATGCCTGCAATGTCTCCGTCTCCACCTACAACAATTACGTTGAGGGAAGGGTTAGCTATCTTCACTCCTGAAGCAAAAGGAATAGCTCTCCCATGCACCGTATGTGCAGAGTCAAAATTGACGTAGAATGCTGTCCTGGCTGAGCAACCTATTCCCGTAATGAAAACAACCTTATCTGCATCTAGTGCCCCTTCCTTAATGGATTTATCTATTGCCCTCAGTATTGCTCCTAGTGCTGTCCCTAGGCCACAGCCAGGGCACCATAGGTGAGGTAGTCTCGATAGCCTAAGATACTTATCTAATGGATGATGCCTTTTTTGCCTACCTAGAGCCATTCTCTCATTGCCTCCATGATTTCCTCAGGAGAAGGAACCTCGAGCCTTATGAGAGGAAGTGAAATCACTTCCTTATCCTTAAGGGTTCTCTCAACCTCTCTGAACATTTTCCCAGAGTTGTTTTCAACTACGAAGACCTTTTTCACGTGAGCCATTTCCTTCCTTAATGCGTTCGGATTGAAGGGCCAAAGAATCCTCGGCCTGTAAAGGCCGGCCTTTATTCCTTTCTTTCTCAGTTCCTTAACAGCTGCGTAAGCAGATCTGGCCACTGAGCCATAGGCATACAGGCCAATCTCGGCATCTTCAAGGAAGTAGTTCCTGTAATCGGTAAGGGTTTCTAGGTTATCTTCAATTTTTCTTATTAATCTCCAAACGAGTTTTTGATAATCTTCATCATCAGGCGCATAGGTCCCTAACTCGTCATGCACAAGGGACTCTACTGAAATATGGTATCCCTCCCCAAACACAGCCATCTCGGGAACCAAATGCTTCTGAGGGTGGTAAGGTCTGTACTCCCTAGGAGAGGTTGAAGGTTTAGGCCTACTCACTAGCTGAACCTCATCTCTCTCCTTAAGAACTACTCTTTCCCAAGTATGGGCAATTACTGCATCGCTCAAGAAGATGGTGGGGGTCCGGAACCCCTCAGCTATATTGAATGCTTCAATCATTAGATCGAAGCATTCCTGTGCAGACCAAGGTACAATTACGGGCAGAGAATATTCTCCGTGGGAAGCGAATCTTACCTGGAAAACATCGCTTTGCGTGGACTTAGTAGGTACTCCCGTAGAAGGACCTGCCCTCATAATATCCGCGAGAACTAGAGGGGCCTCAGTAATTATGGCTAGTCCCAAACCCTCAACCATTAAAGAGAAGCCGGGCCCTGAGGTCGCTGTCATGGATTTTGCTCCGGCCCAAGAAGCACCAGTTACGGCATTGATTGAAGCTATTTCGTCCTCAAACTGTACCACAACACCGCCCTTCTTAGGAAGCACCTCGGCCAAGTACTCGAAAACATCGGAGGCCGGTGTGATGGGATATCCAGCATAAAAGTTCATGCCAGCAGCAATTGCCCCCTCAGCTAAAGCAACGTTTCCAGGAATATACTCCGTCCTCATGACTCATTAACCCCCTCAACAAATATTGCGAAGTCTGGACAGCTGATCTCGCAGATATGGCACCCGATGCATTTCTCGATATGTTCGGGCACCGTGTATCTATACCCCTTCTCATTTACATTATCGCCTTTAATTAATACCTTAGTGGGGCAGAGGGCTATACATAGGCCACATTCCTTGCATCTCTCAGTAATTACTTTAACTACATATTTCCCATTCGACGCGGAAATAATGCCTTCCTCAGAAACCTCCCCTGACGTACCCATCGACCCAACCAATCTTTACTTAGTCAATAAAAAATTTTCAGATTTAGATGCATATTTTTTGCTCCAATTATTAGACTGCAGAAGATATGGCCAACCTAATCTCGTCCTTTTCTGGCAGAATAACCATAAACTTATTATTCATCACTATATCTATCTCATGAACACTCTCCCCTCCTAACATTGAGGCAAGGTTCTTGGAAACCCAAGCCGTAATTGTCACTGCTGAGGAAACTTCCTCAGGGTCAAAAGCCTGCATAGGCTCATTAACCTTAGCACTAAGTAGTTCTCCCTTCCAGCTAATGCGCATAACAACATTGAAATCTCCAGTAATGTCCTCCTTCAGGTGATCGGTAGTCTTCCCGCTATCTATTATCATTACTTTTCCTTCAATACCTACATCCTCAGACATTTACTCACCGAATCAATGTTAGGAGTAATGAATCTTTTTAAGTTGGATAGCCCGGTGTTACCTCAGTACTTACGGGATAATACATTTTCATGAGGTTACGGCTTTATATAACTTTTCAATTCATTAGTGAGGCCTAGAAATGATCATATCGCAGATAAGAGATCTCGTAAAACACGTAATGCCTGATGACTTCGTCCATGGTTATCCTCATGTGGAAAGAGTGAGAAAACTGGCCCTAGAGATAGCAGAAGAGATTGAGGAACCTGTAGATAAAGAAGTACTTGAAATAGCTGCTCTCCTTCACGATATCGGCAGATATGGATCTTCGGGAAAGCACCATGCCGAAGCATCAGCAGAGATCGCGGACTTTCTGCTATTTCTCCTACAATACCCGGAGGATAAACGGAAGAATGTTGTTGAGGCTATCAGGGCTCATTCATATAGCCTTAATACAGAAGCGGTTTCTCTCGAAGCGAAAATACTGAGCGATGCGGATAAACTTGACGCTCTCGGAGCTATAGGGATAGGGAGGGTCTTTATGTATTCTTGTCAACATTCCCGAAGCCTCGAAGACACCGTAAAGCATATGAAGGAAAAGCTACTCAGGCTGCAGTCATTAATGTACACTTCACCAGGAAGGAGGATGGCCAGAAACAGAACTGAAATCATGGAGAATTTCCTACGTAATCTAGAAAAAGAATTATCTACTCCCTCAACCTAATTAAGTCATCCAGTAATTTCTTAAATGAGGCGGGTGGTTCTTTAGGAGTCCTGAACTCAACGATCAAATACTTAATTCTGGGCTCTGCTTCCTTCAGTCTCTCACTCAATTCATTCCTTAAGTCCTCCAAAATCTCTGTACTTAGATCAGGAGAAACCTCAATCTCCATTATTAGGAGGTACTTATCGGGCGCCACTACAAGAGACTTAACCTCATTAACATCTATAACGTGCGGGAGGGACACAGCCACCTTAATAGCCCTACCTACGACGTTCTTAGGGGCTGCTCCGCCAATCAGTACGTGGAAGTATTTTAGACCGAGATTCAGCGAGGAGAACAGGAGAATCCCTGAGATTATGAAGGCACCATACGCGTCAATTAATGGGTTTAGGAAAACAAGCGACATAAGTGCAGTTACGTCGCCAACGCCGTCGGCAAGGTTCTCTACAACAGTACCCACAACCGATGGGTCTTCTCTATACTTCCTTGACTCAATTATGGCCCAAATAAGCACAGCCATATCGGTTGCTAGGGCTAACAAAAGAGCAACTATAGCTGGCTGAGATGAAACAACATCTTCCATAGTTCTAAGCTGAGTTAACCCTTTCATGAGAGAGAGACTAAAAAGAAAACCTCCCAAGATGGCGGCTGAAAGGAGACCGAATACATAGATAGTTCTGCCCCATCCGAAAGGGAACTTGATTGAGGGTTTCCGATACATGAATATCAGTCCTGTTGCTAAGAGTGCTGAGTTAACGAAGTCACCTAAACCATGCAGAAATTCGGCGTCAACTGAGGCAGATGTGGATACACTTACGGAGTATGCCTTTAAGGCTAGTGCGACCCCGTTCAAGAAAAGAGAGGCGTATACTACCCTCACTGATCCTCATACCATTTACGAATTAAAGAATTAAAGCATAATGAAATTAAAAGTTGGATCTAGATTTTATAGCAAACTCATGTGCTTGTAGCTCTTATGGCTTCATCATACTTTAAATAAGCTATTAAGAGGAATATACCAGGGATAAACAGTCCTAGGATTAGTCCTAGGATCATCCATATTAATGTCCTATTCTTTGCCTCTTCATATTCTCTTTTATTTACTAGTTCCATTATTTCATCAATTTGTTTCCAGATTATTAGGTCAATGACTCCTCCTATGAGGAGATAAATGCCGAATCCAACACCAATAACTGTAACTATACATACTATTCCAGCAATTAGTCCTATTACTCCTAAAATTAGCGTAATTAGTTTGGAAATATTCAACATGGTTCTTATGGTTTCAACAGTTGGCGGTTCTCCTGGAGGTGCAGGAGGGGGCGGGGGTGGGGGTGGTTGTTCACTCATGCTATAACACCTTTCATCATTTAATTAACGGCGTAGGGGTTAATAAAATAGCCATAGTTGGGTTTCATTTTTTAAACCATAGCTGGAAACGC
>CAZFVC010000047.1:0-9136 GCA_964522175.1 uncultured Desulfurococcaceae archaeon
CCATGGATATGCATTATGTATAGTCACATTCATAGTGTCGTAGTCCCCGTCATTGTCTGTATCAATGAAGGATGTTTCTGTACATGCAACATCCTTACCATCATCTATTTGCTCTCCACCCTTGCTGGGGAAGAAGCTGGCGTTATAGTCAATGCCGTTAACAAGTTCACAGCTGTCTTGAAGGATTAAAGAGCCCGGAACGTACTCTACATCGAGCTCTCCGGTCTGGACAGTGACGTTGATTCTCAACGTCTCTGACCACATGGCCGCGACACCAACAACTAGCGCTATGGCCAGGATTGCGAAGGCCGCAGTTTTACCGAAATTATTCAATGTTCACTACCTCTTGTTCCTTTCTTAAGGTCCTGTAACTTCGTTCCACTGAGCGAATGTCAGTGATATCTCGAATGTGTACGTACTGTTGTACTGAGCTGGCTGAAGTATCACTATCTGTATTTCGTAGGTACTGTTTCCTCCAGGATGTATCTGCGTCGAGTCCGGTGTTAAGAAGTTGAAGCTTATTTCACCGCAGTAGTCACCGCCTGCTGTAACTGAGTAGTTGTACAGCTTTACGGGTATTGTTCCTACGTTATCAACTAATAACTCCAGTGTCGGCGCATAGCCTGGATAGGCGTTCGTTATCGTGACGTTTAACTTAATTACTTGGTCCTCCTCATCATAAATCTCAGGAGTTACTATACATTGGGCAACATCTTTTCCCTCCGAATTATCGAATCCAGGGGCCTGAGGATCGGGTCCATTATCGCTGCAATTCCAAGCAGACCATTCAACATCCACTTCACCTGTGCTAACAGTGACATTGATCCATAGGCTTTCCGACCACATGGCCGCAATTGCGCCTACAGACACTACTATCAATGCTAAAGCTGATAGACTAAATAGTTTAGTTCTGTTCATATTTTTTACCTGTATTTATGAAGTAATTATATTCAATATAAAGCATTGTGTAGTTTATATTTGTACTACAAATATGAAAAACAGGTATGTATCTTACCTACGTATCAGAGATACTTAAGGCAACTCCAATCATTCTCTTACCTATAATTTCGGGACTTTCATACTTATTGTATGCAATTATTCTCGGTTCAGGTAGGTTTCTCTCCCTTATGGGCTCCAGTATTTTCTGTATAGTCGTGACATGCTGCTCAGGGACAACAAGTATTAGAGGGAGGCCTAGATCCATCGCTGTGAACCACATCCAGGCCGTCAGGTTGACAGCTTCCTTAATCGTTGTTTCCGGCCCAATAACCTCGATAACTGCCTTAACCTTCTCAGGCCTTTCCCTGAAGTCCACTAGAGCCAGTGGGAGTACGTAAGGGATTCCTGAAGTGCCTCTCGCCACAACACCTTCCTTTATCTTATACTTCTCCTCCCTCAGCCCCAGCTTATAGCATGCGTCAATAATACTCATCTTTTCCTTACCCCTCCCGAGAATAGAGGTCATGTAGTTAGTGTACATGAGGAACCTCCTTCCCCGGGCGGTTATGTAGTAGTAGTCGGAGCCGTTCTCGATGCTCACCCCTATAAGCCCCGCATCAATGAGCTGGCTTAGAAACTTGTCCAGGCTCTTGGAATTCAGGTTAGCGCTGTAAAGAATATGTGTCTTCAACGCAGTACCCTTCTGATCAATAAACTCCAGAATCGATGTGATGATATCCATCCTTGATCTATGGCTCTGACGGCCTCTGTACTTACTCAACATCTCTCTCCTTAAAGAATACACTAGGAGGGTATTATAATTATGTATTTTTTCTACTGTTCAAAAATTCAGATCTTTGATTAAGCGCCTGCTTATGTTTTTTATGCTGTTAAAACAAAAATTATTCTTTATTTTTTATACGGCGAGGGGTACCCCGGACTTCCTTGAAAGCTTCAGCAGGCTGTAGAGCCCTAACCCCAGCATCACCCACCCCACTGCGAAGAGCGCTGTCGCTACCGAGGGAGGTAGCTGGAAGTAGGGCGCGTACGCTGTCACGACATACCCCAGACCCATAGATGTGGATATCCATAGAGACTGGATGGCGGGTGCAGCAACCTCCTTCAGGTCTTCCACACTTTTCCTCCCCACTATAGGTAAGTAGATCGCTGATGACGCTGTTATTATTCCCCCTAGGGTGAGGGCTAGGTAGTAACCTCTGTACCCTCCTGCGAAGAATCCTAAAGCAATGGTTACTAACCCCAGCACCATCATAATAGTTATGTATATCATTGCCTCCTTCTTCAATCTCTTCTCACTCAACACCGTCACCTCAGAGCCCTGCTTCATTCTCAACCCACTCCCCAAATCCGTAGCTTATTCCTGCTTTCTCCATAGGCACTATCATCGCTAAGTATATAATGAAGGCGGAAAGCAGTCCGTTAACGACAGGGGTGCCTAGACCCACACTCCCTGTGTACCACGCTATCAGGCCTCCCGCAACCGTAGCGGCTAACCCAGGTATGTTGACAATGTAGTACCTTGTCCCTGGACCGAAGCTGTACCTCTCCTTAGGATCTTTAAGTCCCAGAACATAAGGCCTGAAGATGTAGTAGTCAGCGATTAGGACTGCACCCACAGGCGGAATGAAATATCCTAGGAAGGATGCAAAGTTAATGAAAGGATCCAGACTCATCCCCCAAACACCTGCCCAGACACCGGCTATTAATGTCCCTATCACGCCGAGGATAAGGACCCAAACCCTCTTATGCAGGACCCCTACAGTATTTATCCATGCCAAGGCAGCGCTCCACAGATTATTGTCATTGGTTGTCCACTGCCCGAGAATGGCGAGAAGTAACGCACCAACACCTAAACCTATCTGAGCGATGGCGACTATCACGTTAGGGCTGCCTGTAAGCAGCGTCATCACGCCTCCAGCAAATAGCAGGGCCGTCATAAATACCGCTACGTGAACACCCCACGCAAGTGCGCCGGACCAAGGCTTCTTCCCATATCTCGCGACATCGGAAGTAATCACCGACCCGGAAGCGTAGACACCCACAACGTAAGTTATTCCAGCACCTAACGGGGCAATAACCTCTGGCTTAGTCAGCCACACCTGCTCCCAACCGCCCGCAAGATCGACGGAAGCGAAGAATCCTATCAGAACCAGAGTGTACCAGAATGGGACAGTGATGTAGCTGAGGAGGGCCATAGCCCTGAAGCCGTAGTAGGCGGTAACCATCATAAGGAATCCTCCCCACAAGGAAGCTGCGGCAATAGATGTTAGCGGATGGTCGGGGTAGATAACGTTCACCGTCATGCCGAATAACCAGGTCTCTACAGCGAACCACACGACGAGAGGTATTGCAGACACCACAACATTCCCAAGGATGGAGCCAAGCCTGCCGAGAGGATACCTGAGGATCATGTAGGTGTTCGCCCTAGTGCTACCGCCTATATACGCTATAAGGCCTCCGAAGAACGCGAGAATAATGTTCCCCAGGAACGCCACCTGAAGCATAGTTGCCGCATCATACATCTCCGCAAGGCCTGAGCCGGCGAAGATTGCAGCAACTACAGCCAGGACACCCATATAGATCATGAAGATGTTGAGGGTTGACTTAGTTTCGCTTTCAGGTATTTGAAGCGTGGCGTAGTCGCCGAATTTATCTCGAGCCTTTCCTTGGGTGCCTTGATTTTCACCCATGGTTTCACCTTATGAATGGTATAAAAAATTCATACATTATTAAACAACAATAAACGAAAATCAGGTAAAATATTGTTGGATAGATTGCGATTTTTTATTTGTAAATTGTTAAAAATATTCATTTGTATTATGGAGAAAAATCGTGAATAAGTGAACAATTATATCAAAAGAGAATAAAATTTTTTATTGTAGAGTACCTTTCACAAGTGTTTATTGGTGTGCGACATGAAGCTCAGGAGGAGCGATATAGAGGACCTGGCTCTTGGGGCCTCATTCCTCGGAACGGGGGGTGGGGGCGATCCATACATCGGTAAGTTAACGGCTATTCAGGCTCTTGAGAGGGGCAGGGAAATAGTTCTTGTGGATCCTGAGGACGTGGATGATGACGCGTTCGTTGTAGCTGTTGCAGGTATGGGTGCCCCAGTAGTTATGATTGAAAAGATACCTAGCGGGAAGGAGGCGGGGGAATCCCTCAAAAGTATTGAGAGGTACTTCGGGAGGAGGGCTGATTACATCATAAGTATTGAGGCTGGAGGCCTGAACTCCACGGTCCCCTTAGCTACGGCAGCTGAGTTCGGGAGGCCTGTTATTGACGGGGACGGTATGGGTAGGGCATTCCCAGAGCTGCAGATGGTTACTTTCCACCTCTACGGAGTTAAGGCAACCCCTATGTCTATGGCTGACGAGAAAGGGAACTCAGTGATTCTTGACACTGTAAGTAATTTCTGGGCCGAGAAAATAGCTAGGGCCATAACCGTAAAGTTCGGCGGAGTCGCATGGATATCCATATACCCCATGTCCGGGAAGCAGTTTAAGGAGGCGGCGGTCCGCCACTCCCTCACCAAGGAGATGGAGATAGGTAGGGCCGTTCGAGACGCGAAGAAGTCCGGTAAGAACCCTCTCGACGCGCTTCTCGACGTCAGCGGCGGGTACCTCCTCTTCATAGGTAAGATAACGGATGTTGTTAGGAGGGCGACCGGAGGGTTCGCGAGAGGGGAGGCAGTTATTGAGGGTTTAGAGGACTTCAGGGGTTCTAAGCTGGTGATAAAGTTCCAGAACGAGAACCTTATAGCGATACGTGACGGAGATGTTGTGGCTTCAGTCCCTGACTTAATAACGGTTGTTGAGAAAGAGTCGGCGCTCCCGATAACTACTGAGAGGCTGAAGTACGGATTGAGGGTGGCGGTCCTCGGGATACCCTGTGACCCTAAGTGGAGGACTCCGGAAGCGCTTGAGGTTGTGGGACCGCGTTACTTCGGCTACGAAATAGATTATGTACCGATTGAGGAAAGGTTCCGCAGTATGGGGGTGGGTAAGGCTTGAGGATCAGGATAGGTATTGATGTGGGAAGCACCCACACCGACTCAGTAGCTATTGATGAGAGGAATGAAGTGATTCACGCCGTAAAAGCAAGAACAACGGCTGACGTCACCTCGGGCATTGTGGAGAGCTTAAGGAAGCTTATATCTGAAGGAGACATTAATGCTGATGACGTCACAGCCGTCATGTTCGGAACCACCCACATACTTAACGCTATAGTGCAGAGGAGAGGGCTCGGGAAGGTTGGTGCGTTAAGGATAGGTGCTCCGGCAACGAAAGCTATAGACCCTATGCTGGACTGGCCTGGAGACCTGAGGGAGGCTGTGGGCGGCCTGAAAGCCATTGTTGAGGGCGGGCATGAATACAGCGGTGAGGAAATATCTCCCCTCAACGAGGATGAGGTCAGGAAGGCAGCAGAGGTCTTCCGAGACTCAGGTGTTGAGGCCGTAGCTATATCTTCGGTTTTCTCAATCGTGAATCCGGAGCATGAATTAAGGGCCGCTGAAATAGTTAGGGAGGTTATTCCTGGAATCCCTATAGTGATGTCGCACCAGATAAGCAGTATGGGTCTTCTTGAGAGGGAGAACGCGACCATACTGAATGCTGCCTCAATCAAGGTGATGAGGAAGGCTATAAGGAGCCTTAGGGAGAGTTTAAGTAGCCTCGGTCTGGAAGAGGTACCTATGTTCTTCGCTCAGAATGACGGGACAACAGCCAAGGCCAACTACATAGAGAAGTACCCCATATTCACGGTCGTTGCGCCCATCTCTAACAGCATTAGAGGGGCCCACGTCCTAACAGGGATTAAGGACGCGATAGTTGTGGATACCGGAGGAACCACAAGCAATATCGGTGTCCTAACCCAGGGATACCCTCGGGAAGCGCTTGAGGTCGAGATAGGTGGGGTGAGGACCAACATAAGGTCTCCAGACATAGTTGCTATTGGGCTTGCAGGAGGCTCCATTGTTAGGGTTTCCGGTGATGATGTGAAAGTAGGCCCGGTAAGTGTGGGGTACAGACTTATTGAGGAAGGTATTGCTTGGGGAGGTGATGTACTCACCGCAACAGATGTGGCTCTAGCTAAAGGCGTTATGAAGATTGATGACGAGAGATGTGTACCTCAAAGAGTTAAGGAGAGAGTACCTGCAGAAGTCATTGAGAAGGCTTATGCGAAGATGGTTGAGATGCTTGAGGAAGCTATAGATAAGGTGAAGACCTCTCCAGAACCCGCAACGGTAATACTGGTCGGTGGAGGTTCCTTGATGTGGCCTAGGGAGCTTAAAGGGGCTAAGGAAGTCATCAGACCGAAGTATGCGCAGTCGGCGAACGCATTAGGGGCCGCGACAGCACTTGTTGGAGGCGTAGTAGAGAAGGCATTCTCCTACGACCACATTACTAGGGGAGAAGCCATTAAGCAGGCGTCAGAGGAGGCGGTGAGGAAGGCTATGGATGCTGGGGCCGCTCCAGGAACGATACAGGTGACGGAAGTTGAGGAAATTGCACTACCCTACCTCCCCGGCAACGCAGTGAAGATCAGGGTTAAGGCTGTGGGCAAGCTGAAGATCAGCTAAAAATAATCATCCGCCTCCCCCAACTGATAAATTGCTTAGAACATCCGCCAGTATTTTCTCAAGCTCCTCCAACTCCTCGTAAAGCTTCTGCAGTTCCGCCTGCTGCTTCTGGATTATGTCTTTAAGCTCCTTGATTCTCTGGATTATTGATTGAACAGATTCATTCCCTTCCGGAGTCTCTTGATATATTTTCTTTATCTTGTTTACTATGTCTTCAGCGGTAAGTTTCTTGCCAGGCTGAATGCTTATGACTTCATTCTTTTCGGTGTCAACCAGATCTACCGACACAACACCTCTCCCATCAAGCGTGATGACCGAGACTTTCCAGTAGAGGGTCGAGTTAAGAATTAAAGGCATCGGTTCAGCGATATTGAATTCGCCCCAATCGTAGGTAGGGTGGGCCTGCTTAATCAGGGACTCAATCCTTGAAATCCCTATTGCCGGCCTGGGGAGTTCATAAATCATTATGTGTGGATGGGTATCGGAAGCATTCACATAGAAGATATACTTTGCGGAAGCTGTCTCTCCCGGAGGCTCGGCCACAAACACCCAAAACAGATTGCCTTTAGAGTCCGTCATTAGGTAGGGCTGAGGATTCGTTCCCACATCTCTTATGGTGAAGGTGTTGTGGTACAGAATAACTGGGATGAGGCCTGTGTAGAACCTGTATATCTCCACCCATCTCCTAGCAATAACGTCGGGGACAAGCGGCACTCCTCTAAATAGATCGTTCTTCCTGGCTTCATCAACACTAACAATATTTATAGCGCCATCAGGACTTACGACGGCGTAGCCGACGACATATGGAACGCTCGTAGTTAAGAAAGTTTTCCAGGAGGCTAGAGGAATAATAATGTAGATGGAGCCGTTCCTATACACCTCGACGTTGCAATCCATCAGAACCCTAACACCCAGCCCGGCACGCAGCTTTATCTCTCTCCACAGATTATCTAGGAAGAAGGGTGTCCCAACCAGTTTATGGATCCCCCACTTAAGATCCTCCTTAAATATCTTGACTTCTGGAGGAAAGACTGAGCCGTTGACGAATACCGCACCTTCCGCGTCTCTGCTAATCTCGTTCCAGAAGCCTTCAGGCTCTATCACCCAGTTATATATGATGTTGCCTGAGGAATCGTAGTATATGTATGTTTCCTCTTCGTAGAGGGTGTGGGTAGGGGTTTGGAGCATCGAGATTGCGTATGCGTAGGCTGTATGCAGAGGGATGAGGCGGGTCGAGGTAGTGTTAATAGCATGGTCTAGGCTGATCACCTCTATCTCTGAAGGTGAGTTGTTAAGCATTGCTGCATACCCTCCAGCATATATGAGGGAGAAAACTATGAGTAGAAGTAAACCGTATCCTGCTCCTCCCCTTCTCAATCCTCTGCCATACCTTAGAAAGGAATAAAGTATGAATGCGAAGGATGCGAAGATTCCTATGCCAGCTACCTTGATCAGTAACGGGGAAGCCATGAACCATTCTGTTAAGGGCGAGACCAGACTGACGAATCCGAGTGTGAAGAACGAAATCAACCATAAGATAAGGGCAATAAGTACTACGTGATACCACCTGAAGTTTTCACGGGTGATTGGTTTCAAGGCACTTCCTTCCCTAACCAGCCTCCTCATGGTCAATCATGTATACCGTGACAGCTTACGGCCTTAAATCTTAACCTACGATTCCTTGAGGAAGGAGTACTCAAGCACTGGTAACGAGTCGGCAAACCTTTCAGGATCGTAAGGATGTTTAATCCCGAGAGTGTTTTCCGCATATATAACTATTGTATATAGGCCCGCCTTATCAAGGCTGTCGACATTAAAGCTTATTCTGAAGTAGTTTCCCTTCACAGTCCAGTCCTCAGGCCTAATGGTTGGGATGTTCTGGAAGTAGTAGGGCTTAGGTGCAACTCCAGCATACGGATATCCTAAAGAATATGTTCTACATGTTACGTTAATGTGTAGCCTCTCGGAATACGTGGCTGACTTAGTAGTGTCGGGATCGTGATAATAAATTACGGCCGAGGTTATGCGGGAGTTATTCAGTAGGAGGAACCCCTCAGCACTGAATACAGTCCCGTTAAATGCAGGCGGGCTAACCCAATCAACCCACACCTTAAGCATATCGATAACTAGAAACAGACTGTTAGAGTTCCATACGGCGTACACCGATGCGTAGTTATTGGTGGGGTCGAGGAGGGAGTCTCTATGTCCCCATCCGCTTGCTGAGTCGTTGTAGAGCATTAAATCAAGGTTCTTGAGAGAGTAGTTGATGGGGTCCATAGGCAGGTTCTCAACATAATAGTAAGCAATATTCTCCTCCATATAGTACAGACCCCCGAACCTGGTGTAGTAGTAGGGCGGAATCAATCCTTCAGGGGAGCAGTGCCCGAAGTACTCCCGCTTCAGCTGATCCTCAGCCCTGAAAACAGCTGACTCATCGAACACGTACCTAACGGGAGGGAGCCCAAGTTTCTCTCTTTCTTGATTAATCTTTTCAAGAACCTTTTGGATGAGTTCGTTAAGTGTTGAGTTCAGCTGAGGCGGCGTGGATGTTGTTACACCTCCTGCGGGAGGGTGGGAGACAATTAGGTTGATGTT
>CAZFVC010000048.1:0-8888 GCA_964522175.1 uncultured Desulfurococcaceae archaeon
TCAACCCTCCTAGGCATGCCGGGATGCACAACCTCCTTATCCAGAACGATGCCGTCTACCAGCTGAGTCTCTGCCAGTGACGCACCCTTCTTCTTCTCTATCTTTATGTTGTCGAGCCTCACGTTATAGGTGCCGTCAGGTCTCTTCACAGCGGCCTTCAGCGCGGCATCGATAGCCATGTTAGTCATACTGTCAATGAGGTCGGGCGTTGCTAGGTACTTGCTTGCAAGCGTTGAGTAAACCACCTTGTAAAGCTCCTTCTTCGCAGCCTCCCTACCCTCAGGCGATTCAAGGTCGCCGATAGGGAGCTTAATCCCTATCTCGTCAAGGATTTCGAGCGCCTTATTCATAGCTTTCTTGTAGCCCTCAATAATTACTGTCGGGTGGATATTCTGGTCCAGCAGGGCCTCAGCCTTCCCAACCAGGTCGCCAGCTAAAACAACTACTGAGGTGGTTCCGTCACCTACCTCAGCGTCAACGGCCTTAGCCGACTCCACGAGGAGCTTGGCGGCCGGGTGCTGAACATCCATCTCCTTAACGATTGTTGCACCGTCGTTAGTGACGGTTATGTCGCCGAAGGAGTCGACAAGCATTTTGTCTAGGCCTCTGGGACCTAAGCTGGTTTTAAGGACCTCCCCTAAAGCCCTAGCAGCGATTATGTTGTTCCTTAACGCTTCGCGGCCGTAGGACCTCTGGGTACCTTCCTTCAATATAACTACAGGTACTCCATATAGTGCGGTCATAATCAACCCCATTAATCCAAGAAGGAACACTTCTATATAAAGCTTTTCCATATGCATAAAAGAAACCTTTATTAACCCCTCCCCCATCACCTCAAGGATCATTATGTTGCCCGACCCGTCCACAGTTCTCGAATGCCTAGACAGGTTAGTGTATGAGGGTAGGGCAGAGGAAGCCTCGAAATTCATACTATCCCTCACGAAGACGGCCGCGTTCCTGTGGAGGTGTGGGGCGGTAAGTAATGAGGAGTTGCGGAACCTTTTCAGCCCTGTGAAGACATACGTCATTGATGAGCTTCCTGTAGGGGACCCTGCTTTATACAGACTTCTCGACATAATTAGTGGAGGGCTTGACGAGGTCGGTTATATGGAGATAGTTAGTGCTGAGGGGGTCTAGCGATTGGCGATGTGTACTTCATGCGGCAGGAGACCCGCATTCTACCTTCGGAGAGCCTCAGGAGAGAAACTATGTATCGGATGCCTCGAGAAATCCCTGATTAAGCATGTTAAGAGAAAGCTTGGAGAAACCGTTAATCCCGTACCTGGGGACAGATTCGTTTCCGTAATCCCTCCAGGCAGGGTTGCTGAAGGGTACGCACTCTCCATCCTCCTCGCGAAGCTGGAGAGGAGGTACGGCGGAGGCGTTACGGTTGCGTACCCTGAGGACACCCTCACAGAGACCCAGACCAGCAGAATTACTGAGGAATACCCCTCCACTCAACTGCTTCCCTACTCGATGGAGGTGGTTGGGGAGGGTGGATGCTACCTAACGAGGGACATAATCTCATTAGCTGAGGCAGTTACCGACACCCTACCCTCTATAGGTCCTGTGAAGGCCTACCTCCTCCCATTCACCCTCACAGACCTGAACGAATACTTCCTTGAACAGTTCTTCGAAGGCAGTGAGGGAGGACTCCACCACATCGACAGCTGGAGAACGGGGAAGAGAAGGAGGGTTGTGTCGCCACTCATAGAGCTGCAGAGGGCGGACATTATTGCCTACCTTGTAGGTATAGGGGAGGGTGAGGTCATAGGAGCCGGTGAGCTTCCCTACTGCCCCCCATTAAGGGAAGCGAAGAGAATTGTGGGAATGATCTCAACCCAGCACACGGAGCTTGCCTACGGCCTGGCAAAAACACTGAACAAAATAACTTCCCGCAGCAAATAGAGAATGCTTTATTACTGTACCCACCACCAATACTTAGGTGTGCGTATGCTTAGGGAGAACATTATTGACGCCAGATTCACTGGCAGGGAAGTAACGATTAAGGTTCTGGGGCGTGAGGAACCCATAAAGGGAGTGATTGATGAGGTAGCGCGCTACGAGATAGGTTTAAGGTCTGAGGGGAAAGCCGTCGTTGTGTACAGGCACTCAATCCTATCGGTCGAGGTTGAGGCAACAGACCTCCACGGCTACAGCAATGAAAGGCTTCAGGACACAGTCATTAACAGTGACTTAACAGGAACTGAAATCGAGTTCTTCCTCATAGATGGCTCAAGCATTAAGGGGAAGCTGATGAAGGTGTCGAAGTACGAGATAGGGATACGGATAGATAACGAAGGTTTCGTCATACCTAAATCAGCGATAGCTTACGCCGTTGTGGAGCCTTCAGACTAATCCTTCCTTTCCCTGCTGACCATTCTGAACCTAATCAGCTTGACCTCGGTCTTGTCGCTAATCCTTGAACCGTAAATCTTCTTGAGTGCTGCAAGCAGCTCCTCCCTACTCCTGAAACCGTCCCTAACAGCGTCCTCACGAGTCAGATCCCTCACCTTCTTGGCCTCAACCTTCTCAATCCTCGCCACACCCAACTTCTCATTACCTGCGAAAACAATGACTACATCGCCTTCCCTCAGGGAGGAGTTAAGCCTGATTGTGGAGGTCTTAGCCCCCGAAACAATGCCCTCACCGTACTCCTTCCTGAACTGCAGCTTCTTCTTCCTAGCCACCTGCACCACCTAAGATGTCTTTATAAAAGACGAGGGGTTCATGATTGATAGACCTTCTAGTCAAATTTGAGTTTTGGTCTATCAACCGTTTCCCCATCATCGAGGCTGACGCCTCTAATAGGGCTTTCGGGGTAACCCCAGAGCCCCACATCTGAAGGTTTAGAACAGCCACCACATCCCTATCCAGAACAAGACCACACTTTAAGCACTTCATCAACCTGCCCTCATAGGCCACCATTCTGGCCTGACAGAGAGGGCAGTTTTTAGAAGAATTTCTCGGATTAACATACTTAACTGGTAGACCAAGCCACTTTAACTTATATTCAAGCATAAACTGAAACGTTCTAGCATTCCACTTCGAAAGCTTGCGGTTAAGATCTCTAGATTTGCGAAGAACCCTGCCTTTAATATTCTTCAGGTTCTCAAGAATTGCTCCACTCCTCGCCTTGCTCAACTCCCTAGCTATCTTGGTCGTTAACTTGTGCATAAAATCCTTAGCTCTATTTCGTTCCCTCTTAGAGTATTTTTCCATCAGCCTTCTACCTGTCCTAGGCTTACGCTTGGAAAGCCTCTGAATCTTCCTTCTTTTCTTCTCGTAAACCTCGTGTATATGGTATAACTGTTTGAGGTTATATCTAACTACCTTTCCATCAATCAAAGCAGTTATGTTTGTCAAGTTAACGTCGAATGAAGCCCAACCTCTAGGCTCAACGCTTTTCACGTTTTTCTTGAAAGTGATTATGAGTTCGTTTTCTGTTAGTAGCAACCCACCAACGGAATCGAAGTCTTTTGGTAAGTACCCATACTTTGTTAAATCAACTTCTAGGTATCTTCTATTTGGTTCGATGCTAATCTTTAGAATCCCATTCCTGTAGCTGAACAAGGTATTCTTGATGTAAACCGTTCTCCTCGTTATTTTGGGCTTTGTTCTCGCTTTTCCTCTGTTGTGAAGCTTAATCCACCCCTTAACCAGTCCGATAACTGAGTTTATGGCTGAATCAACGTAATGCTTTGAGTATTTCCAGTCCTTTAGGAGGTCATTTCTCAGCTTCCTCCTATCACCAGCTTTGAAGTTTAGATGAGCCTTTCCAGTTCGAGAGTAGGTAACGTGATTCAACACCCCCCTCAACGCCCTCCTTTTCACCTCAAAATATGCCTCTATCAAGTCTCTCGGGGCTTCTATAGGTATTTTATATGCCTTGACTGCTTCCCCCCTCAAGTATCTTCTTCACCTCGCTCTCTGGAATTCTATATCTCCCACTAGGAAGTCTTATCGCTTTAATCTTCCCCTCCTTAACCCACTTAACTACGGTATGCCTATCAACTCCGAGGATCTCGGCAACTTCTCCACTTCTTAACATTCTCTCCTTCTTCTCCATATTTACCATCAATACTAAAATAATCAAACAAACATATAAACCTATCTAAACCGAAACTATTATGCAAGGCAATATAGTTTATTACTTAGGTGAGGCGTGATGCTGAAGTCTTTTAGGAAGCTATTAATGGCGGGGGAGGAGAAGCTCTTCAGCAAGCTTGCGGAACATGTGGGCCTCTCGAGAAAATCGATGAACGTGGTTATAGAGATGCTTAAGGGGGAGGTGGATGACTATAAGCTAAACACCCTCGTCATTGAGGTAGTGACTAACGAGAAGTCTGGTGATAAGATAGCTATGGAGCTGACGACCATGGTTTCTAGGGGGGCCATCCCTCTAGCGCTGCTGGGAGATATTGAGGCACTTATAGATAGGGTGGACGACATACTGGACCTGATATACTTCATGGCCTCAGAATATGAGAGAGCTAGAAGGGTTGAGATAAGTAAGTCCAAAGCTGTTAGGAGCATATACCCAGAGCTCCTTAAGACCTCCCTCCTTGCGGCGAAGGCTCTTGAAGCTCTCCAGGAGGAGTTTAAGGTGGCTCTCAACGACTTCGACAAGCTGCAGAAGCTTGACGATAAGATAGATGTGTATGAGGATAGGGTAGACGACTTCAAGAGCGGCATGCTTGACAAAGTCTACAGCCTGGGGAAGGAGATCGATGCAATAACATTCAACCACTTAATAGAGATGATTAGGAGTATGGACACAATTGTTGATGCCTGCGAAGATGCTTCCCACATGCTACTCCGCGTAGTCAGCTCAATGATGTATTAAGGTCGATCAATGTGGACCCCCTACTCCTAATACTCCTCGTTGTGTCGATAGCGGTCGCGGTAGGAAACAATATGGGGGTTATCTCGGGCCCTACCTCAGGATCCAGAATCCTTAAGGAGTCCTCAATGATGATTCTTGCCTTCACAGGCCTCACAGTAGGCTATCTAGTGGAAGGCGGTAAGATGGGTCTCGGCACGTCCGTCGGGTACTGGGACGTCGTCATAATATTTCTCCTTGCTATAGGGACCCTCTCACTACTTACTTTCTGGGGCTTCATAACGTCAATAACCCAGATATTCGTAGGGATATTCACAGGCTACCTCCTAGCTAAAGGCGTTCCAGGGTCCGCCTCCGCTATAGGAGAAATATTTCTTTTCTGGGTCGTCACCTTCGCGGCATCAGTGATTATGTCATACCTGTTCGTGAGGGGTGTCGCCAAGAAGGGAAGGCATGCCCTAGTGAATAACCTCGCCACCCTTAAAGTCATCAGTATAGTGATGGTTTTCCTGAGTGCCTACATCCTTGGAGCAAACACGCTGGGCTTCGTTGCGGGATTCCTCAGAGAATCAATTCCCTGCCCCTACCTACAGGTTGGGGTGGTTGCGGGAATTGCGGTTGGTATACTTATCATTAAAGGCACCAGGGGAGCCAGGAAGCTTGGTTCCGGATTCTACGGGATGAAATACCTCAGCACCATAGCTCCCTACATATCGACACTCATACTTACCGAGATAGGGACACAGCTATCCATACCGCTGCCTATGTCGATAGCCATATTCTCCGGAGTTCTAGGGACAGCGTCCGGAATGAGGATAAGGCTGATAAGCCCGAAGAAAGTGGGGATGTATATAGGGCTCTCCTGGGTTCTACCCTTATTTGGCACTTTCCTGATTTCTTACATTATTTTTCTCCTGCTTTAGCTTAGACCTCCTATACTCGTTCAGCATCCTCTCAAGATCCGCTAACGTGAACTCATTCTCCTGCTTCAGCCTCCTCTCCAGATCCTGCCTAGCCCTCTCCAGCAACTCTAAAGATTCTGAATCCACTGCCTTAAGGCAGTCGCTCGCGTCCCAAACCTCCCTAGCAGCCACAGCAGGAACGTACCTCTCATCAATCAGGTTCTTAGCCAGCTCCTCGCTACCAGGGGGAAGAATAATGCCCTTACCCTCCTTCCCAAGCCGCATAAGGAGCTGGGCAGATGCCTGCCCCGGGGAATCGATGTAGAAGGCCTTCTCAACAGACCCGTTAGAGACGCATCGGGTTCCCAGCCTGGGGACAAGCCTTAACTCGCCGGAATAAATCCTTTCAATAAGACGCCCCACATTACTGAGGGCTGCTAATAACCTCTTATTCTCTGCCTCCACGAGAGCCAAGTGCTGGGTGAGGTTCTTAACCCTCTGACTCAGCTCCTTCACCTTCCTATCCCTAGCGACCTTCTCGCTGAGCTCCGCATGTATCTTCTCAAGCTCCATCGTAAGCTGCTGGACCTCCTTCTCCAGCCTCGCGGAACGATGTCTCAGAGTCTCCTTCTCCATCTGGATCTGAGTTATCTTCTCCCTCAGCTCCGAGACCTCCTCCTTCAAAGCTTCGCAGGCTTCCCCCCTGCCTGACTCCTGAGGCCTAACGCTCAGCTCCCTCACGGCCGGGGTGAAGGCATCGTTAATCATCTCCTCAATAATTTCTGAGAGGGATTCATTAACGAGGAGCTTGACCTTGTACTTCTGCAGATTATCCATGGTGATCCCCATCCTCCTCACTGCCTGGACAAGCTTCTTCAGTTTCTCCTCATAGTTTCTGTAAGCCTTCAGCGCGGCAGATAGCGCGTCCCTCTCATGAGTGTTTCTAGGCGCTACACCGAACCTCCTCCGATACTCCTCCGCAAGAAGCTCCTTCTCACCTATGGTGAGGGACTTGGGAGGCACATAAAGCTGGGCTCCCAGCATACTGCCGAGCTTCCTAACCATTTCAGGAACGGGCCTCTTATCCGTGGCGACAATTACCGGAGTACCTAAACCAACAAGCTTAGAGGCTATATCTCCCCTATCGATTCCTCTACCGGAAGTTATGAGCACTGGCTTCATGTCTAGGTCAATTACTGCAACACCTGCCTCCATACCCGGATCATATCCCACGATGAGAAAGCGACCTGAATCCTCCTTAGGCACTGAGAGAAGCTTCCTGTTAATTACGGGCTTAATCCTTACCACAACGTCGTAACCCTTAGCGCTCTTTATTATTCCAGAAAGCTCCTTCCTGGAAGCATAAACTGTGAAGAGCGCTGACTCTATACCTCCCTTACTCCTCCTAATCACTACGTCGTAATCTATCTTCCTCCTATCCAGCTCCTCCCTCAGCCGCTTCACCATCCTCGCGACGGCTCCCCTCATATTCCTCTTATACTTCTCCGACCTGGAGCCGCCGGCAGACCCCGACCTCCCCATATATACACTGACCTTGACCTTATTCTCGAAAACAAGCAGTTTCTCTCCATACCCCTCCATAGCTAGGTAGGCGAGAACTATTGCCGTCTTCGTGGGGTTCATCTTACCCTTCTCAGGTTTCAGGCCTGCCTTAGCCATCACTGCCTTAACAGGTATTGCCCTCCGGTTCTCGAGATTTACCTGAACTACCTCAGTATCTGGAGGGATTAGCCTAAGGACTTTCATTAAGGACTTCCTGCTCCCGCCTATCTCAAGAAGGTTATCAACAGCCAGAACCGCGGGCCTGAAGTCCCAGAGAAGCCTCACAAGCCTCCCTATACCTCCCTCATCAACCTTCAGAAGCTTCCCGTCCCTATAGATAGCTATGGCGTACACATATCTCGACAAATCCTTACCGCCGGACCTGACAATATCTACGCCGACGTAGCTTTTCCTACTGCGGGAGCTCATCAACACTCCCCTTAATGTAGGCCAGGGCCCTATCCACCTCGACCGATACTCCGTATCGACGCTTAAAGAATTTCACCACGTACTCAACATCCCTCCTGAGAACCTCCTCATGTTGAGGGTCTTCCCTATAGAGGTACTGAGGCCAGTCAATTATGTATGGGTTCTCCTCATCCTCAACCCTTACAATTATGTTGTACTCGCTTAGGTCTCCATGAACAATACCTACGTCTAGGTAGGCCCTCCTCAAAACCTCCAGTATCTTGGAGAGCATGCCTCCAGGGTTTATAGAAACCCTATACTTATAGAGCTCAATCCCTGGTATGTAGTCTATAACAACTGCATGGCGGCTCCATCCATAAGCCTTAGGGACGTAAGGCGTTAGCTCCGACAGCTTCCTTAAGGCCTTAAACTCCCTCTCCGCCGCTATCTTTGACCTAATCATCCAGTTAGACTCATCGATGAAGTAGGACCTAACCCTCTTAACCTTCTGGAAGCTGACCCTACCAATCTTATAGAACTTAACCGCTACGAGGGCCCCTCCAGAAGCCTTCGCTATGTATATCTCGCTCTCCTTACCTACACCCACCCTCGTTCCTATGTGGGTGATTACACCTCTAGAACTCAGTGAGTTCAGCGCGAGGATGTCGAGACCCATGTAAGTAATTTTAAACCCCCTAACCCCGGAACCCGACTTAACTACAGCCTTAAACTCCTGAAGCTCCCTAATCACCCTGTTAAGGACATTCGGCGGGAGCCTACTTCTCCTCTCAATAATCTCTATGGGGACGAACTCGAAGCGTGTTAAGCCCCAATCAAGAACGCTCAGAACCTTCACAGACTCGGGACTCACCTTCTGAATTATCTTAGCCAGCTCCATTCATAACACCCACGTAAAGAAACTTCAGAATCCGACCCCTCATCATGTGACGGAATCACTCAGACCCGGTTTCACACATCATCAATTAAAAAGCGGTTGGCTTTAGAAAAGCATTGCCTCGCCCTTCAGTATGATATCTGTAAGGCTGGAAATGTTCTCCAACTCCTCCCGAATTATTGACTCCGCGTCGGACTTAATTGCCATGAAAGATGAGTGATCCTGCGGAAGTATCTTCGCTACGGCGACCTGCGGCTGATTAATCGGCTGCCCTATC
>CAZFVC010000049.1:0-6423 GCA_964522175.1 uncultured Desulfurococcaceae archaeon
GTCCCTGAAGCATACAGCTCTCGGAGGGATCGATACTGCCGGGACCCCGCTGCTGAGGAGGGCCTCCATGACGTAGTTATTCAGCTGGAGCATGTGGTGAGCTACCCTAGAGTAGCATCCCGTATCCATCCCTCCGTAGGTTTCGAGGCATTCCTTAACTAGGGGGTGGCCGAAGGACCCTCCTCCATGCACAACCGCTACAGGCCCGGTATCCCCTGACTTAAGGTATTTCCCTATCTCCTCGGCTAGTCTCAGCAGCGTCGGCGCGTCTATGTCGAGGGGGCTTTCCTTAGGGGCTATTACAGAGCCTCCCAGCTTAACTATCTTCAGCCCTGCCCCCAACTAGCTCAACCTCCAGGAGGTCTGCATGGGTCAGGGACTTGATGACGGCGAAGCATTTCCCTTCCTCCCGAGGTAGGGGGATTCCGTAGATCAGGTGCCATATAGAGTTGCTTAGCCTTAAGGCCCTCCTGAACTCCTTATCTTTCGCTGAGAGGGTTCTGAACCCCTCTATAGCAGCTATCCCTGCCAGATGCGTAACGACGTCAGGGTCGAGGGGCTCGACATAGTTCAGCTCCGCTGTACCCACAACCTCCGTCTGCGCTACGACGTGGCTAGTGAGCTCTATCTCTCCCTCACCCCTCCTCCATATGTAGGGCTTCGCGTGGAAGACATGCTTCCTTAACGCATACACGGAATCATCCACACCTACCTCAGCATCAACAACTTCGGCAGCGGCAACTATCCTCCTGTCGAGCGGCCCTCCCATGGATTCAAGCATCGCGTTAGTTAGGGCGACATACATGAATGTCTCGTTCAGCTTCCCGCTGTGCTGTATGGAGAGCCTCATGAGGGCTGTTGAAGCCGTCTCCTTCCTCAGTGTCTGGTAGAATGAAGCTACCGCGGCAGCCACCTCGTCACTCACGTCCCCCTCAATCTCTATTCCTCCGCCGTCACCCTCAATCGATGCTTCCACAATAACCCTCTTCCCTGTGGGGACGACGAGAACCGGGTTGCTTCGGTTAGGTATCGGGACATATATTAGAGGGATCCATTCAGTCAGCTCCTTCTTAACCTTGCACATGCCGTTCTTCCTCACTGGGAACTTTATGCTTCAGGAGGTAATAACCGGGTCAGTAGACCCGTACGGCAGCGTAGCCCACGACCCACGCCCTCTCGCCGGTCACGTCTCCGGAGGTGGCGTACTTCAGTATCTCAGCCCCTTCACCGCCGTTCTCTTTAGCGTAGTATAGGAGCGTCATTACAGGGCCGTAACCGCACATCGATATGTCCTTCTCGATAACTATTTTGTAGAGGCCTTCAGGGTCCATGGAAGTTATCTTCTCTAAGGCCTCCCTATCCTTCCTCACAGCGATCTCGTGGGGTTCGTAGTGGCTCATGTCTGAGGACGCTATTATGGTTACGTCTCTCCCGAGCTTCCTCACGGCCTCAGTAATCGCTTTCGCGAGATCCTTAGAGGTTTCCGGGGCCTGATACATCACAGTTATCGGCACTATGGTTACTTCGCTGAAGAGGTATTGGAGGAACGGTATCTGTACCTCAAGTGAGTGTTCTTCCCTATGTGCTGTTGTGTCGGGTTTGGCGAACCTTGAGTTCCTGATTATTTCGGCTGCTAGTTCCTCATCAACAGGTGCTTCACCTAAAGGGGTTTCCCAGGCCCCCTCAGTCCATACAGCCACTGCTGCCCCGAGGCCTGTGTGGTTGGGGCCTATCAGAATGAATGTGTCGGGTTTCCCTTCCTTAGCAATTCTTGCGTATGTGTGGGCCGCGACAGGCCCGCTGTATACGTATCCTGCGTGGGGGGCTACAAAACCTATTGACTGCCTAACCCTCTCAGGTGAGGGTTTAGGGATTTCTCCGGGCCCGAGTCTGTGGGTGAAGGCCCACTCAATCCTTTCTCTCAGTGTTTTAGGGTCTGCTTCGTAGAACTGTCCTGCCCACCTTGCCTGTCTCTTCACCACCTGGCCGTCACCTTCGTTTCGAAGGCGTCCGGCCCTACAGGTAGGTCAGCATCCATCGCTATTACTCCGCGCTCCCTCAGAACCTGCCTGGTGAGTAGCCAGTAGATCACTGCTAGGGATTTCCTGCCCTTATTGTTTCCGGGTATGACTAGGTCGACGTTGCTTAGCTTCGCGTCAGTGCTAGCTATAGCTACTACAGGTATCCCTATCTTGGATGCCTCTATTATTGCCTGTGTGTCGACCCTTGGGTCTGTGGCTATCAGTATGTCTGGCTCTATGTAGTGCTTCAGCCACGGATTGGTTAGGGTTCCGGGGATGAATCTCCCCGTTATTGCCTTACCTCCTGTGAGTTCGGCGAACTTCTTGACTGGCGTGAATCCGTACTGCCTTGCAGACACTGCAAGAACTGCCTCAGGCTTGTACCTGGCTATGAACTTCCCCGCTATCCTTATTCTCTCATCAATCTTCCTAACGTCAAGAACGTACGGGCCGTCGGGTTTCTGCTTGTAAACAAATCTCTTCATGTGTTTCGTGCACATGTGTGTACCTATGTGGACACCTGACTCAAGGTATGTGTTTATGGGTACTAGGAGCTCTATCGATGGCCCTCTCTCGTATCCTGCCTCACTCATCCTCACACCCTCCTCGTGTACATAACCATCTCATCGATTAGGTTTACGTGGGTTATGAATATTCTTCTGCAGCAGTACCTCTTAACACCTAGGTCGTCGAGGACCTTCTTCGGGTCCTCCCCTTTCTTAACCCTCTCGATGAAGGGCTCCCACTTATCCCCTATTAGGGCGCCGCAGGTCGGGCACCTGACTGGAAACATGACCATCTCGAATCACCTGTATGACTTCTGCCTCCACCTCCTGGCGGAGTACCTCATCCACTTCTCCGGCTCTGTCCTTCTCGGGTCTCCCGCAAGCATTGGGCGGCTGTACTCCTTGTACAGCGTTCTGAGTTCCTCACTTCCCGTGTACTCCACTAGGCCCCTAGCTATCGCTGTCCTCACGGCCTCTGCCTGAGCCATGTAGCCTCCTCCCTCAACATTGACTTTAATATCTATCTGTCCCCAGATGTCCTCTCCTGCGAGGAGGAGGGGCTCCATCATCTTAAGCCTAGCCATCTCGACAGGCCATATCTCGAGAGGCATCCCGTTTATCCATACGCGTCCCTTACCGGGCTTCAGGACAGCCCTAGCTATCGCTGTCTTCCTCTTACCTGTTGAGAGAACTATCTTAACCGACTTCCTTGACTTAGCTCTCGCACTCATCCTTTCCACCCTAGAGCCTTAGCCACCTCTCCCAGGGTTATGTAGTCCCTCCCCAGGCGGGAGGCGTCTGCTGAAGAAAGCTTAACCATTTCCTTGCCTTGGAACTCCTTCGGAACCCCTACATAGACCTTAAGATTCCTTAACGCTTCCTTACCCTTAAGGAAGTTCTTCGGAAGCATTCCCTTAACAGTCTTCTTTATTATTGTCTGCGGAGACCTCGGCCTCCTGGGAGACCTCTTCTGCGGGTTTCTAAGGGTCTTTATCCTTAGCCACACCCTGTAGCCCTCGATAACCATCTTCTTCTCCCCGCTCACCACGGCCTTCTCAGCATTCACTACATATACCTTGAAGCCCTCCTGCAGTGCCTTAGCTATCTGGGTGCATAGCCTCCCAACTACGGTGCCTTCAGCATCAACTATTATGGTTCTCTTCAGTTTAGGTGTCTCGCTCATGCCATCACCCTCACACCGCTTCCTTTCGGGTTCTCCTGAAGTAATTCCTCAATCGTTAATGCTCTTCCTCCAGCACTAATAATCTTCTCGAGAGCCTTCTCAGAGAATGATGCTGCCGCTACCGTAACCTTCTTCCTCAGTATCCCTGCGCCGAGAACCTTTCCGGGGACGAGGATTGTCTCCCCATCGCTTGCGTACCTCTCTATCCTTGAGAGGTTCACTACAGGCCTCCTCCTAGCAGGTCTTGAGAGGAGTTCAGCCACGTAGTCCCATATCGGAGCCTTATTTGCGTTGGCCTCCTTCTTAAGCCTGGTTATGAGCTTCCTCAACACTATGTTTGTGGGTCCTGTCCTCCTCACTTTAAACTACCTCCTCTGCCTCATTGATTGAGTCAATCCTGCTTAAAAGCGTGTCCAGCTTCTTGATCAGTTCCTTCACTGCTTCCGAAACAATTGTCTCGGGTTTGAGGGCTCCTGAAGACTCGACCGTGAGGAAGTACTCGCCCTCCTTATGTCCGAGGGTTATTGCGTCGTAGTCGCATACCTTAACACACTGCCTGCAGAGGGTGCACCTGTCCTCATACACCTTCAGCTTCCCGTCCTCCATCTTCAGAGCTCCTGCAGGGCAGTAGTCTGCGCAGACTCCGCACTGGGTGCATTTATTCCAGTCGATAGTTACTGTAGGTACGTATGTGACTGTCGATATTGTCGCCGGCGACCACTTGATGTGTTCCTTACCCCTCCCTAGGCGTGCGTATGCGTCGAAGATTATTCTCTGGTTAGGGCCGAGCTTAACTATAGGTATCTTATCGCTTACCGGCTTGACCTCAGGGTCTGTGAGAGGCCTTAACTGGTCTGAGTAAACAACCTTTATCTCGTCCTCCCCTGACTCCGCCTCCAGAGTGAGTATTGCGTAGCACTCAGTGCTCTCCTCCATACCTGGCTGGGAGCATGTTTCAGGGGACTTATACTTCCTTATAGCTTCCTCGGAAGTCAGCGGTATTAACCCTACTCTGTGGGCAATCATTTCGTCGTGAAGCACGGATGTGTTCGTTCTGAAAACAAGGAAGTCTACAGCCATTGAAGGAACAAGCTCTAGGGCCGCCCTCCTGACCGCGTTAACTACATGTATAGGTACGTTCCTTACGAGTAGCTTCACATGGTTCGCGTCCTTCTCCAACACCTCTACGCTTACTTCAGGCATGGGCAGCACCTTAGACTCTCCTGCCCCTCCTGCCGCCAGGCCTTCTAGTGGTGTCGTGCGGTATCGGCGTAACGTCCTCTATCCTTCCAATTATGAAGCCTGCCCTCGCCAAGGCCCTGATCGCTGCCTGAGCCCCCGGACCGGGTATTTTAGGTCCGTGGCCTCCGGGACCCCTCACCTTGATATGTATAGCCATTATCCCTTTCTCCATGGCCTGCTGAGCCGTTCTGTAGGCAATCATCATAGCTACGTATGGGGAAGGCTTCTCCCTGTCCGCCCTAACAACCATCCCGCCAGACATCTTAGCGACCGTCTCAGCACCGCTTAAGTCGGTTATGTGCACTATCGTGTTGTTGAATGAGCTGAAGATGTGTGCAACACCCCACTTAAGCTCTCTTGAAGCGAACGCCATTCCTCACACCTCACGCTCCCGGAGGGTTCTGCGCCTCAGGAACCTCCTCGCCCCCCTCCTCCTGGGCGAGCTGGGCCTGCCACTCCTTAATCCTTTCGGCTAGGGGGGAGCCAGGAGCTATATCTATCAGGGACTCCTCCTCCCTCGAAACAAGGTATCCGGGCGCGGTGACGCGCCTCCCAGCAATAGCTATGTGCCCATGGGCGATGAGCTGCCTGGCCTCATGGATGCTTCTGGCGAAGCCCTTCCTGTAAACAATTGTCTGAAGCCTTCTCTGAAGAAGGTCCTCAACAGTTAGGCCGAGGATCTCGTCAACAGTGCCTGCCTCGCTCTCCAGGAGGCCCATCTTGAACAGCCTCCTGACGAGCTCCGCCTCCCTGAGAGACCTGACTTCCGGAGGCAGCGACAGCAGGGCCTTAGCCCTCTCCCTAATCCTCCTCAGAAGTGTTTGAGCCCTCCAAAGCTCCCTCTTACTCCTCAGGCCGTACCTGCCGACGAGCTCCATCTCCTCAGTAAGTCTCTCCTTAATCCATGGGTGTCCAGGCCTCCCCCACTTCTTCCTCGACTTCCTTGGGTCGCCCACACGAATCACCTCTTACCCTTAGTCACACCGACAACAGGGCCGAGCCTGCCTGTGGTGTGTGTCCTCTGGCCCCTGACCTTAAGCCCGAGCTGGTGCCTGATACCCTTCCATGATCTGGTCCTCATCATCCTCTCAATATCTTCCCTGGCCTCATAGATTAGGTCCGCACCGATCAGGTGGCGGTCCTCACCCGTCTTGTAGTCCTTCCTCCTGTTAAGGTACCATGGAGGGAAGCCGAGCTTAGTTATGTCGCTCACGACCTCCTCAAGCTTCTCAATAACCTCATCACTTACGTAACCTATCCTCTTCATGGGGTCGAGGCCGAGCTTCCTCGCAATAACTAGGCCTGTGTGGTAACCTATGCCCTTAACCTTCGCGAGGGCGTACGCTACGGGGAGGTCTCCCTTAACGTCGATCCCCGCAATCCTCACGATATGCTTATACGCCTCCTCAGACATTCCGTTAATCACCCTCTACCTACCTCACAAAATGGAACACAGTATATAAGCTTTAAA
>CAZFVC010000049.1:6523-8378 GCA_964522175.1 uncultured Desulfurococcaceae archaeon
TCCAGAGCCTGCATAGTCGCCAAATATAAGGAAACACCCCTACCGTAAAGCTCCTTAACTAGGGCGACACCGTCCTCGAACACGGGCGCGTCCTGAACTACCTTAACCTCAGCGTCCCTAACCAACTCATTAACTAGGTAGAAGGCAGGCTTACCGAACTCCTCATTAAACACCCTCTGCAGGCTGGTCACCTCCCTACCAAGGATCTGGGAGGCCCTCCTACGAAGCGTCGGGTAGTCGAGGTCAAGCCTGGTTAACACACCGTCGAAATCTACCGCAACAGCCTTAACACCCTCAAGCATCCTTAAAGCCTCATCAAGGGAAGCCACTGCCTATCCTACCTCCAAACCTATTGAATTACGTGTGAGAAGTAATTACATATTGTGTAGGGAACCGTAATTAGGGCTCTCCACACATAATTAACGGCTGTGAGTATGACTGGAAAAGAAGGTGGGGGGAGGAAGTTCTTCATACACCCGACCGCGGTAGTGGAGGAGGGTGTGGAAATAGGTGAAGGAACGAGGATATGGCACTTCGTACATGTAAGGAAAGGCGCGAAGATAGGGAGGAACTGCAACATAGGTAAAGGTGTCTACATAGATGCGGGTGTTGAGATAGGGAATAACGTGAAGATACAGAACTTCGTCTCCGTGTATAGGGGGGTTAAGGTGGAGGACGATGTTTTCCTAGGGCCCCACGCAACCCTTACAAACGACCTCTACCCTAGGGCCTTCAATAAGGAGTGGGAGATTATCCCCACACTAATCAAGAAAGGGGCCTCAATAGGGGCTAACGCAACCGTCGTGTGCGGAGTAACTATAGGGGAGTACTCGATGGTCGGTGCGGGGGCCGTAGTGACTAAGGACGTGCCCCCGCACGGACTAGTACTTGGGAATCCTGCAAGGCTTAAAGGATTCGTCTGCTACTGCGGCAGGCCCTTCAGAAGGGAAGACATTATTGAACTCAACGAGGAGGTAGTTATATTCAGGTGCAGACATTGTGAAAGGAAAGTAACAATCCCAAGGAAAAACTACGACATGCTGGAAAAGCCGTAGCTTAATAGTCCTTATATCTCAGTCTATTCGTATCGAGTTACTCGTATTTAGATAATCGTATCTAGATACGATTATCCTATTACGTTATTGACAGGAAAACAGAAATGCGTGTTCTTAAGAAGGAGTTTATTGGGTACAGAGCACCTCTTTTCGGGAAGGCTTCAGCTAAGCTTAGGTTGAGGCCTCTGAGATTTATTGAGGCTTTAGGCTTCATGTCTTCGACGAGTATTGAGGACGCGTTAAGGACCTACACTGTTTTAGGAGGGACTCCGGCCTATCTTAAGCTTCCCTACGGTAGGAGAAGGTACTTCCTAGCAGTAAGAACAGTTATAGGAGCCACAAATACTGATGTTTCACTAGTGCCGTGGCAGTTGAACAAATTCATACTTGTATCAATATCTGCTAGGAAGAGAATAGATGTGGAGAAGGCTGGAGGGTACAAACCAAAAGCCATGAACTCTGAAGTCAAGAAGGCCCTACCGCAAAACTCAGGAAGCCAATGGCAACGATGGAAGAAAAATGGTTAATAGATGAAAACAGGGGGACAACCAGACAGCTTTACGCATAAATTCCCTGGGTAGCGGGCAGGTTCCCATGTATTCCAGACAGGGCCTTACGCATAAACGGACAGCACTACTCTAAACACTTTTCCCTTACTAACTGAATTCCCTTCTTAGTTAGTCCATAGCTCTTAGTCCCGCCCTTACGGTACAGGTACCCCTTCCTAACAGCTTCCTTAACAGCGTTCTTAACAAACCCCCTAAGGTTGCTCTTGAATTGCCTAGTTATAGCTTCCACAG
>CAZFVC010000050.1:0-8300 GCA_964522175.1 uncultured Desulfurococcaceae archaeon
AAATCCCTCCTCCACTCAACAACACGGGAATGAATAGACCTAGCAAGAGAAACCACTTCATCCATCTGCGTCATCCAATTCTTGGTGCTATAGATAAATTAAATTTCTTTGCGGAAGCAGTGAAAAAGAAACAAGAAACGCTTTAGAGTTATGTTACGGTATAGATAGTGGCTGTTCTACATGAAGAAAATCGAGGCCGTAATCAGGGAGGAAGCTCTTACTCCGCTTCAGAAATCTTTGAAGCAGGAGGGAATTAATCCGATAACGGTCTATCTCGTCAGGGGTAGGGGAAGGCAGGGAGGCATAACTTACAGATGGTCTGAGGGGGTTGAGTCTTATGATTTGCTCCCCAGAGCGAAAATCGAGATAGTGGTCAAGGACAGTGATGTAGAGAAGGTTGTGAACATAATAACTAATGTCTGCCGGCGAGGAGTTCCTGGTGACGGAAAAATCTTCATCATCCCGGTCGAGGACGTGATCAGGGTTCGTACAAGCGAAAGAGGAGATAGCGCTATCGCCTAGGCTTAAACTGTGAGAGATCTATCCCGGATGCCGTGATGAGGATTAAGTAAGGAACTAATATAATTGGGAAGGGAGTTACGAAAGGTAGCAGAAATCTTAAGACTTCGTAAAGCCCTCCCGAAAGGAGCTGGGCAGTAACTGTCCCAATATTGCTAAAGGAATTAAGCTTTCCTATAACGTCTTTTGGCTCAGGGAATAATGATGCTAACGCTCTAGACACAGGCTTGAAGCCGCTAGACCCAAACACTATAAGGGAAAGCCCCATTAGGAATAGGACGTAATTAGAGGGTATCATGATAAGTATACCTGTTATAGAGACTCCTATAGAGATTTTCAGGAGGTTCTCCAGCCCATACTTATCTGCAAGGAATCCTGATACTAGCTTTATGGCTAGGGCCACCAGGTCCACTAGCCCTAGAAGGAAGGCAACAGCCTCCTTAGTGAGGTCGAAGGTTTCCTTGAGATAAACATAGATTGCTGAGAATCCGTATAGACTTGCTATTCCTCCGATGCCGAAGCCAAGCAGAAGGAGAGCGTTTTTAGGAGGCTTGAGTTCCTCTTTACCCGCTTTTTTCTCCGAGGGAGACTCCAGATTATTTCTCGTAGCTGAGTTGTATACCAGATATGCACCTATGAAGGCTAGGAGGGCTGATGCAAGGTAGAAAATCCCTGAGAAAACAACGGAGTAGTAGATAGGCATTTCAGCTAGGAATGCAGCATATATCCAATTACTTGCAGGGCCTGCTACTGAGCCGGCAAAGAAATATGAAGACATTATCCCTCCTCTAACGCCTTTACTTACTGTTGTCGCTACAACTCCTTGGATAATTGGCCAGGTAAGCCCCATTAGGAAACCTTGAATTCCTCTTATTGAGGAGACTAGTATCCAGCTTGTTGCGTAGGGATAGAGAAAAACTAGAAGAAAGGAAACTATTAGGGATAACGGGGGGATGATGTATGTGTTTTTCCCAGCTATTATTCTACCGCTGAAGTATGCTGAAACGGATCTTCCTAGCATGTAGGCTATCGTGAGAGAGGACACTCCGAGAAGAGAAGCATTGAGATCTTCTCTCATGAAGAAGGATAATGCAGGTGTGAGGATTCTCAGGGCGAATGTACCTGTGAAAGAAAGCATTACCAGTGAGATGACTCCAAGAACTCCTCTTGTTGGTCTAATGCTGCTGAAAGACATGCTGTTCCCTCCGCAGCTTGAATGCTTACTTGTATTGCTCTTCTGAAAATAAATTCTCCTTCAGGTGAAACTAGTCGTTTGTCGATATTTCTTCAAGGAAGTTGAATCAATTACTTTCACCTATCTCTCCCCCTCTCTAAACATCCTCAGAAACTCTGCCATTCTTACTGGCTCTAAGGTTTCCCTAACATCGTGAGTCCTTATGATGTGTGCGCTGTTATACACGGCAATTGCTGTCGCGGAGAGGCTCCCTAGTAATCTATTGCTTGGACTTTCTTCATTCAAGATCTTTCCTATAAATGATTTCCGTGACACCCCTACAAGTATAGGTCTCCCTAACTTCCTCAACTGAGCTAGGTTAGAAAGAATAATCGAATCCCACACAAACCAGGGAAAATCATGGAATCTGTTAAAACCTATTCCCGGATCCACAACTATTTTTTCGGGATCTACGCCTTCCTTGATGGCTTTATGTAGAGAGACAGAGAGAGCATTGATTACATCAGTGACTGGGTCATTGGTTCTCCTCTCTGTGACTTTGGCAACTATAACCAAAGAGGCTCCATACTCCTTAACCACCTTAAGAATTGAAGGATCATCATTAAGTCCCGATACGTCATTAACTATTTCTGCACCAGCCTTTAATGCCGCCTCAGCAACCCTCGATCTCGTAGTATCTACGGATATAGGGGCCTTTATCCCCCCTTCCCTCAGCACTTTTATTGCCTTAACCACCCTATCCCTTTCTGTTTCTTCCTCAACATATGTCTCGAAATATGGGGCTGTAGACCTTCCTCCAACATCAATGATATCCCCACCTTCCTTGAGCTGCCTATAAGCCTCCTCCAGAATTTCTTCTTCACTAACCTTCACTGATTTCTTATAGAATGATTCCGGGCTTACGTTAATTATTCCCATGATTCTAACAGGATACTTATCCCCAACCTTCAGCGATCCGAGCCTTCCCTCCATAAGCATCCTTCTACCAAGGAAGTAGAAGTTTATACCTAATAAAATGGTTGAGGTTTCTGCATATTTAAGGAAGCGTCCTGTTTACTGTATCAAATGCGTTCTTGAGGATCCTATAAAGCACGCCCTTATTGAGTAAGTCCTTAAGGAATTTCAGAGGAATTGGAAGATAGCTGGACTCAATATAGTATTCATATATGATCTCATATAATGCTCTGTCAACGATCCACGGAAATAACTTCTCGAAATTCAGAGGATGAATGTTTTCCGTTCCCTTACATCTACTCACATATCCTTTAAGGAGACTCATCACAAATCTCTCAAAGAGTGAGGGTTTCATGTCTGGATTAATAGGGCTTAACTCTAGTAGGTAATTAATGCTTGTTATAAGGGATGCTATATCTTTGTATGGAGGATACCCGCAGGAGCTAATGTTAAACGTGTTTCTTCTCCAGAGCCATGAGTAGGGCTCTCCCCTGAAATCCATCAAAGTAAGTTTGGAGGTATTTGAATCTCTGATGAACTGATTCAGGTGGAGATCCCCGTGAGTTCTAATTAATAAATCGTTTTTCGAGAGATCCGGAACGCTGGATAGTATCTCAAGGATTTTCCTTCTTGGTAATTTTATTTCCTCAGGCAGTAGACTGATTTTTGCATCAAATTCCTCCATAAGCCTCTCAGTTTCTGTGTTTCTTATCCTTACAGGTTTGCATACGTCTTTCATACACCTTAGCATAGCATCATGTAGCTCTCGAGTAATTCCACCAACCGAAGAAATTATTGCTTCAGCATTCCGGAAACCGATATTGCTTAGTTCTCGCTGTAACCATTTACCTAGCTCTTTTCCCTTTATGTAGGATGCGACTAGACCGAAGTCATAGGAATTAATCTTTAGGTCACAGAGAGGAGCAAGCGATATATCAAGATTGAGGGAGTGGAGATATGCAAGAACCGGGTATTCACTCATACATCCGTGAAGAACCCGACTCAGCTTAGCTACATAAGTGCCTTCATACGTTTCTAACCCGTAGACGGCGGAAAAGAGATTATCTTCAATAACAGATATGCCCTTAATAGCGGGGTATCGGCTACATCTTACGTCAATTCCTGCTTTGCGTAGTCCACTTATGTCGAGGGAAAGCATCTTAATTATTTCAACACCATCCTCGGAGGAAAAAGGAATGCATAAGCTTCCATTTTTTATTTCCCTAAAAATCCGCAATAGCATACCAGAGGCGTGATTCCACTCTCTCATTTTTTCATAGGGTCTCCCCAGAAATAATTTCTCCACATACGCTGTGTTTCTCCTCTTCCTCATTCTCCATACCCTTAACTCTACTATACTTTAACGTTGTAGAAATTAATGGATAACTAATATGTTTGCGGTGGATCCATGAAAACAGACGTTCTTATTATTGGTGGAGGGCCTGCAGGAATTATTACAGCTACCACAGCCAAGAACTGCTATCCAGACAAAGACGTCACTCTAGTTAGGAAGGAAAGCATGGTCGTTATCCCTTGCGGAATCCCATACATTTTCGGAACTCTAAACAGTGTTGAGAAAGATAAAATCCCTGATGAGGTACTCACAAAGAACGGAGTTAACCTTAAGGTAGATGAAGTAGTGTCTGTGGATCTTAACACTAAGACCGCTAAGCTGAAGAGCGGGGAAGATATCAAATTCGAGAAGTTAGTCCTAGCTACCGGTTCCAAACCTTCTGTTCCCCCTATCAAGGGATGGGAGCTTGAAGGAGTCTTCCCTATCTATAAAGATCCTGCTCATCTAAAGGAAATGCTGGACTGGGTTAGGAAGTCCCGGAAAATAGTGATTATTGGTGGAGGGTTCATAGGTGTGGAATTTGCTGATGACTTAGCTAAAGCGGGTAAGGAGGTTACTATAGTAGAAATCCTGCCTCATGTGTTAGGCGTATCCTTTGATGAGGAATTTTCGCTGATGGCTGAAGAGGAACTGAGGAAGCTGGGCGTTAACCTGAAGACTGGGAGAAAAGTCATGGAAATAGTGGGAGAGTCAAGGGTGGAGGGTGTTAAGCTAGATAACGGGGAGAAGATTGATGCTGATTTAGTAATTCTCGCTACCGGTGCGAAACCCAACACTGATCTGGCGGAAAGCATGGGTCTTCAGGTTAGCAGGTTCGGGGTTGAAGTGGACGAATATATGAGGACGAGTCACCCCGACGTCTTCGCAGTGGGTGATTGCGCAGCAAAAACAGACTTCTTCACAAGAAAGAAGAAGCCTGTAATGCTTGCTTCAGTAGCTACGGCGGAGGCCAGAATAGCTGGTGCAAATCTCTACAAGATAATTGCTTTCAGAAAGATGAGAGGTACGCTTGGAATATTCGCTACGAAGGTGGGAGACCTCACATTAGGTGTTGCTGGACTTACCGAAAGGACCGCTAAGGAGGAAGGATTCGATTATGTAGTAGGGAGAAGTAAAGTCATTGATAAGCACCCTGGATCTCTGCCCGGCGCTAAAGAGATTCATACGAAGCTGATCTTTACTAGGAGGGGCGGGTTCTTCCTGGGAGGTCAGCTAGCTGGAGGGATAACTATCGGAGAAATAGTGAATCTTGTGGGCTTCGCTATTGAAAGCGGTTTCACGGCCGCCGAATATGTAGATCTGCAGATAGGTACACATCCCTTCCTGACACCACCACCAACCACACCAGCAACACTGAAGGCTGTTCAGGACGCCTTAAAGAAGATATATCCCCTGTAAAACAGCTAATCATTTTTTTCTATCTTAATCGCGCCCACAGGACAAGACTGCACCGCAGATGCAGCACATTCGTATAAATCTTCAGGTATTATTCCCTCTGAAACATTTTCATCTGTCCTCACTGAATATGCTTTGACAACTCTATTCTTGCCGTTATCGTTACCTAGTTCGAATACTTGGCTGCAAATGCTTGGTGCTACACCACATGCTATGCATAAGGACCTATCTACCATAACTTTATACTTGCTCATAATGACAACCATTCAATATTTCCATTTGGCAGTATTTAACTTCCTTCTCTAGGTAGAGGTATTCTTAAGGATAAAAGAGTAGTTATGAGGCCTACCAGCCCGAGAAGAGAGATCATTAACCACATCCCGGTTTCGGAGATTGACGATATTAAAACAGAAGTCAGAGGACCAATTAAGGCAGCTGAGTTAGATATTAAGCCTAAAGCATAGCCTGCTTTAGTGACTACACTCTCCGAGTAAGCCGTGGAAGGAACCGACCAGAATGTGGGGGCAGTCCCTTGAACAACAGCTACCAGAACTATTGCAAGGATAAAAATCTCCGCAGAGCCAGCCATAAGAGCAATCCCTGCCCCTATAGCGGAAATCACGAAACATAGTGCCTGCACCTTAGCAAACGTCGTGAAAAGATCCTCAGGTCTCCCTCCGCTTCTTCTCGCCAGCATATATGTAAAGGCACCTACTACTATAGACCATGTTGCGTAAGAGGCTTCCAGAGTCTCGGAAGCAATCTGGCCAAATCCAGGCGCCGTTTGTGAAACTATAAAATGTATGAGGGGCGCAAGCGTAAATATTATCCATATGCTGGGAAAGAAAGTGAAGCCCCAAACCCATGTGAACTTAATTCTCCAAACTGAAAGTGAAGGAATCCGTTCACTAATCTTTCTAGGCGTTGGAAGCGTCTCCTCCGGGGTCAGAAACCACCAGACAAACGCCGTAGCAACCATCAATACGCCGAAGACCATATAAGTAGCCCGCCACCCTAGCATGTTTTGTAGACCAATCCCAGCTTTCGCCCCTATCAAACCACCGATAAAGATCCCGGAAAGAATTATACCTAGGGCGAACGGTCTAGCCCGAGATAGGAGCTTTCCCACCTGTGCAGAAAATATTGGGACAGCCATCATTACGAGTCCTTGTAAAAACCGAAGTATGCTAATGACCAAGCCACTAGACACCAAGGGGATAAGAAACTGAGGAATGGCAGCAAATAAAGAAGCTAGGACAACAGTTAACCTAGGGTAATTTTCGGACAGTCTGGAATGTCCAAGGAAAAAAGCACCAAATATACCCACGGAATATGCAGCGGCAGCTACTTGAACCTCGAAACCAGTCATAGGGATTTCTGAAGAAATGTAGGAATGAAGGGTTGAGAAAAGGGTTAATGCACTAAAGTTTATTCCCATGAAGAGGAGATCTAGAGCTACAACTCCAGCAGTTCTCCTCAATCCCTTATCACCTAGGGTGCCCTTTTCCCTTTAGTCTTCTCTAAGAAGAGCTGGTGGTGATACCCACCTTCTCTCACCAAGACAGCACCGCAGTTAGGGCACCTCATCTCACGGCAGGGAACTCCAGGCTGCTTAGGTACACGATAGCCGCATCTTAGGCAAATACAGTATCCTGCTGGTCCATATCCTCCTCCTGCTCCAGTACCAGAGCCATGTCTCCCGGCTCCCTTTCCACTACCTCGCCTTCCTCTACCTCCTTGACCTCTTCCCATACCGCCGTAACCGCCATATCCATACATGAAATAACTCCCCGCCTATAGTGTGTAAGGGAAATTAAGCTCTCCGGTGAGTGTTATATTACTTCTGGAGCCCTGCAAAGCCCATACTAGACCTCTACATACAACTAAAATGGGTTTTCGCCAGGTACTACGGTGTAGCCTATTGTTTGACAACGCCAGTTATACTTTCCATTCTCATACTCTACTATCCAAGAGTAAATAGGGCGGTCTTGAGGTTCACAGCTTTCCCAGGTCTAGTGTTTGGTATACATCCCATAGTTACCACATTCTATGGAGCGTCTTCTATATGGAACGCCCTTCTACATGTTTCTCTAGTTATTACCTACATCTTTGCACTATACCTATCCATGAGAAAAAGCGGGCAAAAATGAAAATTTAACAGCAGATAGGAACTCCCTCTAAAGATCTCTATAAGATTTGAAAGGCATATTCTAAGCTTCTAAAGAAGATTCTGCAGGAGTGAAGATGACATATAACTAAATTACTATCTGCGAGAAACGTTTAAAGCATCCATATCAGAAAGATACTATATACATATACTGCATACATTTTTCGATTACTTTTCCCGAGATATTTTGCCCTTCATTTTCTGTTCGCTTCTGTTGCTTAATCTGTTAGTTTTGCACGTTTCTCGACTAGATAAGTGAGAGGGTTCGCGATGAAGCCTAACCCTACAATTAACCCAGCTCATCAGCTAATGGGCGTCTGTTTAAACGTTTTCCTTGGATTTTGGTTACATGCATGTCTTTTATTTTGTAGATGGTTCCCCATGTTGCTATTATTTTGTTATTCTTGATTGCTATTGAGCTGGCGTTGGTTAGGGCTATGATTTCTTTTTCAAGGCTTAGTTCTAGGATGTTGCTGGTTTTTCTCCGGCGTAGTGAACTATGAGGCAGTAGTCTGTTAGTGCTAACCCTTTAAAGGTTTTTTGGAGACGAGAAAGCAGCTGGATAATATTAGGGCACCAGCTGAGTTGCCTATGATGAGACCTTTGAATTCTTTTATGAGGTGATCGACACCTTTTTGTCTTATCTCTTCGAGTAGTGTGAGTGGGTCTCCTCCCGGGAGATAGATTATGTCTGCAGTTCTGAGTTTCTCCCTTAT
>CAZFVC010000051.1:0-8226 GCA_964522175.1 uncultured Desulfurococcaceae archaeon
AAAAGAATACAAAAAACTACAGTTTAATGTTCCTGCCCCAGAAACTTTCCAGGGTATGTGTAATGGTGAAGTACTTCAGCATGGAGGAGGTTAAGGAAGGACTTAAGGAACTCGTTCCTGCTGATGAGCTTGAGTGGCTTGCTGCGGAGGCCGATGTGGAGCACGCGAAAACGATAATTCTCCACTTCAAGGTGAAGGGAGGCAGGCTTGTTGAAGGGGTGAACATACTGCTCAGCTACATACCGGAGGACGGCAGGGTAACGGGGTGTAAGGTGGAGGTCCTGATCACTCATGAAGTCAGCGCAAAGAAATTCATTACCGAAACATACCCCCAGCTAATAAGGGAAGGGTATGAAGTAGTTGTTAAGGGTGACGGCATATCAGTCTTCAGAAGGCTTCACACAGCCCCAACAGGGGAAGCAGTTATGAGGCACGTGGTGAAGGTGTGTAACCTCCTCCAAGAGGTGTGTGAAGGCCTCGAATTCGTTAGGGGTGTGGTGGCGGCTGATGGGTGAAGGAAAACTTTACCTCATAGGGTTAGGGCTGGCGAAAGACCTAATAACACTCAGGGGCTTGAAGGCCCTGAAGGAAAGCGACATAGTCTTCCTCGACAGGTACACGAGCGACATAGGCTCCTCTCTACAGGAACTTGAGGAGGAGTACGGCGTCAGAATAATTCCTGTCGGGAGAAGGGAGCTTGAGGAGGGTTTAAGGGACAATATACTGAAGCATGTTGAGTCAGGGAAGAAGGTCGCGCTGCTCGTACCGGGAAACCCGCTGATTGCAACGACCCACATATCCATAGTGACTGAGGCAGCCTCCCTCAGGCTGGACTTCGAGATAATTCCTGCACCGGGAATAATACCTAACGCGTTAAGTATGGCCGGACTCATGCCCTACAAGATAGGGAAGCTCGCCACCGTCACCTACCCGGTGGAGGGTAAGGTACATACCTACGTATATGACGTGGTTAAAGGCAACGATGAAAGAAACCTCCACACAATCCTCCTCCTCGAGATGGATGCTGAGAAAGGCGTAATGATGACTCCTAAGGAGGCCGTAGACCTCCTCCTCACGATGGAGGTGCTTAGGGGTGAGGGAGTGTTAAGAGAGGGGAGGGAAGCAGTAGTTATTTCAGCTCTGGGGAGGGAGGGCCAGAGAATATGTTGCGTTAGGCTGGGCAGCGTTAAGGAACTGCCCCCAGCACCCGGCCCGCACACAATAGTAATTACTTCCCCTCAACTCCATTATATGGAGGAAGAAGCTCTCAAGGTGATCCATAGTGAGTACTGCAGGCAGTGAGGAGTTGGCACTCAGAGTGAAAACATACATAGACATGGTTAGGCATGCCCTCAAGCAGGTTGAGGGCCAGGAAATTATGGGGGAGGCGAGCAGGAAGCTGGTTGAGTTAGCTGCGCTATACCTGAAGGACTCTGAACACTACTTCCAGGCAGGGGACTACGCAACAGCCCTCTCCTGCATAGCTTACGCTGAAGGACTTCTAGACGCGTTGAATAGGCTAGGCCACCTCAAGATTGAGTGGAGGAGGAAGAGACCTAAGAAAGTTATGGTGGGGGGAACTTTCGACCTAATGCATCCGGGACACATATACTACCTCAAGGAAGCGGCTAAGAGGGGCCTAGTCTATGCAGTTGTGGCCACAGACGAGAACGTTATGCGTATCAAGGGAAAGAAGCCAATCCTGACCCAGGAAGAGAGGCTGGAGGTTGTTTCAGCGATTAAGTACGTGTATAAGGCATTAATAGGTGACGAGAAGGACTTCATAAAACCTATAGAGGAGGTTAAGCCAGACCTCATACTTCTGGGGCCTGACCAGCCGATAGATGAGGACTACGTAGTTAAGGAAGCTGCTAGGAGAGGGGTTAGGGTTGAGGTTGAGAGGCTTCCTAAGAGGGTGGGTTCAGAGAACGCCTCCACATCGAAAATAATTAGGGAAATTATTAAGAGGTATGGGAAAACCTGAAAAATCGTTACCTCTTCCTTCTTCCAGTTCTTCTCGCGGCTATGTGGCCTACCTTCCTGCCCGGCGGGGCGTTCCTCGAAACGGTTGAAGGTATGGACACGCTCTGATGCGAGCCTCCGCCGAACTTGTGGCTGACTGCATTCATTGCTACCCCCCTCACCTTAGGCCATTTATGGGCCTTAACCCTCCATTTGTGGTAGGAAGCGCCTGCCTTAAGCAAAGGTTTCTCAGTCCTTCCAGCCCCTGCAGGAATACCTATTGTGGCCCTAGCGTCGCTGAGTATGTTTTTCTGCCTCTTACTCGGGAGGAGAACGATCGTGTACCTGCCTGACCTCCCTAAAACAACTCCATAGCTGCCGGACTTCCTAGCAAGCTTACCTCCGTCACCAGGCCTCAGCTCAATATTATAGATCTTAGTTCCCTCAGGAATGTTTTTGAGGGGGAGTGTGTTCCCTAGGGCTGCCGGGGCTTCAGGGCCTATGTACACTTCCTGACCCACGTACATGCCTTCGGCTGCAGGAATGTAGTAGTCCTTCCCGTCCTCGAGCTCTATATGCGCTAGAGGCACCCACCTACCCGGGTCGTGGAGGAGCTCCACAACAACCCCTCTGTAGGTCTCCTGAGTTAGAGGCGGGTACTTCGCGGGGGCTACGTGAAGGTGTTTAAGGTTGCGGAACTGCTGCCCCCCGCGGCCAGCCCTCTGCTGAAGAATCCTCTTACCCATACTTCACCACCTCAAATAATTCCTAGGCGAGTCGCGACATCGCTCGCCTTATACTTAGGTGAGAGCTTAACGTAGGCCTTCTTCTCTCCCTTAGGAGTTATGACGACCCTGACCTTATCCACCTTAACGTTGAAGAGCTCCTCAACAGCCCTCTTAATCGTGTGCTTAGTTGCCTTCATATCAACGATGAATGTGAGTGTGTTCTCCCTCTCCACAAGGTTGAGGGCCTTCTCAGTCGCGAGAATCCTCTTAATTATCGTTGCCGCTTCACTCACCTGAAACCACCTCGAACTTCTGCCCTATCTCATGAATCGCTTTCTTAGTGAAGACCGTTAACCTCCCCGGCTCGCCTCCGGGTGCGAGATGCATAACGCTCAGCATGTCAGTAGACACTACGTCCACGCCTGGAAGGTTCCTGAACACCTTAACAACATCCCTCTGGGTCGGTGATACAACAACCAGAACTGACTTAGGGGTGATGTATCTCCTGCCCCTCATCTTGCCCTTACCTGCCCTTATCCTAGTCCTCCTAGCGGCGCGCTCCACATCGCTCCAGAGACCGAGCTTCTTAAGGAATTCCCTAGCCTCGGAAGTCTTAGTGATTTTCTCTATGCTGTCAGTAACCACAACGGGGAGGACATCCCTCGAGAAGATGTGTCCCCTCCTCCTAACGAGTTCAGTGTTCGCAGTGGCTGCGAGGGCTGAAGCTATAGCTCTAACCCTCTCCTTCTTATTGATTAGTTCATGAATCTTCTTCTCCACTCTCGGCGGGTGTGCGAGCCTGCCTCCCCTAGTCATGGGGGCCATAACGGCCCTACCGTTGTCGAGCCTGGGAACCCTGGCGACACTGTGGTTAATTCCCCAGGACTCGCCGACCCTTCTCATGCCTGCTAAAGGATCTCTCCCCTTAGGCTGCTTCCTAGCGGTCTCAGCCGAAAGGAAAGCCCTCCTGATCAGGTCCTTCCTAACAGGGTAGTTGAAAACCTTAGGGAGCTCTACCTCACCAACCTTCCTGCCCTTAATACTCAGTACAGGAACCTTCAAACCCTCCTTCACGTTAAGCACTACTAGCCTGTGAGCCATCATTCACCACCTAAATCTTGCTTTCTAGACTGAAGTAAACGATCTTGGGTGCAGCCTTCGGTGCCCACCTCGGCGGGCGTATAGCTTCCCTAAGCACGAGAGGCCTCTTCGGCGGCCCCTGAACAGTGCCCTTAACCACTATGTAGTGAGACCTAACTATTCCGTAATGCGGGAACCCGCTGACCGGCGTCACCTTACTTCCATCGTTTCCAATCATCAGTATTCTCTTATTCAGCTCCGTCCTCCTGTGGAAGCCCATCTGCCCGGGCTGCGGGACAGGGCTTATAGTTCCTATTCCAGGGCTTCTCGAACCTATCCTTCTAGAGCCCTTCCTATGCTTCGTCCACTTCGGAAGCTCCTTAACTCCGAACCTCTTAACAACTCCTTGGAAGCCCTTCCCCTTCGTTAAGGCTATAACGTCGATGAACTGCCCCTCAGAGAAAACGTTCGTTACAGGTATGGCCTTACCGACTATGTCGAGTGCGTAATTCAGCGCCTTCTCGACCTCACCACCGACCTTAATCTCCACAATGTCCGGCTTCTTCTTGCTGAGTCCTCCAGCCAGCCTAGGCTGGGAAGCCATAATCAGAGCAACCTTAGCTATCGAGTCCTTATTCGCCTCCAGCTTCCTCCTAGCCTTCTCCACCGAATCCTCGCTAACCTTCAGCGCCTTAATCCTCCTAGTTATCTGAAGCTCCTCCGGAGGCGTCGCCCAGACCTCGGTAAGGGTTCTGAAGCCGCCGGCTGTTGCCTCATAGAACCGTGCCGCGACAGGGATCATTGGAGGAGTCTCTATAACGGTGACGGGAACGAATATCTCCTGCCCGTAGGTCGGTGTACCTTCCCTATCATCAATCATTATCACGTGAGTCATTCCTGCCTTATACCCTAAGAAACCGAGGGGCTTCGGCTCCTCCAGAGCTATGTCAGGCCAAGTCTTTACTCTAGGAATGAACTTTGCTGCCCTCTTCCTAGGGCGGACCCCTAGACTTCCTCGACGGGGCGCTGAATGCTTACGTCTCGCCATCCTCTACACCACACTAACTCTCCTTACCACTTCTGGGCTTAAAATCCTTCCCTTAAATCCTTATCTGTATATATGTGTTGCTCCGTTAAGCGTCAGTTAGTAAGTCACATCACCGGGTCAGTACTCGGCAAACACATCATTCAGTCATCACTTATTAACCGCTCTAATAAGTGTGTACCGGTGATTCGCTATGGGCGGTAGACAGAAAACAACGCTATTCATGGGCGTCGGAGAGAGCCTGAAAGAGGAGAGCAGGCAGAAGAAGCAGCAGGAGAAGGGAAGGCGGAAAGGCAGGAAGAAGGGCAGGAAGAGGTAACGCATAAACCCGCAGAAATTCTGGCGAGGCATATAAATTGGTTTTTCTCTGGCCACCACCTAAACGCAGGACAGTTATTAATCTGGTTATCCCGTCCTCAAGCCTTAAGGTATACCCCACACTCAGGGAGAAGACTGAGTTCATCGGCAGGGTAGCTAGGGCTGCAGCGGCTGGGAGGGCAACAAACATCATTATACTTAATGATGAGGGAGCTAAGGGTGAGGAAGGCCTTAACCTCTTCACCCTCGTCCTAAGCTACCTGACAGTAGCTCCCTACCTAAGGAAAAGGATTATCCCTATCACGCCCGAGCTGCGGTATGCCGGGGCTCTACCCTCTCTCAACCTAGCCACCCACAACCCGGGAGGTGAAGCTCCTAAGAAGGGATCCCTCAGGGACGGTGTCGTGACGAGGTCGTGGGGGCTGAAAGCCAATGTCTTCATAGGCTATAGGAGGAAATGTTTCACTAAATCCGTGAAGACCTTAAGCCCTGGCGAGAGGGTTCTGGTGCGTGTGGTGGAGGAGGAACCGCTGCGGTGTGTGGAGGAGGACCCTGACAATGTTCCTGAGTATGTGGGGTATAAAGTATACCCTGTTCCAAGAGTGAGGCTCCTCCGTAAAGCGTTGAGGGATATAGGTATAGGTCTAGGGATACTCACCACTAAGGAGGGCCAGGAATTCGACAGCAAGTTAGGGAACCACCTCAGGAAGGAGGTTTCCGGCTTCGAGAAGCTCACACTCCTCTTCGGGAATGCGGAGCAGGACTTCCATGAAATTGTTGGTGAGGAACTTATACAGAACTTGGGCGTCAGGTACAGGATTAACTTCATCCCTCGGCAGGGACTCCTCAGCATAAGGGTGGATGAGGCACTCAACTCCGTTCTCTCAATACTGAATATCTACATACCGTAAACACGTGGGAGGATTAGAAAAGCCTAATAAGGCCTCAGAGAATTGGTGGAGTGGTGTAAGGGTTGACGGAAAGCTTAGGGATTGAGATGCCGCCTGAGTGGAAGAAGTTCCGTTACAGAGGTAAGACTCTCGAGGAACTCATTAACATGCCGATGGATCAGCTGCTTGAGTTGCTTCCTTCCAGAGCCAAGAGGTCGCTGCTGAGGGAATCAAACTCGGAGATACAGATGAGGAGGATGGAGATGGGTATTAAGGAGTCGCCGAGAATGAAGCTTCTCAGGAAAATAATGGAGGCCAGGGAACTGATGAAGCAGGGTAAGAGAGTTAAGATAAGGACCCACGTAAGGGATCTAGTGATTCTCCCCGTAATGGTCGGGATGACTATAGAGGTGTATAACGGGAAGGAATTCATTCCCGTGAGAATATCTCCCGAAATGATTGGTCACTACCTAGGCGAGTACGCCCCGACGACGAGGATCGTGCAGCACGGAGAACCCGGGCTAAAGGCCACCAGGTCCACACTCTTCGTCGCAATGAAGTAAGGCACTACCTCGCCAGAGCCTTCCTTATTTTTCTCGCTGTATACTCATCCGTCAGAAGCCTTACTTCATCCCTGCCTTCAGCAATAACTGAAACCTCAGCAAGGCGGCCTGATCCCGCCTGTTCCTTAGGGAGCATCGACCTCAGTTTCTCCCAACCCTTCTTAACTATGTATATATTAACAGACACAACATCTGAGGAGGAAACCTCTACAGGGGGAGGGCTTCTGGACTCCATAACGCTTCTCAATTCATGGATGGGGAGCGAACCCCTAACGCCGGAAGTCCTCATAACTGCCTCATGAGGGATTATGAGGAGTTTATCTCTCTCCAAAATAATGGTGGATTTTATTATGAGGTTATTGCTTACGAGAAAACCTCTCCACTTACCCCTCCTCAACTGCTGCACTACCCCTTAACGACCCCTATGGGTCTAAGCCTAGCCACTAGGGCTGCTATCTTCACCTTATGGCTAACCAGCGCAACCCTGTCCACATCTTTATATGCTTCAGGAGCTTCCTCAACGAGAACCTTCTTAGAGGCTGCATGCACATAGATTCCCTTCCTCTCAAGGCTTGACGTTATCTGGCCGGCGTTATACTCCCTGAGGGCTTTATGTCTCGACATCCACCTTCCAGCGCCGTGGGCCGCAGAGTAGAAAGTCTTTAACCCTTCCTTCACCCCAACCATCACATAGCTCGCCGTACCCATCGATCCGGGTATGAGCACCACCTGTCCCACAGGCTGGTGGTCCTTAGGTATTTCAGGATGCCCGGGCGGGAACGCCCTCGTAGCTCCCTTCCTGTGGACCACGAGCTTCATCCTCTTACCGTCGACGTCATGCTCCTCCAGCTTAGCTATGTTGTGGGCAAGCCCGTACACCAGTTGGAGACCGAGCTTGTCGGGGTCTGTGTGATACACCTTCCCGAAAGACTCCCTAACCCAGTGCGTTATCATCTGCCTGTTCGCGAAAGCGAAGTTGGCTGCCGCACCCATGGCCTTGAAGTAGTCCTGCCCTTCCTGCGAGTAGAAAGGTACTGAAGCAAGCTGCCTGTCGGGAGGATGTATTCCGTACTTCCTCATAGCACGCTCCATAGTCATGAGGTAGTCGCTGGCGACCTGATGCCCTAAACCCCTTGAGCCTGTATGGATCATTACGGTGACCTGGCCCTCCTCCTCAAGACCAATAGCCTTCGCAATAGAGAGGTTGTATATCTTATCAACTACCTGAATCTCTAGGAAATGGTTCCCCGCACCTAAAGTACCGAGCTGCGGAGCACCCCTAGACTTAGCCCTCCTACTTACCTTAGAAGAATCCGCCCAAGGAATCCTCCCACCAGACTCAAGATGGTCAAGATCATCCTCCCAACCGAAGCCGTTCCTAACAGCCCACTCAGCACCCTCATCAAGAACCCTATTCAACTCATCGAAACCCAACCTAACCTTCCCAGTACTCCCAACACCGGAAGGAACATTCTTGAAAGCAGTGTCAACCAACTCCCTAAGCCTAGGCCTAACATCACCCTCCCTCAAATCAGTCCTCAGAAGCCTGACCCCGCAGTTATGAACAACCACACCGTTAGCAATGAAGTTATGAGCCCTATGATGGACACCCACATCGAATAACAGCTCAGTATCGCTTT
>CAZFVC010000052.1:0-8224 GCA_964522175.1 uncultured Desulfurococcaceae archaeon
TTCCACCTCGGTCCTGCACTGGCAATAGGTTTGCCTTTAAGGAAGGTAATTCATGCCCCGACGTTCATAGCTGCTAACGTTATAGTTGATGTCGAGCCCTTCACAGTAATTATTCTAGGCCTGAACTACCCCTACCATGGATATGTCCATACATTCCTAGGGGCTTTCCTGCTCGGCCTCCTGACAGCGTTAGTAATGCAGGTACTTGAGCCATCCCTCCGCAATCTGTGGAAGACTCTGCGGCTGGAAACTGATGTGAAGCTGCGGACGTGGGCCTACGTTGCGGCAGGTGTTGGTGGGACTTTACTCCATGTCCTCCTAGACTCCCCTCTCTACACAGACATCAGGCCGTTCTATCCGTGGTTAGAGAACCCTCTCTTCAATCCCGCAACCACTCCCTACATTTACGGCTTCTGCGTAGTTACAGGAATCATAGGTTTGGCGTACTACCTTCTAATACTTGTGAGGCCAGATTAAAGCTGCGAAATTTAAGAGAGTCTTAAAGGGTTAGGGCTAAGGAGTCAAGAATGTTGGGAGTTATTATCTCCATATCTTGAGGCAGTACCTTCCCTTTCAGCTTCTTTATCGAGTGTGCTAAGGCCCTGATGGCTTGAGGCTCTCCGTGATTCAGAATCACTCTCTTAGGCTTCGGCTCCAGATTAACTAGGTAGGCCATAAGCTGCCTGTGGTCTGAATGGCCGGAGAAACCCTCAACAGAATGGATCTCCATGTTTATAGTGACTGTCTCCAGCTTATCGCCTACAACAACATTAACCTGCTTCAGGCTGTCCTTCACCTTCCTCCCTAAAGTGCCCTCGACCTGGTAGTTAACGAAGATGAGCATGTTGTTTGGGTCTGAAGCCATAAGCCTAAAATACTCTACTGCGGGCCCGCCTGTAAGCATCCCTGAAGTCGCCAAGATTATGGAGGGCTCGTCTGACTCAACAATCTCTGAACGCGCTGTCTTACCCTCCAAAACCTTAAACGCTTTATAAGTGAATGGATTCTCCGCGGAGTAAATCCTCTCCCTAATATCTCTGGAGAGAAGCTCCGGGTATGCTGTGTGTATCGCCGTGACCTCGTTAATCATTCCCTCAATATATACGGGAACTTCCGGCAGCTGGCCGGACTGCATAGCGAGGGCAATAATCACCATAACGTCCTGAGCCCTACCGACCGCTAAGGCGGGAACGAGGACCTTACCATTCCTCTCAATAGCTTTCTTCAGCAGATTTATAAAAGTCTCCTCAGCCTCCTTTCTATTCGGCTGAGTGACTCCGCCATATGTGGACTCCATGATAATGGTATCAACTCTCGGGAACTTCGTGTTGGCTTTATTCAGCAGGCGGGTCTGACCGAACTTGAAGTCACCTGTGTAAACAATGTTGTGGAGGCCTGAACCTATATGGAGGTGGGCTATCGCGGACCCGAGAATATGGCCCGCATTATATAGGGTGAGCCTAATATCTGGGGCTATATCTGTGACCTCACCGTACCGGAGAGGTATTGTGTGGATCAAGGCTTTATGGACGTCCTTCACATCGAAGGGAAGCGGCTTGCCCTCCCTCTTAGATATGTCTAGGAGGTCAAGCTGAAGGAGAACCATCAGGTCTCTAGTAGCCTGCGTCGCGTAGACAGGCCCCTCATACCCATACTTATAGAGGAACGGGATAAGGCCGCAGTGATCTAGGTGTGCATGAGTAAGGACCACTGCATCAATCTCCTCGGGCTTAATGCTTAAGGCGTCAATCCTGGGCATGGTTTGCTTAAGGAGGGGCGCTGAAGGGTTGTACCCAAAGTCCAGCAACACCTTGGACTCGGCGGTCTCGAGAAGGATGGCGGATCTCCCTACCTCCTGAAAACCTCCTAAGGCAGTGATCCTGACATATGTGTCCTTGAAGAGGGGCTCCCTATGAATCCTTTCCCCAATTCCTCTCAGAACCTTCTTCCTCTGGTCAGCCTCATTAATCAGGAACCTCAGCGCCGACTCAAGTATCTTGGATTTAAGCGGAGGCTTCCTTACAGGCTTAGGTCTCCACCCAGTCTCCTGAAACACCATGTTGAAGAGGAGCTTACCGTCCTGGAAGAATATTCTAGGGTCATGTACCTTAATCACAACCTCCCCTAAAACCCTGTCAAAGGTTATGTCATCCTCATCCAGCTTCACACCTTCAGGCATTAGGGAAACTATCTTCCTCTTAGCCTCATTCTCGGGAAGCCTAGAGTCCTCATCTACACGAATAACTATCCTCTTCCTAAGAACCTTCGCAAGGTTCTTCACAACGCTTTCCTTCTCAATAATGAATCTAATGTTCCTCACGTAGATAGCTATCTCCGGCCCCTCGAACTCTATCTGAGTCAGCTTAGCTTCAGGAGGGATATTCTTAAATATCTCCTCAACTATGCGCCTCCTCACATTATCCACAATACTCATAGTTTCGATTACCTCACTCCTTCGAGAATGACTCCCAGCGTATCCCTTCCCGAGTAATTATAGCCACATCCACCGCCTCACCGGTGAACACATCCCTCTTAATCGCTGCCTTAACCGCCTTCACGGCGAGATTCACGGCATCCTCAATACTTAGATCCTCCCTATATCCTTCCTCAAGAACCCCTACCGCGACGGGACTGCCTGATCCCGTTATCGTGTAGTTCTCCTCGAAGTAGTCACCGAACCATGAGATCGAGTAAAGCCTGGGGGCATCATCGTACCCTCCGAGAAGCAGCTGAACCTGGTAGGGGAAGTACTTCGAGCTGTTCAGGAGGAGCCCTAGATATGAAGCCAAGTACTTAACAGTGACTTTAGCGCCATTCTCAAGCCTGTACTGCCTAGCCATTATCCTGAGCTGGGAAGCAAGCATCTGAGCATCAGCGACGAGCCCTGCAGTACTCATAACGATATGATCATCAATCTCGACAAGCTTCCTAACCTTCTTATGGGCAACGTAGTAACCCTGGCTGGCCCTCTTATCGGCCGCAAGAATAACTCCGTCCTTAACTTTCAGCCCTACAGTTGTTGTGCCGTGATAAGCCCTCTCCATCTGTCACACCACTTAATCTCTTAAAATTACCTTTGAAGTAAACCTTAATTCTAAAATAAAGATTATGGTAGAGGAGAGTGTGCTGGAAGCATGAGCAAAGATCCCCACATAATCGACCTACCTAAGAAGGTTGTGGTCGGCACGAACGTCATCGACAGAATCCCTGAAATCCTTATGGAGCTCGGGCTTCACCATAAAGCCCACATAATAACAGGGCCTACAGTGAAAGGCATTGTCGGTGAGTACATGAGTTCCCTCCTCTCAGAGAAAGGCATACCAAACGAGTTAAGCACTGCCAAATCATCATTCCTCCACGATGTGGAGGAGGTTCTTGAGGAGGTTAAGCGGTCTATGCCCACGGTAATCATAGGTCTCGGAGGAGGGAAATCCATAGACACTGCTAAGTATGTTTCGTCCCACTTATACATACCCTTCATAAGCGTCCCAACTGCCGCATCCCATGACGGCATAGCCTCACCCTTCGCATCAATAAGGGGACTTAATCGAATTACTTCAATAAAGGCTGCGCCTCCCGTAGCTATAGTGGCTGACCTCTCAGTAATTTCTCAAGCCCCTCCCCGCCTACTCAAGGCCGGAGCCGGCGACCTCATAGGGAAGTTCACGGCTGTGCTTGACTGGAGGCTTGCCCACAGACTTAAAGGAGAATATTACGGAGAGTATGCAGCATCCCTATCGCTTCTGTCCGCCAAGCATGTAATGAACGCTACAGAAATAATAGCTACGGGCGGGAAGGCTGCCGCCAGCCTCATTATTGAGGGTTTAGTGAGTTCCTCTGTAGCGATGTGTATTGCTGGATCCTCAAGACCGGCCAGCGGCTCGGAACACCTCTTTAGCCATGCCCTAGATAAAGTAGCGAACTACCCCGCCCTACACGGAGAGCAGGTGGCTGTAGGCACCATACTGATGACGTATCTGCATGGGAGAAACTGGAAACTTCTCAGAGCAAGGATGAGGAAGATGGGTCTCCCCACAACGGCGAAGGAGCTGGGTGTCCGAGACGTTGACGTGATAGAGGCCTTAACGATAGCCCATAAGATAAGGCCTGAAAGATACACAATTCTGGGCGAAAGCGGCCTAACCTACGAGGCGGCGGAGGAGCTTGCGAGAACTACCGGAGTAATTGACTAGCATCCTCCTTAAATCCCCTACAAACACATCATTCCGGATGAGTCATGGGGACAATAACACTCGTCGGCTACTTGGTTGCTAAAGAAGGGTACACATTCCTCCACTCAGGCCCGGCAAAAGAATGTCTGAACTGCCGCCTACGGAAGGCATGCGTAGATAAGCTGAAGAAAGGGCATGTTTACAGGGTTAAGAAGGTTCTGGGAATAGTGAATAAGTGCCCAATAAACGACAAGGTCGTTACGGTCGAGGTTGAAGAGGTTCCTGTAACTGCTGCAATACCGAAGAAAATGGCTGTGGAAGGCCTCACAATAAAGTACGAGAAAATAAAGTGCGATACGAGCGACTGCCCAGAGAAGGATGTGTGTGCCCCCAGACTACTTCCGGAGAGGGCTAAGGTGAAGGTCGTTAAGATCTATGGAAGAATTCAATGCAGAAAACACGGAGAACCTCTAGTTAAGGCAGATGTCTTAGTGATTGATTAGCGGTTACTCAGAAATTAGTTTAGTATTTATCTGCACTATCTCGTCAGTAATTATGTTGCCTCTAACGTACTTCCTTCTCCTCTCGCCCTTCAGCCTGGGCCTGAACCCTGGAGGGCTCTCGAGGAGAAGCGCCTTCTTACCGGCAGTAGGCAGAGTCTTCAGCATAGGGAAGCCTGCGAAGTCGGATCCTCCAGTAATCAGAAGCTTCTTACCGGAGATACCGATCACTGACGCATCCACCACATCACCGATCTTCTTCTCGAGGAACGCGTTAGCCTTCTCCCCGCTAACCATCACCTGGAAAGACCTTGCCCTAAATATCTCTCCGAGAACCTCCTCCCGACCTATCTTCTCCTGAAGAAGCTCCATCGGGAAATATACAACATCCTCCGGAACTGATTCGTCGGTAAGCACTCTGACCGTGAAGTTGACTTTCTCGCCTTCCTCCTTCTTCTTCCATATTCTTAACGTGGCGACGCCGTAGGGAGACTTAATAAGCTCGGCAGTCTTGGGATTGACCTTAACCTCAAGCATTTTCTTACTTTCCTTATGGGCCTCCTCGTACTTGAGGTCCTCGCTACCCACTACCTTCACGAGTATAGGTCTAGGGTCTCCCGCCTCCGGGTCGTTCACTACCACCTTAAACTCTGGCATCTTCCCACCTGCTAAGGTTTAAGTAGATGGCGATTTAAAAGCTTTAGAACAGCCACCACCGCCTGCCCTCCTTAAAACCGTACTCACCTATGAGCGGAACAAACACGCATGGCACTGAGTCACTTACCTTCATCTCACCTCTCCGGGTCTTCTCAACTATTTTCAACACCTGCAGATATAGGTCGCCGACAGGGATCACTAACCTACCTCCAGCAGCCAGCTGACCTATAAGGGGCTCAGGAATTGTTGGGGAGGCCGCCGTAACAAGTATTCTGTCGTAGGGAGCCGCAGGCTCATAACCCTTGCTCCCGTCCTCCTCGATCACCGTCACGTAGGGCCCGTATCCAGCCTCCTCAAGGTTTCTGCGTGCCTGAATAACTAACTCAGGAATCCTCTCAACAGTCCACACATGCCCCTCAGGCTTAACTATTTCTGCAAGTATAGCTGCCTGATACCCGCTCCCTGTCCCCACCTCCAGAACCTTATTACCTGGCGAGGGCTGAAGCGCCTCAGTCATTATGGCAACCATGTGGGGAGCGGATATAGTCTGCCCGTGACCTACAGGAAGAGGATGATCCACGTAGGCACTATCCCGATACCTACGAGGAACGAAAAACTCTCTCGGCACCTTCTTAAACGCCTCAACTATTCGAGGGGTTTTAAGAATACCCTCCCTAACAAGGCTCTCCACGAGCTTAAGTCTCCTCTCCCTAAACGACATCCTAACCGTTAATAATTAACAACAGCCAGAATATTTGTGTAGTCAGTTATGAGGAGCGTCAAGTGGTTCAGTATAGAGACCGTGGAGTTTAGGGGACATCCGAACGTGAAGGCTTTACATAAAACAACTTTCGAGGTGACTAAGGAAACACACCTCACCCCAAGAGGGGACTGCATAGTTGGGGTAGAAGCCTCGAAAGGACTTAAAGAATTCAGCGATGAATTCAGGCAGCTTGTCAGAGATGAGAAGACAAAGGTTTTCATAGCTATAATCACGGAGGACGGATCTGCAGACACCGTAATGTGTCAGGGAAGCAGCTCCCTAACCCTCGAAGACCCAGTGAGGATCATCGTTAGGAAATCGAGCTACACTGCACCCAATACTCTCTGCATAAAGGCCTCTAAGGCGGCAGCAGAGATCGATAGGGCCTTAATAACGAGTCTTAAGGAAGGAAAAAGCGGTTTGCTGTTAGCTGTCGCGTTCAGGCCTCCTCAGTAGATTTCGGGAGCTCTCCACTCACCCCAAACCTCCCGAAGAACACCTGAAATCTCACCTAGGGTTGCCTTAGCCTTAACCGCCTCCAAGATGTAGGGGAATAGGTTCTCCTCACCATCATCAGCCACTTTCCTAAGCCTATCCAGAGCATCCCTAACCTTTGAATTATCCCTCTCCTCCCTAAGCTTCTTCAACCTGGACACAACCCTCTCCCTAACTTCCGGATCCACACGAAGAATCTTCATCTTCGTCTCCTCCTCCTCGACGAAGGTGTTGATGCCCACTATAGGGATCTCATCTGAATCGACCTTCCTCTGCCATTCATAGGCCGCCCTCGCAATCTCTCTCTGAGGATACCCCATCTCAATAGCCCTAATCATTCCACCTAACCTATCGACCTCATCAATGATTTTCCAGGCCTTCTCCTCAATCATGTCGGTAAGCCACTCAATATAGTAGGAACCTCCGAGAGGGTCTACAGTGTCCGTAACCCCGCTCTCGTAGAGCAGTACCTGCTGAACCCTCACAGAAAGCTTCACCGACTCCTCAGTCGGTAGGGAGAGGGCCTCATCGTAGGAGTTCACGTGAAGGGACTGGGTCCCTCCCAGCACAGCAGCGAGTGCTTGGAGGGTGGTTCTTATTAGGTTAACTAGGGGTTGCTGAGCAGTCAGTAACACACCGGCTGTCTGGGTGTGGAATCTGAGCATCATTGACTTTGGGTCCTTAGCCCCGAACCTCTCCCTCATTATTTTGGCCCACATCCTCCTGGCGGCCCTGAACTTCGCTATCTGCTCGAAAATATTGGTCCTTGCAGCGAAGAAGAATGAAAGCCTCTTAGCGAAGGAATCCACATCCATAACCCCCCTCTCCAGAACGTTGGTCACGTACTCTATGGCGTCCGCAAGGGTGAAGCCTATCTCCATTGCCGGTGTAGCTCCAGCCTCCTCGAAGTGGTAACCTGAGATGCTGATGGAGTTCCATTTAGGCATCTCCTTAGCAGCATACATTATGAGGTCAGTGGCATACCTCATGGAGGGCTTAGGAGGGTAGATATAGTTATTCCTAGCTATGTATTCCTTCAGAATGTCGTTCTGCACAGTGCCTCTGAGAACAGCCTTACTGATTCCTCTAGACTCGGCCACAGCCACATACATGGAAAGCGCTTCAATTGCTGTGGCGTTAATCGTCATGGATGTTGAGACCTTATCCATGGGGATACCGCTGAAGATTATGTCCATCTCCTTAACTGATGGTAGGGAAACACCGACCTTCCCCACCTCATACCACGCCAGCCTATTGTCAGGGTCCAGCCCCAGCTGCGTAGGCAGGTCGAAAGCCATGCTCAGCCCTGTCTGCCCGATGCTGAGTAGGTACCTGTACCTCTCATTGGTGTCTTCTGCTGACCCAAACCCGGCATACTGCCTGATAGTCCAAGGCCTCCCCCTATACATCGTGGGGTAGACACCGCGGGTGAAGGGGTACTGCCCCGGAAAACCTAGATCCGTTAAATAGTCCCAGCCGTGGCCCTCAGTTTCCAGAGGTGTGTACACCCTCTTAATCTCGAAGCCTTCCTCCGAAAGGAAAGCCTTCTTCCTCTCAGGAAACCTGTTCAGTACTGGCTGCAGAACCTCCTTAGCCCACTCATCCAGCCTCCTACTAATCCCCTCAAGATCACTCAT
>CAZFVC010000053.1:0-8217 GCA_964522175.1 uncultured Desulfurococcaceae archaeon
TCTTCGCGGTTTATGGTGTTTCCTTCCTGACTTACTTGGTCTTCCCGGTGATGACAATTAGGCCGTCTCCCGACTTCCTGTCTCAGGTTATGGCGAATTATTACCGCTCGGACCCGCCGCTTAACTGCTTCCCAAGCCTCCATGCGGCCCTATCCACGCTATCAGCGTTCTTCCTAGCTGAGGAGACGCGCAATATTGCCCTGAAGGTGGGTGTTTGGGGTGTAGCTGTGGGGATCATGATTTCCACACTTTTCGTTAAGCAACATGTGATAGCTGATGAGATCGCTGGCTTCATACTGACTTACATGGTCGGTTACCTGAGCAACAGGTATGTACCCCTAGCGGATGTTAAGGTAGGGTACTTCAAGGTAAGGATTGCGGTTGCTGTAGTTCTCGCACTACTTGTGGCCGGATGGATGATTTCCAGCTACATACCGTAAACACGCTCTTTCAAGGATGCGGATATGTACTTAAGTAGTGGGAAGTAAGTTATTAGGGACTGTTTTTAGGTAGGTTAATCAAACAATCCACTGTATCCTCGGACGGTGATTGATGCATGGGTATGTGTTGAGTTGGTGAAGGCTGTGGAGGGGGAGCCTTACCTATTCTTCGCTCTGATGCTTGCGCTGGGATTCGGCTTCGGCGTGCTGCTTAGGAAGCTTAAACTATCTCCCGCTATAGGGTATCTGCTCTCCGGCCTCGTGGTCGGTTACCTATTCACGATCCCGGAGGAGTTGAGCAGTGCCCTCCTTTTCTTCAGCGAGATAAGTATTCTGCTCCTGTTCTTCGAGATAGGTTTCGAGATACATGTTACGAGGCTTGAGTACATTAGGAGCTTCCCGCTCTACATAACCGTGATAGAGCTTCTGCTCGCAGTCCCAATAACTGTAGGTGTCTCCATAATACTTGGCCTAACATTCACCGAAGCGTTAATACTTGGTCTAATAGCGAGCTTCTCCTCGACAGTGTTCACCTACAGGCTCCTGGAGGAGGTCCCGCCCGGCTCGAAAGAAGTGTATAAAACAATACTAATGGTTGCAGCCGTAGAGGACATAGTTATTGTGGTTGCTTTAGCGATGATTAGCGGGGCCGTTAACGCACCTCTCCTATTCATAGTGGAGATGATTGCCTTAGGTATAGCCATATTCTTCATAGCTCTCGAACTATCGACGAAGGTTATCGCCAAGATAGTTAAGCCGAATGAGTCCGGTCTAATACTCCTAATAGCCTACGGCCTCCTCATGGGTGTGGCCACCAACCTCATAGGCCTTGGATCAGCTTTCGGGGCATTCATAGCTGGATTAACTACGTCCAGCATCAAGTCCTCCTACAGCCTAATGAAGATGTTCCGCCCGGTGAGGTCTGTTTTCTTAGTTCTCTTCCTAATCTCGATGGGTATACATATCTCGTCATCGCCCCCAACACCGAACCAGCTTGCCCTCATACTGGGGCTCTCCCTAGCACTCGTAGCGATACATACAGTATCGATAGTTTTCTCTACTGTAGTAAGCAGCGGTCTGGGCCTTGAGCACGGCCTCGAGACAGGTTTCTACCTATCGACTGTGAGCGAGCTGGCCCTAGTAATTGCGTTCTACGCAAATATTGCAGGTCTCGTGCCGAGATACGTTATGTCTGTCGCTGCCTTAACAATAGTTTTCGGTTCTGTAGCAGGTTCACTGCTCGTCAATAATAAGAGGAGAGTTATTCGTGGGGTGATGAGGAGGCTTCATGAAGAAACTGTGAGGAGGGTTGATGAAGCCGCGTTAAGGCTGCGGAGACTTGTCGAGTCCCCTATCCACACAATGGTTCAAGATGTTTTCAAGACAGTTATGCATAGTGTTGGAGAGATGCTTATAGTTCTAATAGCCATGATCCTCGGCATTGTGTGGGTGAGTGAGGCCGTTGGTATTGAGGCAGCTGCAATCTTCTCTGCCGGGACACTCCCCCTAGCAGCCTACGTTATCTACAGGCTCGGTAAGAGAGTTAAGAAATACGTCCACACCCTCCTAGAGAAAATTGGGGGAGGGATGGCACCGGCCCTCGAAAACCTAGCTAGGAAAACCCTATACATCGCGGTAGGGGTAGTGATAGCTGAATTAACATTCATCATAACAATGTATCATTACGGCGATGCAATAGCTACCTACTTAGGGGAAGAAAACTTCAGGATAATGATTCTATCAGTAACGATACTTCCAGTAATTATAGCTATCGCCCTAGGCACATACTTCCTGATGACTCTAAGGCTAGGCGGGAAGGAGTGACTAAGGAGCTATATTGAAGAAACCATGTCTAGGTATGTGTCGAAACCTCTCAGATACTTCATGGCTGTCACGACAGCCACGTCCTCAGCCTCCGCCTCCTTAAACACCTCTGAAACCCTCGCCCTCCACTTCACGTCTCGAGGGAGGTGATGATCGTAAATAATTATTTTAGGTTTCGCCTTAACGATCGCGACAGCATTCATGACAGCTCTCCTGAGATTAATCCTGTTAAACATGTAGGGGAATAGGTAGGTGGGGGGACCGTCCAGAATAACTATGTCGGGCCGGAGCCGTACTATCTCTGTAGCGTAGTCCTCAATTATAGGCCCCATCAGGTCGCTTGAGTGGAATATTCTGTATCCTTTGCAACGTATGAAGACAGGCGTCACCCACCCGGTTCTGTCATACTCAACCCCGTGGAAGTGTGGCTCCATAACCCATACCTCCGCATCCCCTAACTCGAATCTTTTCCCATCACCCCAAACGATCCTAGTGCCGGAGAAGAACTCTGCCTCCCTAACCCATTCGTGGGAACTCCACATCGATGCGAGCTTAGTGAACCACTGCCTGCCCCTCTCAAGAAGTTGTCTCCTCCTCTTAGCGTACGCACCGACATCTATGGAGAGGGCCTCAGATAACTCATCCACGGGATCCCTGAATTCACTCTCCTGAGGCTGTGTGAGGAGCTCTCCTAAATCACCCCTCTCCACACTAACGAGCTCCTCCAGGAACCTGCGGGCCCTCCCCCACTGACTCTCATTAATGTATTTATTCGGGTTCTTCATGATGAGGAGCTTCCCCGAGAAGGCGTAGTGGTCGTTCACCTCAGGATCGCTCGGAAGGAAGTAGTGGTCGTGGTGGTAATGAGTGATAATTACTGTGCCCGACTCCTGAAGGAAGCTATGGATCTCCTCCTTAGCTTTCCTCCTTAAGGAAAGTTTCTCCTCGGCCGGGAGCGGATACCCGGGCTGCATAACGGCCGCTCCCGGATCTATAAGAATTTTCGAACGCCCGCAGTCAAGGAATAGGGAGAGACTCTTAGAACCCATACTATCCATCCACACAATCCTTACACCGGCCCTCTCCAGAATACCGGCCCCTATAATCCTCCCCATATAGTTATGAATCAACACATATTTACAGATACCTAACCCGACTAGAGGGGGTGGCTAGTGGAGGAGAATATGAAGGAATTGGCGATAAACCTACATAACCTCCTAGTGGAGGGCGGGCTCAGAAAGTATCTGAAGGATCTTGCAGACGAGCTTCAGTCTAGGCAGGGAAGATCCTATCTGGCTGAGGCGGCAGAGGAAATTATTCGAAGGGTTAATACAGGAGAAAATGTCCTGATGGTCACGGGGTTCAGGGTCCCGCCTAACTACATACAGGAAACTGACGGCCCTCTAGGAACGGCGGTACTGTATAGAGCTCTCCTTAAGTTAGGGGCCGTCCCTGTGGTGGTGACTGAAGCGGCAGAGGAGTCAGTGAGGTGTATATACTCCGCGCTGGAAACGCTAGGATTCCGCCCTAAGGTGATTAATGGCTATGAGGTAGCGGATGGTTTAGGGAGGGAGCCGACCGTAATTGCTGCACCTCCTCAGAAGGAACGCTGCTCTCAACAATTCCTCAGAAACATGTGGAGTTATCTAAACCCGGCAGCGGTAGTGTTTATAGAGAAGCCAGGACCAAACACGCTTGGAATATACCATAGTATGGGAGGCTTAGATATAACGCAGTACCATATTAATGCAGAGATCTTGCTTAAGGATCTGGGACGAAGTGCAGGAGTAACCATAGGGATAGGTGACGGCGGCAACGAGGTAGGTATGGGTGTTGTTTATGAGGCCGTCCGTAAGTATGTCCCCTACGGGAGTGTTTGCCGGTGCCCCTGCAGGGGAGGTATAGCAACATACCTCAGGACAGACTTCCTCGTGCTGGGATCGAATTCTAATAGAGGTGCCTACGCACTGGCCGAGGTAATTACGTCGTTAATAGGTGTGGGTGAACCTGCAGTCACCCCTCAGGAAGTAATAGGGATGCTTGAGGCAGTAACGCGTTCAGGTTGTGTAGACGGATTCACAGGGAAAAGATCTGTGAGTGTTGATGGTGAGGATGTTGAAAGCATCGTCAGCTTCGTGGAGAGAATGAATAGTCTAAGGAATAAAATAGGGTTTTCTTAAATTATTACCCGCCGAAGGCCCTGTCACCTGCGTCGCCAAGACCTGGAACTATGTATCCCTTATCATTGATTTCGGGATCTATTGATGCTGTGTAGAGTGTAGCATCAACACCCAGCTCCCTACACACCTTAGTAAGTCTCTCCACAGCTACGGGGGTCGTTATAGCTGACGCGATTATGTAGCGGCGGGCCTTACCATGTTCAAGAACCTTACGCAGAATGACCTCCATAGTAGATGCTGTTGCTATCATGGGGTCCACGAGAATCACTGTGTCTTCCGCGCCTATGGGAGGAATCTTCACGTAGGAGACCTCTATCTCGAACTTCTTGTCTGGACTCATACCTTTCTCCTCAACCCTCCTTGCCGACACTATACCCTGCCTAGCCTGGGGGAAGACCTTGATGAGGCCTTCAGTCATGGGCCATGCAGCCCTAAGAATCGTTATTATCACAACCTTATTCATTCCCTTAATTCTAAGCCCTTCCGCCTCAACACCGAGAGGTGTCTTCACCCACACCGTCTCGGTCGGGAACTCCTTAATTATTTCGAAGCCTAACGCCCTCCCTAGGCGGACGAGAGACTTCCTGAACTCTATCTGGCCTGTGTCAACATTCCTTAACTCGGTTAACACGGCCTGGACGTAAGGGTGGTCAACAACCTTAACCTTCAAACCTGATCCTCAACTACTTAACTAACGGCACATTAAAAGCAGTTAACGTGGTTGAGAAGTATTAAGTGGAAAACACCTACTTCCTGGTTGTAACCATTATCTCCATAAGTGTGGTTACTGCATCGAGAACATCCCTAAGTGAAAGCATTCCAACAGGCCTCCCCTCCCGATCAACTACGGGAAGATGTCTAATGTTGGACTCCCTCATAGCGATGACTGCCTCCATAACGGGTGTGTCAGGTGTTGTGGTTATCGGGTTCTCCGTCATTATCATATAGACCGGGAGACCCTTAGCGGCCTTATCCTTAGCGACCGCGTAAATAATGTCCCTCTCAGTAACTATCCCTTCCAGCTTCCCCTCCTCATCCACAATGATGACGCTTCCTATCACGTTATCCTACATAATCTTTAGCCATCTCCTCAATAGAGTCCTCCCTTCTCGCAGTGATAGGTGGTGTGCTCATAATGTCGCCAACCCTTAAAGGGAAGCTCCTCCTACGCCTAAGGAACGGCATTTAATCACCGAGTATAACACGTAATGAAGGAAAATAAGCTCCAGACATTAATTCAAGAACTACTCAATGACAACCTCCGCATTCCTCACGGAGAAGAACTTCCTTAAGGCCGTGATGTCAGTGTCGTTAAGTCTCCGTGAAAGCCTTATCCTTATAATCATCCCCCCGCCTGCAGGGCCCGGCCCTCCCTCAAAGAAGTAGTACATCTCTGTGTTCTTACTTGAGAGCAACTCGTTGATGTCCTTACTTAACTGCTCAGCAACCGGCTGAGTGGAGATGTTCTCCAGCACAATCTCCTGCCTGCCCTTCCTAACAACAACCCTCATCCTATCCCCTTTAACGGAGTGAAAGAAAATATTAATTATGTTTATTTACTTCAGCAAATTAAGTCACAGCCTTATCTTCCCGGCCTTCTTCAGACCTATGAACACTTTCTCAGGCGTCAACGGTATTGAGTTATACCTAACCCCTGTTGCGTGGCTTACTGCATTAACTATCGCTGGAGCTATAGCGTTGATTGAGGGCTCGCCGAGACCCTTAGCGCCGAAGGGCCCTCTTCTATAGCCTGCCTCAACCCATAGAGACACTATCTCGTCAGGGGCGTCATATATTGTGGGTACGTAGTATGTCGATAGGTTCGGGTTCTCCACCCTGCCCTCAGTGTCGTGAACTATCTCCTCCATAAGCGCGTAGCCTAGTCCCTGAATCGCTCCGCCCTCTGAATGGAGCTCTGCACCTACCCTGTTAATCACTTTACCGATGTCGTAGGACGTAACTATTCTGTCAACCTTAACACCGCCCGTTTCAGTATCAACAGTCACTTCAGCAACTATGGCTCCGAACGTATATGTCACGTAGGGAGCTCCTTGACCTGTCTCCTCATCCCACTCAGCCGGCGGGGCCCTGAAGTAGCCGAACTCTTGCAGAGGTATGCCGAGCCAGAAGGACTGCTCAACAACCTCCATCCACTTAGTCTTCTTCGATGGGTCAGACCTGCAGTACACGTCAGGGGCCTTGATCTCTATATCGCTTTCAGGGCATCCCAGAATCTTGGAAGCTACGTAGTTAAGCCTTTGCCTCAGCTTGTACGCAGCATTAACTGTTGCGGCACCGCCCATAACTGTGCTTCTCGAAGCCACCGTAGGACCTGCGTCAGGAGTGGATGCTGTGTCAGGGTACTCAACCTTGAAGTACTTAGGTGGTACGCCAAGTATCTCAGCAGCTATGAGTACGAGGCCCCATAAAGCTCCCTGACCCATATCCATGAGCCCTGTCCTGAACGTTATTGAGCCGTCCCTGTTCACAATCAGTGTCGCTGAGGAGTAGTCAGCACCCTCAACACCTATTGAGTTACCGTGATACATTAACGCGACACCTATCCCTTTCCTCAGCACGCCTGTTTGGGATGAGTATGTCTTCCTCTTCTCATACCATTTAGCGGCCTCCACAGCCTTCCTTAAAGCCTCCTCAAGACCTACACCATGCTCCGCAGTGAGGAGCTGGCCGTGGACAGTTCTGTCACCCTCCCTAAGAACGTTCTTCAGCCTGAGATCCACGGGATCCATGCCGAGCTCCTCGGCCAGAAGATCCATCTGCCGCTCCACAGCGAACGCTGTCTGAGGCCCTCCGAAACCTCTGAAGGCTCCTGCATACACATTATTGGTGTACACAGCCTTCGTGTCAACCCTGGCCGACTCAATCCTGTAGGGCCCAGTGGAGTGGACTGTTGCTCTCCAAGCAACGAACGGGCCTAAAGAAGCGTAAGCTCCTGTATCGAGAACAATGTTTGCCTCAACAGCCAGCAGTTTCCCGTCCCTAGTTGCTGCGTGCCTGTACCAAGCCTTCATAGGGTGTCTCTTGCTGTGGCCAATCATTGACTCCTCACGAGTATGTAAGGCGACCGCTGGCCTACCTGTAAGCACGGCTGCGAGGGCCGCCTTAGCCCCCAGCTCGTCGGCAACGTCTTCCTTACCTCCGAAACCTCCGCCAACGGCTGGAACAATGACCCTGACCTTATTCTGAGTTACTCCGAGAACCTTAGCAACAATCTTCCTGACATCGAATGGACACTGAGTTGATGATACCAGTGTGACCCCTCCGTCAGACTCCGGAATAGCTATCGTGGCCTCAGGCTCCAGATATGCGTGCTCCTGGAAAGGTGTCTCATACTCACCCTCCACAACGACGTCCGCATCCTTAACAGCCTTCTCAACATCACCCTTCCTTATTTTGAAGTGTGTGATTACGTCGGAGCCTCTCTCCTCATGAATAAGTGGATGCTCCTTCTCCTCAAGAGTCCTTAAATCAATTACCTGAAGCGGGTCGGTGATCACTGGAAGCTTCTCGTAATTAACCCTTATCAGCTCCTCAGCCTCCCTAGCGACGTACGGGTCTTCAGCCACTATAAGGGCCAGGATGTCCCCAATATATCTCGCCTTAGACTCCACAAGCAGGGGCTGGTCAGGTATGACGTAACCGACGTCATTGATTCCGGGAATATCTTTAGCTGTAATTACTCTGAGTACACCCGGATACTTAAGGGCCTCAGAGTAGTCGATCCCTTTAATCCTTGCATGGGCGTACCTAGT
>CAZFVC010000054.1:0-8152 GCA_964522175.1 uncultured Desulfurococcaceae archaeon
AGGCTGAGACGGTTTTAAGTACCTCAACATCTTCTCTGGTTAGATGTATTGGGAGTATTCTGCTTAGGGATGCGGTCTGTGCGGCGAATCCCTCAATAAGTGACCTACCTGCGTCCGTAATTTTCCTGCCATGCCTGAGGTTGAGATCCTCGAACCTTCTCTCTTCCCACTCCTCCAGATGATCTTTCTCGAGAGCCTCCACAGTCTTCTCATCTATTAAAATAACCGAGCTATAGAGCGGTATACGCATTAATGCATCTTTAACTTTCCTCCCGACCTGCGTCACTACATAGGTTGCCTTACCCCTTATAGGAGGAGATATTTTGATTATTCTACTTGCCTCTAGGGCATGAATCACGTTGTTTCCAAAACCCATCGAATCCCTGTAAGAAACTAGGGCATCATAGAAAGCTGGGCCGTCGGGCAGGCCTGTCAGGAACTCCGCGATCTCTGGCGTTATGTAGATTAACGGTCTTGCCTTTCTGTAGGACTCGATAACGTACTTACCGGCCTCAACTACTTCACCGTTGAAAGTAAGGCCTCTGGGCTCAAGCAACTTCACCCATTCATTAGGGAGGTATCCTGTTGATGCACCTATATGTAAGGCGTAAATTATTGCTGAATTTAACCAGGGATCCTCGAATTCTCTTTCTCCAGCAAGTTTCCAAGCATCAATAAGGATTTCTCCAGCACCGGTCACCCTAATAATGTCTCCTTCTCTATTGACGAGCCCCATCACATGCAGCTCCATAACATTCTTAAGCACACGGTTTCTTGGTAGTCGAGCGGTGCTAGTTAAGTTATCTACTGTGGTGCTGCCACCTATTTTTAGAAGTATCTCCATATGTTGCTTAATTACAAACATTTCTCTCCCTCCAATAATATATTTGTATAAAGATGGGCTTTTTAAGTAAATCACATTAGAACTCGAAGGTAAGGGTCTCGCCGTTCGTTGGGAAGTACACATTCCCTTCCCCAACGATCTCCTCTAGCCTCTGCTTGAATTGCATCCCTACAGCCTCATCGGAATGGACAAGAACTATCTTCTTCAGTCCTTTCAGGTCTGCTGCCAGCTTTAGAAGACCGTCCATCCCTGCATGGCTTGAGAAATCGAACCACTGGAGCCTTGCACTAATCTTTTTCCTTTCCTCCTCGACAGACCCATATTCCAGGAGATTCCTTCCAGGTGTTCCGGGGGCCTGATAAGACACTAGGAATACTGCATTCTTCTTACTTCCACTAAGTTTCCTGAGGTAGTACTGTGCAGGCCCTCCCTTAAGCATGCCGGCAGAGGATATTATTATGTTTCCTTCCCCTTTCACTATCCTTCTTCTCTCGCTCGAGTTCCTGACGGCCTTGAAATTATTTGCGGCTTTAGTTAATGCTTCATATTTATTGATGAATTCGGGGTGACTAATCATTACTTCAGTTATTCTCCTAACCATCCCGTCATAGAATATGTGGGCCTCCGGCATTTTCTCTGCAAATATGCTCATTAGTTCCTGAGATCTCCCTAGACTGAAGGAAGGTATAAGCACGTTCCCGCCTGATTCCACAACCTCCTTAACACTTTCTAGGAATTCGTTAACTATCTCTTCTCTTGGGGGATGAACTGAGTTTCCGTAGGTTCCCTCAATAACCAGCACGTCAGCTGAAACACCCATGGTTGAGGCCCCCTCAACTAAGTAGGTGTCGATAGTGTTGACGTCTCCCGTGTATAGGACTTTCGTGCCGTTGAATTCCGTTAGAATCATGCCGCTTCCGGGTATGTGTCCGGCGTTGATGAACTTTATAACGAAGTCGCTGAATCGGTATTCCTTCCCGTAGTCTATCTCTATTGTATTATCGACCATTGTGTCCAGATCGACCTGCTCGAAAGGCAGGTAATATCCTGAGAGCTTAAGGAAGTCCTTAATCATTATTTCGGCGAGTTCCCGAGTGATTGATGTCATCAGTATAGGTATCTGTGACGATATGTATAGGAATGGTGCAGCACCTATGTGGTCTAGGTGTGCATGAGATATTGCAACTGCCTTAACAGCTGTGGGCCTTATGTGTTGGGGTAGTTGCGGCTCATCGTTATCGCTGAAGTTAACTCCGTAATCCATTAATACGAAGGTCTCTCCGTCCCCGACGGCCGTAGCGGCCCTGCCCACTTCCCGGCCGCTGCCAAGTATTTTTAGAGTAACTTTACTCATCCTTCTCACCTAAGAAAACTCTATATATCTCAAGTAATAAGCTAGACTGGTAAGAGAAAATGCCTTCGACAAACCCGCGTGAACTTAAAAGAATGATGAAGAGGATGGGTATAGACGTTAAGGAACTCTCCAACGTTAAGTCCGTGATAATAGAGTTGGAGGGGAAAGAAATAGTTCTCTCCAGTCCTCAAGTAACCATTATGAAGATTCAGGGACAGAAAGTGTACCAGATTATTGCTAGGTCTGAGAGAGTTGTGGATACTGAGGAAATGATGGTTGAGGAGACGGCTTTCTCTGATGAGGATGTGGCCTTCGTTATGGAGCAAACGGGAGTTTCCCGAGAGAAGGCTATTATTGCCCTTAAGGAGGCCGGTGGCGACATAGCTAAAGCCATTCTTAAACTCACGTCGGGCGGGTGAAGAATCAGAGATAGAGGGATGTGACCCTCCTCAGATCCCTCACCATATCCTCCACACTATTTTTGAGGGAAAGCACCAGCGGAATCCCTTCCTTATCAGCTAATCTTATGGCGAGCGGATCAACCCTCCTTGTGCCGTGGAGAACCACCACAGAAGGCTTCACCGGAGCGACCCTGACTGCAATCATGGGCGACCTGCCTGTCGACACTCTCGTGAAAATCAGCGCTCTTCTGCTGGTCATACCCATAATCTGCCAGAACTCGTTCCCACTCATAGTCTCTATAGCTCCTAAGCTGTCCAGAATTGTGTAGCCGTATAAATCCACCCTGGGAAGATGGCTGTTAACGACACATCCTTCCACAGCCTTAAGGAGTTCGTGGAGAAGCATAGGCTCACTCAACTCCCTCACATCTATTATTGCACCGACATTCAGATTAAGTGATTTAGCCAGCTGCTTCAGAACCTCCCAGTCCCTCCTCGAGTCGACGAGGAGGAGTGCATCTACAAACCTCTTAAGGAACTTTACGCCAGGTGTTCTACGCCCCTTCTCATAGTCGCTAATGACTGAGGCACTAATCCCCATAACTCTGGCTATCTCCTGCTGGGTTGAGTTAAAGATCTCTCTCCATCTCCTTAAGGAGGCGCCGAAGTCATTACTTATTACAATATCTCCAGCAATTCTTTTCGCGATAAGCTCCCTGATGTAGTCGCTTACCATAATTCCTCCGAAATTATTCTTTAAGCCGAAGTAAAAAACTAGTAGTTTACAGTATTGGCCACTTCACCTCCGGTTCTCTGCAAATGCCTGCCCTTTCGAAAAGTTCTTGGGCATGTTTCCACACGTCCTTCAACACCTGATCCTCATCTATGGTTAAAACCCTCCTATTTCGCATGATGAGTTTCCCATCAATAATTACATCGCTTACGTCGTCCCCATGGGCGGCGTAAACAATGTGTGACACGGGGTCGTTGAGGGGCATTAGTTTAGGGTCCCAGTAATTAATCGTTATAATGTCTGCCTTCTTCCCGACCTCTATGGATCCTACCTCCTTCTCCAAATTGAGGGCCTTAGCTCCTCTAATAGTCGCCATCTCTAGGATGTCTTCCGCCCTGATTTCTTCAGGGTTAATCGTTCGGGCGGTCTGAAGGAGTGCAGCAAGCTTCATCTCCTCGATAAGGTCATAGTTATCGTTGCTGGGCCCTCCGTCACACCCTAGAGTGACATTAACTCCCGCCTTCAGCATGTCGGATACTCTAGCAATCCCTGAACCTAGCTTGCTGTTGCAGGACGGGTTATGACTTACGTGGGTTCCCGTCTCCGCCAGTTTCCTTATCTCGACATCATCTATCCACACTAGGTGTACAAGCACTACGTTAGGGCCTGTTAGACCTACCCAGTCAACGAACTCTATAGGTTTCATCCCGAACTCCTTCTTGAGGTATACTAGATCATCTCTGACTTCAGCGAGATGCATAGTTATTCCAGTATTCATCTCTTTAGCTTTAGCAGACATTTCCCGGTAGAGCTCGACACTTACTGCTCCAGGCGTTCTCGGCCCAAACCATATGAATATCCTTCCATCCCATCCGTGATACTTATTGTAGAGCCTTACAGTGTCCCCCATACTCTGCTCTCCGCTCTCAACCAGTCCGGGATGTAGAGCACCCTCTTCCGTGGCGTAGCCCGTCATATCCATTACATGCCTGGCCACAGCAGCTCTGAGCCCTATGCTGTGAATACGCTCAATAATTCTGTCAGGCCCGTACCTGCCCACCATACCTGTCTCTAAGAAAGTTGTTGTTCCTGTCTTAATCATTTCAAGCATGGTTAAGGTAGCTGCAGCGAGCGCATCATCGGCCGTCATGTTTCCTTGAAGAGGCCACACCCTATCCTTAAGCCAAGGAATCAGTGGAAGGTAGTTTGCGCATGCCTTAAGCATTCCCTGAACTAAGTGGACATGGGTGTCTATAAGGCCTGGCATAATTATGTGTCGGGAAGCATCAATCTCGAAGTCTGCCTTCCCTTTGAAGTCCTTATCGAGCTGGGAACACTTACCGACAGCGGTTATTCTGCCGTCGTCTACGGCCACACATCCGTCCTTAATGATTTCTCTCGCTTTATTCATAGTTATAATAAACTTTCCTCGAATGTATATGTCAGACATTTCAATCCCTTTTTAATTTAAGAATTGTATATAAATCCTTATTTTATTGGTGCTTAATTAACACATAAGTGATTCAGGTATGGATTCACGGCAGGCTTTAACCAATAAGAAATTAAGATTTAAGCCTGACGTAAAACTATTGCAGAACCTGATTAGGGCTGCTAAGGGAGAGATTAAATCCACCCTCATCATTAAGAATGCCAACACTATTGATGTGGTCATGAACGATATTAGGGAGAGGGTGAATATCGCTGTCTGGCAGGACTACATAGTTAGGGTGGGGTATTTTGATATAGATCGTTTCCGAGGCGATGACACTTTAGTTATTGACGCAGAGAAGGTGGAAATTGTTTCTCCAGGTTTTATTGAGCCGCATGTACATGTTGAATCCTCACTCCTCACAGTTCGTGAGTTCGCTAAAGGTGTTCTTCTTCATGGGACGACGACGGTGGCGGCGGATCCTCATGAAATAGGTAATGTTCTGGGTGCTGAGGGGGTTAAGCTATTCATTAGGGAGTCTGCGTACACTCCTCTAAGAATATTTTTCTATGCTCCCTCCTGCGTGCCTCCAACTAAGGCAGGTCTGGATACACCCGGGAAATACATAACGGCGAGCGATATTGAGGAGTTAATGAAGTATGATGAGGTCATTGGCCTGGGTGAGGTCATGGATTTCCTCAGCGTTATTTCAGCTGATGAAGATATTCTGACGAAAATAGTTACGGCCATGAAGGCGGGAAAGCTTGTGGACGGTCACGCTCCCCAGCTCTCTGAGGACATGCTGGTTCCATACAAGATTGCAGGGATTGAGGGGGATCACGAATCAACCTTCGTTGCCGAGGCATTGATGAAGCTTAGGAACGGCATGAGAATACTTATGAGGGAGGGTTCAGCATGGAAGGATCTTGAGGAGTTATCTAAGATCCTCACTTATATGAGGGTCAGCACAAGATATCTCACATTCGCAACTGATGATATGGAGGTAATAGAGCTTTACGAGAAGGGTCATATTGACAGGATTCTGAGGAAGGTTGTTTCTCTGGGTGTGGATCCGATTAAGGCTGTGAGGATGGCTACACTGAACGCCTCCGAGTATCTAGGCCTTAAGGAGGTTGGCGCCATTCTTCCTGGAAGGTTTGCCGATATAGTCTTCTTGGAGAGCTTCCGAAAGTTCTTAGTGAAGCACGTTATTGTGGGAGGAAAAATTGTCGTTAAGGACGGGAAGTATGTGGCTGCAGAGAATCGTAGCTTCAAGTACCCTGATTTCGCTTACAGAACTATAAACCTGAAAAGGAAACTGAGCGGCGAAGATCTTGTTCTTAAGGCCCCCATACAGGAAGGTGAGGTCAGGTTCCTAGGCATTAAGGCAATACCTGGGAAAGCAATAACTAAGAAGGTTGAGCTCCAACTCCCAGTAAAGAACGGCGCAGTAATGCTTCCCGAAGGAAAAGATGTGGCATACGTCGCCACTGTGGAGAGACATCACGCCACCGGCAATATTGGGAAAGGTATTGTAACCGGGCTAGGAATCACTGAGGGTGCTTTAGCCCAGTCAATAGCTCACGACGTGCATAACATTGTTGTCGTGGGTAAGTCCCCTGAAGAGATGGCTAAAGCCGTTAACGAGATCAGCGACATGGGGGGAGGGATGGTCGCTGTAGTTAATGGAGCAGTGGTGGGAAGGATGAAGCTCCCCATAGCAGGTTTAATGACTGATGAGCCTCTCGAAACTGTTTACAGGAAGCTTAAGAGCTACATAGGCTCCCTTCAGATGCTTTCCGTTAATTTCCACGCAATATTCATGACGATCGGGCTCCTCTCGCTTCCTGTAATTCCTGAAGTGAGGGTCACTGATTTAGGTGTTGTCGATGTTTTAGCTGGTAAGGTCGTTAATCCTTTCTTGGGGTGGGATGAGAAATGAGAATACTGCTTAAGAATGTGAGAGTACCTTTAACAGGGAATACCACATCCGATGCAGTCATTATTATTGAGGACGGAGTGATATCGGGGATCTCGAAGACAGCACCTCCCTTGCAGGGATTCGATGAAATTATTGACGGTGGGGGAGGCATAGCCGTTCCGGGAGCGATAGATATACATGCCCACATATACGACCCGGACTACACACATCATGAGGACTTTGCCACAGGAAGTATTGCCGCAGCATTCGGAGGAATAACAACCTTTTATGATATGCCCTTAAGGCTTTACATGGATAGTGTTGAGAGATTGAAGCTGAAGATTGAGGCAGGTCTTAAAGACTCCTTCATTAACTTCAGTATTATTGCAGGAATGATGAATGAGGAGAACCTTTCATCGGCCGGGAGCCTCCGACGTGAGGGGGTTAAGGCCTTCAAACTCTTCACCTGTAAACCTTTCAGACCTAAATATGACTCCACCTTAACGGATGTTATAGCGAAAATTAATAGCTTGAATGGTTTGACGATGATTCATGCTGAGGATGACTCGCTTATAGATTACCTCACCCAGAAGTTCATGGCTGAGGGCAGGCATGATCCACTGGCTCATCATGAATCACGGCCTCCTGAGGGAGAGGCTGCCGCCATTAGAAGGGTTGCAGCGATTGCTGAATACCTAGATGCAAGGATTCACATAGTCCATGCCTCGTCGGCTGAAGGAGCCGAGGAGGTTAGGGCCTCTAAATGTAGAGGAGCGAAAATAACGGCAGAAACCTGTCCACATTACCTCTTCTTCACAAGGAAGGATGCTGAGAAGTGGGGCAACTACCTTAAGACGAATCCATCCTTGAAGACGAAGGATGATGTAGACTCTCTTTGGCTTGCCTTAAGTGATGGAACAATAGATGCGGTGACATCTGATCACGCTCCCTCTCCTCGTGACGGTAAGGAGAGAGACGTGTGGGAGGCTTGGGGTGGTATCCCAGGCCTTGAAACAATGTTTCCGTTAGTATTTACTTACGGGGTTAAGAAACTGGGTCTCCTAAGCTTAAGGAGATATGTGGAGGTCTCATCAATCAATCCGGCAAGGATTATGGGTATCTACCCCCGAAAAGGTGCTTTAATGGTAGGAAGCGATGCAGACATCGCAGTTATCGGCCCCGATTTATGTCTGAAGGTGAAGGCCGATAACTTACATCACAAGGTTGACTGGACACCCTATGAAGGAACTGAGCTCTGCGGCTGGCCAACTCATGTCATAGTAAATGGGTATCCTCTTATAATTGATCGTGAGCTAATTAGGGAGAACAGAAGACCTCAATACATAAAGTCGTAATTCCATTAATTATGGGAGGCTGGAATGGTCAGGGAGCCAAGTAGGCTAGAGTGGGCCGGGGTAATTACAGCGCTAGTGGGCTTCGCATCCCTCCTCACTATACCAATAGCTGACG
>CAZFVC010000055.1:0-7488 GCA_964522175.1 uncultured Desulfurococcaceae archaeon
ACCCGACTATTATGTAGGCTGTCGGCAGTGTTTCTAGGCGGTACCTCATTATGATAGGCGCTCCAAGAACCTGCGCACCTATTATGAAGTATGGGTCGTCTGAGTTTAGGAGCGACATGAAAAGTATTGCGTCAGCATACCTAGAAATTCCTGTGACGTTCCCTGGGAATAGTATAACTGGCTTACCAAGCCTTTTAAGCTCCTTAACCACTGTATCCGTGTCCTGCTCTGAAACACCTACGGACCCGCCTACTAGGAAAGCATCTGTTCCTGCATCCTTAAGCTCCTCAGCAACCTTCATCAGTTGGGTTATGTCGACGGCCTTATCGGGATCTATTAGGCTTAGATGTATTTTCTCGCCGGAAAGAACCTTATCTTTAAGGTACTGATGTATTTTACCGCCTTCGCTGCCGCTACTCCTCAATCTCCCTCTCCTCTCTGGAGGGTTCATACCTTACCTCAATGGTTTCCTCTGTGAACGCGTCTAGGAATTTTGAGTACGCATCCATCGCGCTGTAGATTGTCGGGAGGTCGTCGAGGGTTGCCCTAAGCCCGCATTCAGGGTTCATGCACTTCACGTAGGCCCTCTTCCTCTCCTCACCCTTCACCTCGTCGTAGTATGTTTCCAGATCGATTATGAGGGTCGGCAGTCCGCAGGCCGGACACTGGAACACCTTAGGTATTCTCTTATGAGGCGGCTTAACCTTCTTGTATGTTTTCCTTCTCCTTCTCCCCATCTAGACACCTAAAGTAGGCTATTCCTGAGCTATTAATAATTACTTCGCTGAACTCCTTAACTCATGCAGAATTTTTCTGAGGGTTGATGACTTACCGGCGTAGATCACTTCCGTGATTATGTCGTCGTACACGTCGCTAGGGACATTTAAGGTTTTTGCAAACCCTTCCTTCAGAGCTATGTGTGTGGCCACTAGGTGGTAGCAGGCGGGCCTAAGCTTCTTGAAAACCACATTTATTTCGAAGTCTCTGCATGTGCAGACCCTTCCAGGAATCACTAGGTAGTCCCTGCTCCTGCTTTTGAATATGTGTGCCTTCCTCCCACCGGAGGAGAGAATAATTACTCTCCCCTCCCTTAACGCCTCCCTGACCTTGGGTGAGGGATTCCTCGAGGCATTCTCTAGGTAGGCCAAGATTTCTGTGTAGTGCATCACAACAACCTACACTAGCCTAAGGTTTATCGTTATACCGTACTCGTTCTCAATCTTCCTCAGCTTCCTCCTAACCTTCTTAATGCTTCTAAGGTCTTCCCTAGGCACAATAATGTTTACCTGACTGCCTTCAATCCTTATGTCGGCAGTGGGAACAACGTTTGACAGTATCCTCCTAAGCCTCTGCTCAAGCCCTGATATGCCTACACCCTTAACGGGGACAACAATCGTCTGCTCACCGAACGTGTATATCTCGAACTCTAGGTTCCCTGTCAGGAAGTTCTTCACCTCAATAACAGGCCTGGCGAGCTCCGCCTCCCTCAGTCCTGTAGGAAGCTTCACAGTCATAGTGACTTCATAGACCTTCCTGACCTCACCCTCCTCAATGAAGACAACGGTGTCCACAATCGACGGAATAACTCCTAGATCAACCCTCCCTATGAACCTCTGCACAGCATCTATAGGTGATGTAGCGTGGACAACACCTATCATCCCTATCCCTGCGAGCCTGAGGTCTACGTAGAGCCTGAAGTCCCTATCTGTCCTCATCTCATCGAACACTGTGTAGTCAGGTCTTGAGAGGAGGAGTATGTCATGGAGCTCGTCAGGGTCTGCATACACCTTCGAGTATTGAGTTACTTCAGGAGGGAGCCTCATATCCCTCGGGGACTCAATGGTTTTAACAATCTTCGCCTTCCTCATGTAGTACTCCGCCAGGGCTTGGGCGAAGGTTGTTTTACCCATTCCGGGAGCTCCAGCAATCAGGATGCCTTCAGCCCTCTCCTCCAGCCTCCTCAGAAGCTTCTCAGGGAGCCTGTAATCCTCAAGCCTGGGCTTAACTAGGGGCCTGACAGCAGTTATTTCCCAGCCATCACTCATCGGAGGTCTAGTGATAACTATTCTGTAGTCCCCTAACTGAATGATTGTTGACCCTGGCCTGTCAACCTCGATCATGGCGTCAGGTGTTGTTCTCGCTGCCTCAATAATTTCGTCAGCTATTGCCTCAACCTCCTCCCTAGTCATGGTTTCCTCGCCAAGTACCTCAAGCCTCCAGTGCCCGGGCCTCCCTTTCTTAGCTGTTGGCGGGGCTCCCTCCTTAAGGTGGACGGACATTGTCCACCTATCGAAATACTTCTCCAGGAGAGAAATTCTCGTCCTTGAAGGCGGGATGAATAACACATTAATTCCTGCTGACTCAGCAGCCAGTAACTGGGTGCGTGAGGAAGTTATGAGCGTCCCCCCGACATCGAGGGCATACCACCTAACTAAAGCATCAACGGAATCGAAACGCCTCCCCACGGAAGCAATCTCTAATCCAACACCCCTAGTCTTGCAGGCAGTCTTAATGAGGCGCAGCTCCTCCAAACCTAGGACACCTAAGGTCTTGCCGCTCCTAGCCATACCCTCAAACTGATCAATCATTTCCCTTAGAATAATCAGTTTACCCTCAATCTTCCCGTCAATAATTAACCTCCTCAAAGTACCGTCAATAACTACACTACTGTCAGGGACATACACCTCAACACCGAATTCCTTCACACTCAACATCCAACCCTAGGAAAATAAAGAAGTAAAACACCTAATAAGTAAGCAACTAAACGTTATAAGCCACCCAAACACACAAATTACGGTGTGGCTCCGGTAGCGCAGTTCGGCAGCGCGCGGGGCTGTGGACCCCGAGGTCCCGGGTTCAAATCCCGGCCGGAGCCCCACACCTCCAGTTCAAGTCTTTCGATATATCTACATACTTAAGGAGAAGGGGGTTTAATGGAAAATGGATTAACTCAGTTTTTAGGTTTGTGTAGCCATTTAGGTAAGTTCGGTACCGGAAGCAGTTCCTTCGTATAGTACCCCACTGGGCACACGTACTGGCAGGTATTGCATCCGCTGTATCCATGTCTTTTCTTGAAGACTTTATTGAACATCCAGCATGCTTCGAAATCTATGTAGCCGTCAGGCTTTATCGCGTGAACCTCACATGCTTCAATACATCGTGAACATCCTAGAATCCTTCTTGCAGCGAAACAGAGATTCTCGCTGAGTGGTCTTCCCGGTTTTAAGGGTGCGCTCGTTATTACTGCTCCTAGACGGACTCGAGCACCATACTCTGGTGTTATGAGGATTGCGCTTATACCTATCGATCCCATACCGCTTTCCTGTGCAAGAACCTTGATAGGTATCATGGTTTCTTCCTGAACCTCGGTGTGATGGGCTGTAGGTGAACTCGATACAGCTTCCGCACCAAATATCTCATAAATCGGGATTGCGTCATACCCCAGATCTATTAAGTATCTCCCTACCCAGTAACTAATTTCATTAAGCAGAGTGTTCATCATTATGTTCTGTCTAGATACGAGAATTCCAGGTTTTTTCAGAACAGTATCAACGTTTCTCAACGCCAGAATTATTACGGATTTTGCGTTCTCCAAATAGTGTTGTGGAGGGACCCAGAGGAAGTATTCTTTAGCCAACTTCGCAGCCTTATCAGCGGAAATTATGGAGACTAGATCCGCTCCCCTTGATTTAGCATACTCCACAACTTTTCTGGTTAGTTCGTCTTCAAACATTTCCTCTTCCATCTTTTTCTTCTCTTCAAGTATTCCTCTCAAGAACTGGTTCCATTTCTCAAGATTTTCCGACATGAAATACACCGCATAAATGGTTTTTACATGAGAATAATTATTTTAATCATAATATAAAATTTACTATAAAATTTAAATAAATTTAGATATATATTAACTTAGTTTAATTAATTATTATAAATGAAATATATGAAGCTTTTGAGAAAGCAATAGATGCACTGCATTCTCTGTATGGTCAGGTGATTTCCAGAATATACTAGATTTTCATCTATAAGCCCAGAATTTTGAGAGCCTTATTCACGCCATCCAATAAGCTTATAGCTATAGCTTCAGCAGCCTCGAATGCTTCAATAGGTAATTTGCTCCTGTTCCTCACGAGCAGGACACCCTTCATTCCCGCGTTCTTAGCGCCTACCACGTCTCTCCATGAATCACCTATCACTACAGATTCCTGAGGTTCAACACTCAACGCCTTAGCTGCCTCCATGAACATTTTAAGTTCCGGTTTTCTTGAGAGAATCTCGCCGCTACATATAATGACATCGAAGAACTTGATTAATCCAGAAGCCTCAAGAACGATTTTCGGTATTCCTTCATCTGAGTCGCTAACAATACCTAGTCTCCCCACCTTCTCCTTAGCAAGTGTAACTGCTTCTACAGCATCGGGGTATAACTCGGCATGAATTCTGTGGTATTTCTTATGCATTAAGTCTAAATCTTCTGGCGTTACCTTAATTTCGAATCCGTATTTAGAGGAGAGTTCTTGGAGCCCTTTCCACATAGCTATCATGCTGGGTCTTCGGGGGTCGAGCCATTCTTCAAGATATTTCTTGTAGAGAATAAAATGCTCTTCAGGCGGGAATGTTTGTTCATGTATTTTGGAGAGCTCTTTCGAAATATCTCTATGGGTTTTGTCGTCAGCTTCTGACGTAATAATTGTCCCGAACACATCGAACAGGATTGCAGGCACGTTATATCCTTTAGGTATTGTTGAGTAGTATTTATAGATGTATGGGATGTGTTAGTTTTTCCTTGCTATGTTTCCGTAAAACTCTTAGGACTTATTAAGTAGTATATCAGCGTCCCTATTTTCCTTCTTAACTGCTCTATCTGCACGGGGTAAAGGTACATGGGTTTGGAGGGTGTTAAGTCAACTATTCTGGAGACCAGCTTTATTGCAACGGGATCTTCTAAGATTGCTACGGTCTGAGTGAATTCAGGTCTCATCTCTAAATATATAGGGAGAAGAAGCTTATCGCTTTCGCTGCCAAGGATCTCAATGGCATACCTCAGCTCGGATTTTCTGAACATATGTACCCCACCGTCCCTTGTCTGGACGTGGGGGAATTCTTCTTGAAGTAGTTGTGTGAGTGTCTTCCTTTTTCTGGGTAGGTAGCTGTGTATTGCTTTTAGCTCGTCTTTCAGAAAATAGTTTATTATTTCCTCTTCCTTATCCTTCAATACTTTATACCTACTTTCTTTTCTCTAGAAGTTGCTTAACCTTTTTCATCCTTGTTTTATCTTCCCTTTCCCTCTCCTCGAACTTCATCATTAAGTATTTGATTGTTGCCTCTATTCTGGGTATAAGTATTGTTTCTAGTGCGTTAACCCTTCTCTTGACCCTTGAAACCTCCTTACCTACAAGAAGTATTGAGGCCTCCATCTCCGCTAACCTAAGTATTTTGCTCACCAGCTCCTCGTAACATCCCCCAGCATTCTCCAGCGTTATGGGGTAGGCTGCCGGATCGTACTTTGCTTTCTTTGCTTCGTATTCGAGGAGAGGTACCCTAACCCCTGCAATAACCCTGGTCCCTATAACTGCCTGCGCCGTCTCCATCCTTGTGGATGCTAGGAGATCTATCATAAGGGGAGGTGTGTATGAGGCAGTGTCCATGAGGCTTCTCTCGCAGGCCACTATCTTCTCATGTATTTCCTGCCTCAACTCCCTTGACTCCTTAATGAGTGCGATGAGTTCTTGGGAGAGTATTATGAGCCTGTCCTTCAGGACCTTGTGCAGTCTTTTAGCTACCTTAACCCTTCTCCTGAGACGTATTAGCTCAATCTTCGTCGGCCGTATCTTCATTATTTGTTGCGACATTCCTCAGCAACACCTATGCCTTACCCTTCCTGTATTTGGGGTGGTACTTCTGTATTGATTCTAGGCTCACCAGCTTGAGGTCCTCCTCGGGCAGTGTTGCTAATAGCTCCCAGCCTATGTCTAGTGTTTGTTCAATGGTTCTCCTCTCGTACTCTCCCTGATTAACGAACTTCCTCTCGAAGAGGTCTGCGAAGTTCAGGTATTTCCTATCCCTCTCCGTGAGTGACTCGGTCCCGATTATTGCTGATAGCTCCCTGAGATACTGGCCCTCAGTGTAGGCGGCTATGAGCTGCATGAAGACCTGGTAGTGGTCGTCCCTAGTCTTCCCGGGCCCGACACCATCCTTCATTAGTCGGGAGAGTGATAGCAGCACATCCACAGGCGGATACACGCCTTTCCTATGCATGTCTCTGGAAAGAACGATCTGTCCCTCAGTTATGTACCCAGTTAGGTCGGGTATGGGGTGTGTGATGTCGTCGTCAGGCATGGAGAGTATGGGCATCTGGGTCACGGATCCTTCCTTACCTTTAATCCTTCCAGCCCTCTCATAAATCGTTGCCAGGTCTGTGTACATGTATCCCGGGTACCCTCTTCTTCCAGGTATCTCCTCTCTTGCGGCAGAGAGTTCTCTGAGGGCTTCGCAGTAGTTAGTCATGTCAGTCATCACGACGAGTACATGCATTCCGTACTTCCATGCAAGGAACTCTGCAGTGGTTAACGCTACTCTAGGTATGGCGATTCTCTCAATGACTGGTGATGATGCAGTGTTAATGAAGGACACGATGTTCTCTATGCTTCCAGCCTTCTTAAGGGACTCAAGGAAGAAGTATGCCTCCTCATAGGTGACGCCTATGGCCGCGAACACTACGGCGAACTTCTCTCCCCTCCCCCTGACTCTGGCCTGCCTAACAATCTGGGCAGCTATCCTGTTGTGAGGGAGACCAGCGCCGCTGAAGATAGGTAGCTTCTGCCCTCTAACGATTGAGAATAAACCATCTATCGCTGAGACTCCTGTCTCTATGAATTCTGACGGAGGCTCTCTCTCGGCAGGGTTTATGGGTGCTCCATTAATATCGAGCCAGTCCTCAGGAACTATTTCAGGGCCCCCGTCGATAGGCCTGCCTAAACCGTCGAAGACCCTCCCCAGCATGTCTATCGATACAGGTATCTTGAGTGTCTCTCCCCTGAACCTGACAACTATTGACTTGACGTTGACTTCACCTACTCCTCCGAATATCTGTATCACTGCCACATCTTTCGAGACGTCAATTACCTGACCCAGCCTTGACTCTCCCGAGCCTAGGATTACCTCAACCACTTCGTTGTATTGAAGTCCCGGTATCGACTCCACGAGGAGTAGGGAGCCTTTCGCGCTCAGTGCTTTCCTTATTTCCTTAACACTCAGGGAACTGCTCACTGCTCCACACCCCCGATAAGAGAAGTGAATGATGCATTGATCTCACTCATTATTTCATCGTATGTCTTGCCGAACTCGTTGGGGTGGATCTCCTTCATTCTGGAGATCCTTACCCTAACAGGGAGTTCCCTTATTTTCTGGAGGCTTACTCCCGCCTTAAGCGCTTCCGCGGCCTTCCTATGGAACTCTAGAATAATCTTCAACATCTCAACTGTCTTATCGGGC
>CAZFVC010000056.1:0-7454 GCA_964522175.1 uncultured Desulfurococcaceae archaeon
GGCGCCGGCCTTCGGAGCCGGAGGTCCCGGGTTCAAATCCCGGCGGGCCCGCCACGAAAACAAAATAAGCTTTAGCGAAGGACAACACCCTCACCCTTCACTACACCGAACAACACGTTATCTCCAAGCCTCAGCCACTCATCACGTGGAGGAAACCATTCATACTCAAAGAGCAGAGCTAAAGCATTCCCTACTGCCGAATTAAGCAGAACCGTCCTAGAGCCTCCCGGAGTAACCGAATTAATCCTCAAGTACTTAATACAGTACTCCATTAATGAGGGCTTCGAAAATCTCCGCTGCGAGATGAATACTTTTTAAAGTTATTCACTCGGTTTATGCTGTTTCAGCATCTTACCCCAGCTTCGGGCCGGGATCCCTTATTAGTGGCATTGTTGCGCAGTGGGGGCCGCCACCTAAGTATTTTGTTTCATTCCATGGGATAGTTATGACGTCTACTCCCTCCCTTTCTAGTGCTTTTACTGTGTTTCTTAGTTCTTGAGGCAAGACGATTTTGCCTGGTTCTATAGCTAAGGTATTGCAGGCCAGCCATCTTGCTTCCTCGGGTAGTGGCTCAATCATATTTATGCCCTTACTCCTCAGATACTCTATGAATTCGTATGGGACGCCGGGCGGATATACTAAGGCCAATCCATCGTCTACATATCCGAATACGCAGTCCAGGTGTGCAAATCCCCCTGCCGGCCATTCAGTATTGTAGAGATGCCCAGGAATAGGGACCACATATATTTCCTTAACTCCGTTCATTCTGAGGACATGGCTTACCTGCTCTATTCCTTCCTGGTTGGTTCTAACTGACTTACCAAGAACCACATGCTCGGGATCTAACCACACTACGTTCCCTCCCTCGAACATGCCGTTACCGTGAACCGTGAAGAGGATGGGAACACCTAAAGCAGCTAAAGCCTTCGTAGTGACGTACTCCTCACCCCTCCTGTAGGGGAGGGACATCCTACCTACGATGGCGCCACCATTGATTACGAAGCCGACGTCCCTAGCTCCAGGGCCGCCGAACCTAGCGTGAGGCAGGCCGTAGGGCTCCTTAAGCATCCACTCATCAATATCGATATCCTTCACTAACTCTCTAATATCCTGAACCACGACGCCCTCACTCCGGAGGGCTTCGATGAAGTTCTCAAACTCTTCCTTAACCTTCCTAACATCAACCCTTTTCTCGAACTGGTAAAACACGAGATCCTCCTCCGGAGGAGCTACCTCATCACCAGGTCTGATCACTAGTACCTCCTTAAGCCTACCGATCTCTGACTGGGCACCCCATCGCTTACCCCAGGCAACCTCAAGCTCCTCAAGGTAGGTGAGTGGCAACGGATGAGCCGGATTCTTCTTATCGCCAACGAACTCACGCACGAACTCAAGAACCTTGTTCTTATCTGTAAAAGACCTGGGCAAAGCAATCACCCATATTAATAGGTAGGGAAGGCTTTAAAAAACCTAGAGATGTGTACTTTTTAGTTAATTTTATTTAAACGACAATAGAGCAGTTCTAGATTTTTCTGCTGTGTATAGACATAATAATACATATTTTCGAGAACCATACATTAAAGTGCAATAATAATATTATCCAGCATATGCTCACCCACAGGTATTATTATCTGTTTCTAGCAACTACTTTCCAATTCTAGCAATCCTAGGCTTCAGTACCCTGATAAGCTCGCCAGCATCAACCTTTACTAGATGGTGAAGACTCCCTCCACCCACCAACACCTCGCCCTTATTAATAATTGATTCATCAATTACTACATCTAAGCTCTTTATCTCCTCAGTTAACGGGCTCACCTCACCGGGCCTAACACCAGCAATGCCAAATACCTCATGCGGCTTAGCCATTCTAACCTTCCTAACATTTAGAACGCTTGACACCTGTTTGAAATCAAGCCTTTTATGGCCAGGTAGTATTGCGGCAGTAGGCTTGCCATCGGCAACGATTATTAATGTTTTCAATATATTAACCTCAGAAACTCCTGAAGCCTTCGATGCCGATTTAACGCTCTCAACAGTCTCATTAAATTCTAATACTTCCGCATTGACCTCATACTTACTAATGAACTCCCTAACCTTTTCAGCACCCTTCAACATTAATACGCACCTAAGGCTTACTAAAAGTTCCTGTCCTTATAAGCATTCTTAAACTTTAGATTGATCTCTAAAAAGAGGCTATTATCTGTTTAAAAAGCTTCCTTTAGAGATGGTTTAATCACAAGAATAAATATATTATGTACCCATTATTTGGAAGGGAGAATTATATTGCCTAAGTGAGTATATAATTCCAGACGATGAATTATATGCGAATATTGATGGAAAATTCCTAATCCTGAAGAGAGCTCCTTAGGGAGCGAAGATAGGCTCAAGGAAGTCCTTCTTAAGTCAGTAAATCAACTTGAGGCTAAGCTAAGAAAAAGATTCTTTGGTACCAAAAGATCGATCCCGCAGTTTGTATAGGGTGCGGGCTGTGCACAGTAATATGTGGGAGAGGAGTTTACAATCATGATTTCACCTCTAAAAAACCAGTTCTAGCTAATCCATATAATTGTCTCGTCAGATTTACGACCTGTGCCAACCTCTGTCCTGTAGGAGCGATAGAATTTCCAAGTGTTGAGGTGGTCAGAAAGATTATACGGGATTACAAGGTTTTCATAAAGGTTAAAGAATCTCTCGCCAAAAATATGCAGGCAAACTGGTTGAAAAAGCTAAAGAATATGTTGAAGAACAGAAGAAATACACTGAGGCCACAAGATAGCATTATCAAGCTTATTTTCATAGCTAACACGGAACGTAATCCAGACCCCCTAATTATATAGCATAATCAAAACATCGATACCCAAAGTATTCGAAACCAATATACATACCCTGAAAACTCCTCACAGACTGAGCTAGAGTAATGCTTAAGTTTATGGATGGGTCGACCGTCCGCAGAAACAGCTCGTTAGTTTTGTAAATATTTCTCTCCTAACTTTACCTTTAAACAAAGGTACTTAATCTTGATTAAGAGAATTTGGAACATTACTCTCACTGTAAAGAATCTTGAGAACTCCATTAGATTCTATGAAGAAGTGCCTGGGCTTCAAAAGAAATACGTTTTCAGTGACCACACAGGGTCGACCATGGAGGAGTCGAAATAGGTCTAAAGACCTGGAGAGGCCTTAAACAACCCCTGGAGGGTGAGACAGGAATCAATTTCTTAGTCGATAACGTGGACGAGGCCTATCGAGCCTTGAGTATTGAAGGAGTTGAATACCTACACCCCAAAAGAAACTGTGGGGGATACTTCTATTCAAAGACCTGGTCAGTAACACCCTTCAGCTAACGAAAATAATCTGGGCAAATACTTTGAAGCCCAGACAAAGGGAACGCGGAGTAATAGGTAACCTTTTTCATTATTTATTTACTTTTAATCCACTTATAGTAGGGATAACCCTTGACTGCAGGTGAAAGCCCTGAGTCCGAAGTTCTGCTTCCTCATCCAAGACCGCTCACTGGTCAAGGGATTGAAGACGTTATGCTTAGGAGGAGAAGTGTCAGGGAATACTTAATGAAGCCCTTAAGCCTTGAAGAGGCTGCCCTACTATGCTGGAGTGCTCAAGGGATCAGCGAAGTTGGTGAGGGCCTAAGAACTTCCCCCAGTGCAGGCGCAAGGTATCCTATAACTCTCTACCTGGTGGTAGGGGAGGGAGGTGTGGAAGGTTTAAGGGAAGGAATATACCGGTATATTGTTGAGAGACATTCCCTCTACCTCCATAAAGAAGGGGACTTCAGGAAAGAGCTTTCGGATGCTGCCCTCGATCAGGAACACGTGGCCAGAGCGCCACTCACTCTGACTTTCGCCGTGGATTTCAGGAAAACTACTTCACGGTACGGGGATAGGGGATACAGGTATGTATGGATTGATGTTGGACATGCAGCCCAGAACGTTTACCTAGCTGCCACAGCCCTAGGGCTAGGGACTGTAGGGGTAGGTGCTTTCAAAGATGAAAAAGTCACTGAAATACTCAGCCTTAATCGGGGGGTGCATCCAGCCTACCTCATGCCTGTAGGGCACCCATCAACCCTTGCCCCCCGGTCCAGCAAATGGGAAGATATAAGAGAATACATAGAGCGACAGAGAGGAGTATCTATCTCCTAAGAATCCTTACGTAGTTGTAAAATCTCTCCCTAATGTCGCAAATCCTGCTCAAAACTGAAAGAATTTTTACAGTTTCTATTTCGTTCCGTAAGCACTCCGTTTCTCCCTAGGTGTTTATTCCAATCATTTTATATGGGTTCATGGTTTCACCTTGGGAGTTCCACTTGCCTCGGCATCATCGAGTCGTGGGCGGCTGTTGAGCCCAACGGCACGGGCCTCCCATCTACGGATATAGGCCCTACAGGGCTCGGAGCGTGCTCCCATCACCCCGCAGAGCATCATAAACGCAAACAAAACCAACACGATACTGGTGGTTCTTCCCGGGTGTCGGATCTATCCCTGTGTCAGATACACTGGCCTCTACTTCCACACGTTTCAATATAGAATTATCAAAGTCTGGAGTTAATTCTCTAAGAACAGCACAGCTTTCTAGGTCATGATTTTATTACTACACATAGTTGTGTTAGTAGGGGTCTTGCTCATGCTTAAGCATCCCTTCAGATCTCTGGACGGTGTGGTGGCTTCAGAACATCCTCTAGCTTCCTTAATAGGCTCTAGGGTTATTGAGAGAGGTAATGCCGTAGATGCTGCTGTATCAACTAGCCTAACCCTGTCCGTAACTCTTCCGCATCTTGGCGGGTTAGGCGGTGATTTCTTCGCCCTTATCAAGGATCCTGAGGGCAAGGTGTTTTTCGTTGATGGTGCTGGATTCAGCCCAAAAGCCCTGAGTAGAGAACTCATGTTGGAGAAAGGTTTCCGCAATATGCCTTCCCACGGCCCTCTCGCCATAACAGTTCCTGGGATTGTGGACGGTCTCAGAGTTATGTGGGAGAGGTTTGGTTCCCTAGAGTGGGCTGACCTGGTTATGGAAGTGGAAAGAGTTGCTAGAGAAGGGTTTCCCGTCTCTGGAAGCCTTGCTTCATCAGTGGAGTTGCTGAGAAGTAGTTTAAGCAGGGATGAAGGCTCCGCATACACATATCTCAAAACACCAATATCTGAAGGTTCCGTTGTGAGATTTCCAGGACTTTCCAGAGCCTTACAACTCATTGCTGAGGACCCCCGATCCTTCTATGAAGGGGATATCGCTGAAAGGATCTCCACTTATATCAGGAAAGCTGGGGGAGTTATTGAGCCAGATGATTTCAGGGTATTCAAGGCATCCCTAGGTGAACCTCTGAAGGGAAGCTATCGAGGTAGGGCTGTGTATGAGATGCCTCCCCCTACGCAGGGAGTTACAACGCTCCACATCCTTAAGCTTCTCGAGCAAATTGATCTGCTGAGGTTCAGGCCTGAGTCCCGGGAGAGGGTTGAGACATTGCTTAAGGCGGCAATACCTTCTTACAGAGCTAGGGACAGCTACGTCACCGATCCTGACCACATGGAGGTTAGTGTGGAGGAGCTTCTGAGCAAGGAATTCATCCGCCGGCTTCGTGAGGAGTTTAATGGGGCTTCACCAGATAGTTTGGGATGTGTTGGAGGCGGGGGCGATACAACGTTCTTCGCTGTCGCTGACAAGGAAGGTTTCCTGGTTGCGGGTATTCAGAGTCTTTTCTATCCTTTCGGTTCCTACGTGACCGAGCCGCATTATGGAATAACCTTGAATTCCAGGGCCTCAAGCTTCTCTCTTGATCCTAGGCATGTGAACAGGCTTGAGCCTAGGAAGAGGACTATGCACACTCTCTCAGCAGTGATTATTGAGGATGGTGAAAGGGAGTTGGTGCTAGGTCTCTCAGGCGGTCATTACAGGCCTCTCCTCCACGCACAGATTCTCACGAACATTATTGACTACTCCATGGAGATTCAGGAAGCTATAGAGCATCCTAGATTCATCTGGGAGGTAGGGACACGCAAGGTTGTTATGGAGGAGGGGCTTGAACCATCTATAAAGGGCTTCAATGTGTCCATTAGGAAGTATCCTTCAAGGTTGGGTGTTGCTGCGGCTGTTGAGGTTAAAGCAGGTGTTAGGTCAGGTTACTGCGACATTCGCGGTGACGGGCTTCCTGTAGGGCTCCCGTGAGGTGGTTGAGATAGACCCGCTAATGATTGCTGTTTATTTCCTTGTAGGTATTGCGGCATCAATGCTTGGATCGATGTCGGGGCTTGGAGGAGGGTTCATAGCTATACCTACGCTCCTATACCTTGGTGTGGCCCCGCAGATCGTTGTCGGTTCATCGAAGTTTATGGTTCTCGTAAACTCCCTCGTAAGCACGTTCAGGTACTCACGCAAGATCAGGCTCCCTCTGAAGCTTTACCTAGTAGTAATCATTCCCATGATAGTTACTGCCTACTTCGGCGCTTTCCTTGCAGCAGTGCTTCCTTCAAACACCTTAATGCTGGCTGTAGGCCTCATACTTCTTGCAGGAAGCATTAAGATGATCCTGCCCAGCAAAGGGAAAGCATCGGGAGAAGTTGAGAATGTTGAGGGGGGAAGAAACTATGTGAAAGCTTTCCTTTCAGGGGCCCTCGCAGGCATTGTTGCAGGGATTTCCGGGCTGGGGGGAGGGATAGTCAATGTTCCTGTATTCATATATATCCTCAGGCTCGACCCACACCTAGCAGTATCGATGTCGATGGCATGTATAGCCCCCTCCGCAGTTTCTTCGGTGATGAGGCATGTAATAGATAACCTGATTAACTGGGAAATCGCTCTCCCGCTCAGTGCAGGCGCATTGTTAGGGGGTTGGGTAGGTCCAAGAATAGCGCTGGGCTTCAAGAAGGAGACCCTCAGGAGAGTTATAGGCATAATTATCGCTGCCGCAGCCCTCCGAATAATTATAGCTGCCATCCTATAGCTTCTTAAATAAGGAGAGCGTAAGAATAATTAGCTGGTCACTATGTACTCAGCCATACTTGTGGGTTTCGGTAATGTGGGAAGACATGTGGCTGAAGAGCTCGATGGATTAGAAGGGTCAGTAACTGTTTCAGGCGCGCTTTCCTCTAGAGGAGGGGTGGTGTTCAGGAATAGGAGTGAGTTTAAAGAACTTCTGAGGCTTGCAGAGGGAGGCGAGAAACTGGATAATCATCCTTCCTTCGTTGAAGGCTTAACGCTGAAGGAGTTAATTAATGAAGCATCACCCGACATCGCCTTCATAACGATTCCCCCGAACTATAGAGGCGGTGAACCCAACAGATCGATTTACTACACATTAGTGCGTGAGGGTATCTCAGTAATTATGGCTGATAAGACAGTACTTGCGCTGGAGTACAGGGACTTCATGAAGTACGCAGCCAGCAAAGGTGTTTTCGTCGGCTTCAGAGCAACTGTAGCGGCAGGCACACCAATGACAGACGTTGC
>CAZFVC010000057.1:0-7293 GCA_964522175.1 uncultured Desulfurococcaceae archaeon
TGGGTAAGGTTAATGATTTGGAGGGGTTTGTTTCTTCCCTGCCTGTGTCTGATCCTAGGCATTATGTCGAGAATATGGATGCGTATAATGAGTGGCTTGTTGAGGGAGGTTCATTAGCTTCCGATGTTGTGCTTACTTCAGGCACCTCAGGCGGTCCTAAGATCGTTACTTACTCTAGGTATGATTCCTTCAGGGATCTCCTCGTTATTGCTAGGGGTCTTAAGGCTAACTACCTTGACGTTGATTTAAGGAAGCAGGTTTTCAGTTATGCATAGCTACGAAGCAGTCAACCGCAACCGCTAAAAGACTCCTAGAGCTCCACGGAGTTAGCTGGATTACGGACCGTATTATGGGCAGAGACTCTGGCTACGGTCCTTTGAAGAGGCAGTTAATTCATGTATGCATGGAGACTGCTGGGGAGAAAGCTGTTGTCATTGACGACAATCTCAAGGCAGTTATTGAGGCTGTGCGTTTAGGTCTTACCCCTTTACGGGTCTCTACAAACCGGTACAGGACTGTAGAAGCGCTGGAGCTAGGCATACCTGCAGGCCCTACGGAAGAGCTTCTCCACCTCATCCTTAAAGCTGAAGCTGCCTTAGAGAAGAGTAAGTAAAAAGCTTGACGTTTCAGAGGATATGGGTTTATGGGTTTTTCTGGTGACATCGGCCTATAGTAAAACATTCTTAGGATGATCGATGAAGGTTTAAGTAATTAATTCCGCTCTAGGGTGTTTTTATTTCTGGTACAGGGGTTTGCTGAGCTTGATATGAAGGTGTCGCTTCAATACCTTCCTTATTCTTTATACCTCTTGCTGCCAGTATTCCTGTAGCTGCAGCTACGTTTATACCTCTCGATAGACCTGAACCGTCACCTGCGACGAATAGGTTGGGCACTGACGTTTCCAGAATTATGTTTACCTTCACCTTAATACTGTAGAACTTGATTTCCGGTGTGTAAAGAAGCGTCTGATAGGATGCTATGCCCGGGATAATTGTGTCAAGCCTTTCTAAGGCCTCTAGAATATCGTCAATAACTCTGTAGGGAAGCGCCATACCTATGTCTCCAGGTGTTACAGCTTTCAGTGTGGGAATAACCTGTGATTTCATTATTCGCGACCACGTGCTTCTTCTGCCTGTCTGGAGATCACCTAACCTCTGTATAATAGGTTTACCGCCTCCAAGCCTATTGGCTAGGGATGCAATCCTTCTTCCGTAGCTGGACGCATCCTCGTAGGGGTCTGTAAGCTCTACCGTGACTAGGAGAGCCATGTTGGTATTGTTGGATTTTAAAGTAGCGTATGACTCGCCGTTAACCCCTATCAGTCCGTCGTCATACCTCTCAAGGACTACATATCCGTTGGGGTTGACACAGAAGGTTCTGGCCTTGTCATCATGGCTCCTTGTATACATAACTATTTTAGGGTCCCTAATAGCGTCGGTAAGTTCCTCCGCTATGTAAGCCGGCATCTCCAGCCTGACACCTACGTCTAAAGGTCCGCTGACTATGTCTATATCCAACTCCTTAGCTATGCTGAGAAACCATCTGGAACCTCCTCTGCCTGGCGCCAGAAGGACATATTTACCTCTGAACTCTCCTGAAGACGTCTTTAATCTGAAAACTCCTCCTTCTTTAACAATGTGCTTCACCTCAACCCTAGTCCACACATTCACACCATGCGTTTCCAAGTACTGGGTCATGTTCTCGACAACCATGATCGTGTTCTCCGTTCCCAAAACCCTCTGAGGGGTTGGAATGAGCTTAGCCCCTGCTTTAGCGGCCAGTCTTTCGAACCTAGCCGCTTCCTCCCTCTTAGGTATATGGAGGGAGTTCTTCGCTGCTCCAAACTTAACGAATACAGAATCCACATACTTGATCAGTTCTTCAGCCTCTTCCCAGCTACCTAGTAATGTGTGCAGGTCGCCACCAACATCCGGCCTGAGGTTAATTATTCCGCTGCTAAGCGTTCCGGCTCCACCAATACCGTAAAGAATGTGACATGGAGTGCACCTCACACATTCACCAACCTTGATCTTCTTAGGCCCCGAAATGGGACATCTTCTATATTTAGCGCGTACACCCTTATCGAGAACGGCAACACTGAGACCGGTGCCTGCAAGTTCGAGAGCGGCGAAAAGTCCTGCAGGCCCGGCCCCAACTATGATGACGTCATATGCCTTCATTATGAACCACCTGAAGAAGCACTTAAGTATGCAAAGGCTTGGCCGTATTTTGCCCTCTGATCCTGTCCGCCGAGACTAAACACAACTTCCCTTGATCAATTTATTCATCTAACCAAAATAAAACTTACTGGAAGAAAATTTAAGTAAAACGCAAAAAATTAACACAACTATTGATAATCCTTACCTTCAGGTTGAGTAGCTCAGTGATTTAATTGTTAGGTTTTATTGACGCTTCTTGACGGTCTCCATCAGTATTTGGATCAGATGTTATTAGGGTATTACCGGGCTTTATGTTTCGGGGATTGGTGATTGACTGTTTCTGCCATCGCTAAGGAGAGGAGGAGGTCGAGGACACTTCTCGACTTCAGTAAGGGGAGGTTGAGGAGAAGTGACTTCAGCGTTAGCGTTGATAGCGTCTCTGTCTCCGTGTATGTTAGGGGGGTTAGGAGAGGTAGCTACTCCCTTGTTTCAAGCAGATACGAGTTCGTTAACTCCCTTGAGAGAGGGTTTCTTCTAGGCTCATACTACTCCGGGAAGGCCGCTAAGGCTTACCTCAAGTTCTACAGCGATAGGGAGGATAAGGTATATGTGTGGTATGATCAGACGGGCCACCTTCCCTACTTCATTTGCGACTTAGATCCGGAAACAGTAAGCGAGAATAGGAGGATAATTAACGATGAGTCTTTTGTAAGGGTTGAGGTTGTTGAGAAGTATAACCTTCTTTTAGGAGAGAAGCAGAGGCTCACGAAAATAGTTGTTAAGGATCCCCAGGCCGTCCCTAGACTCAGGAAGCAGGTTCCTAGGGCATGGGAGGCCAGGATAAAGTACCACGACAACTACGTGTTCGATAACGGCCTCATACCCGGAATTGAGTACAGCATAATGAACGGGAAGCCGAAGGAGATCAGGCACTCAATATCTAAGGAGGTCATGACCCTCTACAGGAAAGCTATAGAGGATCAGAAGGACTCAGCAGACTTCGCTATGAGGCTCGCACCACTGTTCGAGACAAGGCCCCCCAACATTAGGAGGCTCGCAATAGATATCGAGGTATACACACCTAACAGGGGGAGGGTCCCTGACGCGGAGAGGACTCCCTACCCAGTGATCAGTGTTGCTTTATTCGGCAGCGACGGGTTGAAGAAGGTCCTTGTCCTTGCGAGGGAGGGCATGATCTACGGAGATATTGAGTCCATACCTATAGATATTGATGTGGAGATATTCGATAGTGAGAGGGCCCTACTGATCGAGGCCTTCAGAATAATTAACGACTACCCGCTCATACTCACATTCAACGGAGACGGCTTCGACCTCCCATACCTATACAACAGAGCATTAACGCTCGGGATAGACCCCGATTACATACCGATAGAGGCTGTTAGGGACTTCATCAGCGTGAAGCACGGGTTCCACATAGACCTCTACAAATTCTTCAGCATTGAGGCAATACAGAACTACGCCTTCGGCTCGGCCTACAAGGAGAAAACCCTTGACGCAATAGCCACAGCCCTCCTAGGGGAGGCCAAGGTCGTTCTGGAGGAAGCAATAAGCGACTTAAGAATATCGAAGCTGGTTGAATACAACGCTAAGGACGCTGAACTAACCCTCAAGCTAACCATGTTCGGAGGCGAGCTCGTCTGGAAGCTCATAGTCCTCATAATGCGTCTAGCGAAGATGGGGCTGGAGGACGTTACGAGGAGGAAGGTTTCCGCATGGGTAAAGAACCTGATGTACTGGGAGCACAGAAAGAGAGGGTACCTAATACCGAACGAGGATGAGCTGCTCTCAATGAAGGGGGAGGTCAAGACAGCTGCAAGGATCGGCGGGAAAAGGTATGCCGGAGCAATAGTGATTGATCCCATTCCAGGCGTCTACTTCAGGGTAACGGTCCTTGACTTCGCTTCCCTATACCCCAGCATAATTAAGGTATGGAACCTCAGCTACGAAACGATAGACCCTCCGAAAGGGTGGTGCCCTGATGACGCGTTGAAGGAGGTGAGGGACGAGTCAGGCAACCTCCTCCATAAGGTATGTTTCTCAAGGAAGGGAATAACGACCGAGATCGTTGGTATGTTAAGGGACTTCAGGGTGAGGGTGTATAAGAAGCTGGCTAAGGACCCGAACGCTTCGGACGAGCTTAGGAACTGGTACGACGTCGTCCAGAAGGCTATGAAGGTGTACATCAACGCATCCTACGGTGTGTTCGGACACGAGAAATTCCCGTTCTACACACCATCACTGGCTGAGTCGGTAACGGCCCTAGGCAGGTACGTAATTACCAGCACACTGAGAAAGTCCGGGGAACTCGGTCTTAAGGTGCTTTACGGCGACACCGACTCCCTTTTCCTTTGGGACCCTGACAGGAAGGCCCTAGAGGAGCTTATTGAGTGGGTGGGGAAGAAGTTCAGCCTTGATCTCGAGCTTGATAAGCAGTATAAGTACGTGGCGTTCGCACTCAAGAAGAACTACTTAGGTGTGTACGAGAACGGTAAGATTGATGTGAAAGGCCTCGTAGGTAAGAAGAGGAACGTCCCGCTACTGCTGCAGGAAACATTCAACAAGGTTATTCAGCTCATGACAGAGATTGAGGACAACCCCTCATCTCTAGAGAAGGTTAAGGAGAACGTGAAGAAGGAGGTTAAGGAGCTGTACATCAGGCTCAAGAACCGTGACTTCACCCTAGATGAGATAGCTTTCAAAACAACCCTGAATAAGGACGTTGACCACTACAAGAAAACCACGCCTATACATGTGAAGGCGGCCCTACAGCTGCGCAGGTACGGCCTACCTGTGGTTAGGGGAGACATAATCATGTATGTGAAGACTAAAACCAAGGATAAGGTAAAGGCGATTCAGCTCGCTAAGCTGGATGATGTGAACGTGCATGAATACATGGATGCGGTGAAGTCTGTCCTGACGCAGGTCCTCCTACCCTTCAATATTTCATGGGAGGAGATAGCTGGCGGGGTAGGCCTATTCGGTTTTCTCGGTAATTCTGCCTCCAAGAAACGTTAAGGCCTTAACCAACTCAGCAACTACCTCATCAGCAACTTTTCCAGCCTCCTCGCTACTCCCACCTGAAGCAAGCACATACACGTCAAGCACAGGCCCCAGGACCTCATGACCCTTAGGATGCGTCTTTATGTACACGTTACTGAACCTCTTCAAAACATCCTTCACAACCTTAGCGGCGGAGGATTCGGGAACGCCCACAACCCTGAAGATCCTTTCAGCAAGCCTCACCGTGAGGCTGAAGGTTTCCCTAATCCTAGGCTCAACCCACCTCTCCCACATGGCCTCAAGCTCTCTCGGAACGCCGGGAAGGGAAACAATTACTGTCTCACCGACCTTAAGCCAGGAACCTGGGGCCGTGCCGACAGGGTTAGGTATAGGAACAGCTCCCTCAGGCAGGTAAGCCATCTTAACTCTCTCCTCCGTCATAGGCATCTTCCTGACCGCATACTTCTCCTCAATCATTCTTAAAGCCTCCTCATCAAGCCTCAGCCTTCTTCCAGAAGCCTTAGCCACAGCCTCAAGGGTCCTGTCATCGTATGTGGGGCCGAGGCCGCCACTCGTCACAATAATTGAAGGCCCATCCGAAAGCACTATCTTAAGGTACTTAGCGACTAGGTCAACTTCATCAATGAGCGATATGTTTCCCTGAACGTCGAAGCCTAGGAGGAAAAGCCTCCTTCCAAGGTAGGCAGCATTAGTGTTGACGACCCTCCCCTGAACAACCTCGTTACCTAGAGTGAAGAGCCACGCCTTAAGCACATCAACCACCACGAATTATGTAGTACCCGCGGTGAATAATAGTTACTAGGTTCAGGAGAATCATGAGGTAGGATAGGTAGGTGCCGATATCTAAGTATCCTAGGCCTAGAATAATCATTAAGGCAGCGACGAAAAAGATTCTATCTCCTCTCTCCATAATCCCCACACCCTCCATCCTCAGGGACAGGGACTCGCCCTTAGCCCTCATATAGCTGATGAGGAATGATGTTAGGAGAAGTGTTAAGGCAGGGACTGCAGGCAGACCCAGCAAGTATAGAGCGATAATGAAGGCTCCGTCAGAAACCCTGTCACCCACGGAGTCTAGGAAAGCACCCCTCCTAGAAGTTTTTCCCATTGCCCTAGCAACTGCGCCGTCAAGGAGGTCGAGAATGGAGGCAGTGATCATGAGGATGAGTGCAGCCACCCAGCCGAGGAAGCAGGCTGCTATAGGCACCGCGACCGCGACACATATGCCTAACGCAGTCAGCAGGTCCGGGGAAATCCCTGCCCCACCTAACGCCTTCCCAACCCTCTCGGAGGCCGGGGAAATCCTCTTCCTTAACTTAGTGAGCAGGAGGATCACCAATCAATACTGAGTAGGTGTAATGGCTTAAATACGTTGTAAATCTATACTTACGGATGTTGAGGAATCCGGGAACTGACGAATGAATGATGTCTAAACGCTTTCTGAACTATTCATTTATAAAACCCTGAACCACTACCGATAGGTGCTTAAGTATGTCTAAGGCGAAGAAACTGATACTGGTGACTTCGGAGGGTCACCCGCAACACAAATACTTCAGGAAGATAGCTGAGAGGCTGGCCCAGGAACACGGCCTCGAAATAGAGACGAAGCTCGAGGATTACGTGTTCCTAACGAAGCATGGGGAGACAGACGAGTTAGGCCTCACATGGCTTCCACAGCTCTTCGCAGAGCTTGAGGACGGAACCATTGTTAAGCTCATCACGCAGCCGAAGCTCACGCCTCAAGGAAAATTCGATGAAGATTCAGGGCTTAAGGAGGCTCAGGAGAACCTGGCTAAATACCTGTAGCGGTGGAGCCCTTGAGGAAAGTAATTGTGGCTAAGATAGTTCGTGGCGAGGTCAAGGCTAAGGAGGTTAAGGAAGGGGTTAAGCCTGAGGAGGTCGTTAAGGAGCTGGTCGTGAAGGTCCTTAAAGACTGGGACCCCAAGAAGGCAGACCTAATAATAATGCGTCACCCGTCAAGAGAGCTTGTCCCCACACTTAAGCAGAGGTTCAGCATCTACGTACTCAGCTACAAAGGTGTCTGGGAGAAGGAAGGGATTAGAGAGACAGAAATCTACGTCGTCATGCCTGA
>CAZFVC010000058.1:0-7238 GCA_964522175.1 uncultured Desulfurococcaceae archaeon
ACCATACAAGGGTCTTAATTGAGTTTCGGGATGGTAGAAAAATAGTGCTTCAGCAAACAGTAGTAGATGGTATTATACGGGCTTACGCGAATGTTGCGCTGCATCCACAGAGAAAAGCGGTGGAGCTTGTGATGAGAAATCTCAGCAAAAGAGAAAAGAAAGAGGGTTTTTCTAAGCATCAACTCTTAGAGACAGGGAAGAGCGAAGAAGATATTTTAAGAGAGGTCGCCGAGATTTATTCCGAGTGATGAGACCCGCGTGACCAACCTTATGGTATGAGGTGAAGAACCACCGTCTGAAACCTTATCTATTTCTTTGCAAGTATATTAAGGGGTATCTACGGTGCTGCTGCATTCTTCCTTGAAGAAACATTATCAGCTGAAATACTTCCCTCGGTGGGATGTTTATGGCTGGTCAAGAATATCTTGTTGAAGAGCTGTATAAAGCGGGGATAATAAAGAGGACTAGGAGAGGAGAAGAAGTCTATGTACGAACCGAGCTCATCCCTGCCTACACCAGCATTATGGATCTGGTTATTAATCAATGGATACAGAAGTTAAGCGGCCTCCAATGGGACTTTATAGTGACTTTCAAAGATAATGGGGTGTTGTATGCGTCAATAATATCTTACCTACTTAAGAAACCTTACACAGTGATTGATTTCAAAGAACGTAAGCTAAGGATAGTGAAGGGCGTTCTTCTAAGGAAGAGAGCTCTAATCCTAACCGAAACAGAAATTCATTCAAGAATTATTGAAGCGCTTATAAAGAAGCTTCTTGACTCCGGTGCAATGGTTGTGGGATATACTGTACTCATTGATTACGAGCTAGGAGGAAGAAATACTGCAAGAACGCTGAGGATACCTTACATTCCATTAATTAAAGTAAGTAGGATATCGAAGCTTCTAGGGAAAGAAAAACCGGGAGAGGATAGTTAATTAATGTAGAGACCACATATTTCTTGGTTATGGGTGATGGTTACTCGAATAAGGTTACTTAAGGAGTTCTCCAGTGAAGGGAAACCTCTAATAGTTGGGCTCCCTGGAATGGGGAGAGTTGGTTATGTTTCAGTGAACTACTTCCTTTCAAAAAATAAGGGGGATCTAGTGGCTGAACTGTACTCCACATCCTTTCCCCCGCATTTGGTCGTGGGGAAAGATGGCATATCCAGCCTCTTCATAGGTAAGCTTTACGACCTAGGAGACTTTATGATATTCACTGCTGAAACACAGCCTCAAAGCCCAGATGGACAGAACGAAGTGTGTGACTCTCTTCTTGAGTTCCTTACCAAGAGAGGGACTCCTAGAAGTGTTATAGCAGCTGCCGCGTATGTTGTTCCGGAGGTGAATGAGAAGAGAAGGGTTTATGTGACAGGGAATGACGAAGCCCTCTTAAACACACTTACGGGACTTGGAGGGGTCAGACTTAATGATGGAGTAATTATGGGTATTAACGGCGCGATAGTTGGCTGGGCTCAGTACTACGGTATTCAAGGTGCTGTAGTGTTAGGAGAAACATGGTCTGCCATAGTGGAGTTCGACGAAACAGATTTCCGTGCTGCTATTGAAGTAATTAACCTGTTGGGGAAGTATCTAGGTAAATCAGTGGATACAAGCCCTCTGGAAGGATTAATGCTCACTGTCGAGGCAAAAATACAGAGCGCTCTTGACACGATGGCCAGGATGGTTCAGAAGGAGGAGAAGCCAAGGAAAGAGGTATTGTAAGCTTCATTTCTCCTGGAAGTAAATGCCTGAATTAATCCAAGGAACTAAGGCCATTACGACAGATAGCTCTGTAAGATCCTCTCTGGTTACCGCTGATTGAGTTAATATCTTAATAAAACCTCCTCTCTCACCTATGCTCTTAGTTCCGTAATAATTGTCAACAAGTATCTCAAGCTCCTCAACCTCCTTATTCAGTAAACTACTCGCAAAATCCTCAGGTAAAGGAAATGCAGGGGATAACCCTATTGATTCTCTGCCCTTATCATCAATAATTATGGATGCCTGAACATCCACGTAGTGGCTTCCTGCCCTGAAAATACCTGCCTCAACCCCTACGCTGAATTTGCAACCAGATATTACTTTCCTTACGGATACAGCTCTTGCGCGGGCACCTTTAATGATTTCCTCTAGTCCAATAGGTTGGGGAGGTACGCCGCTATCCACAGGCGCATACTCGACTACTATATCTCTTCCAAAGAACTTCATGAACCCTTTCCTAACCCCCTCAACTTTACTTGCGTTTCCAGTACCGACACATACCTTCATATGGTCCACCCAAGATAGGTGAAGGAAGTATCGTCAATTATTCATAACGCTAATCATTTTTAAGGAGCACCTTAACTATAAGCTGGTGAGGTATGTGCCTATAGAGGTTACGGATAAGGATAAGTTTATTGAGATAAGTGAGCGAGCAGATGAATGTAGAGTAGTGAAAAATGAGAAGAAAGGCTATGCGAAGGTGAAGGCCCGTACAAAAAGATACCTATACACAATCAAAATAGGGCTGGAAGAGGTAAATGATTTCCTTAAAAAAGTGAAATGCAGCAAGATATATGAAATCACCAATGAAGGGGAGAAGAAGGAAATAACTGCCTAACATACAGGTTCAGAACGATCTTTACATCATCTTACAGAGATCGAGGGCTTCATCATTCCCTACAGTTTTATTACTCATTCAGATAAGTAAATATTTCCTCCCTCAACTTTCTCATGTGATATGATGGGCAAAGAAGTTGTTATTGCTAGAACCGCAGCTGCTAAAGAAGCGCTTGCATTTCTTGATGATGCTCACGTTGTAGGGTTAGGAACTGGCTCTACAACATCACTATTCATTGAAATCGCTGAGCAGGAGGGAAAACTGAAAGGAAAGGAGCTCGTGGTCTCCTCCATTGACACAGGCCTTAAGCTTCGAAGGAAGGGTTATTCAGTAATGGATACGGTATTTGTAGATGAATTAGATGTCTACATAGATTCGGCAGATGAAGTGGATAGGGAAGGGAAGATGGTTAAGGGAGGTGGTGGAGCACTTCTCCAGGAGAAAATACTGTCCCGCATATCTCGAAAAAGCGTTTTCATTGTCGACTGGAAAAAGCTGGTGCCAAGGCTAGGTGTTACTCACCCAATACCTATTGAGATCACGCCTAAGGCCTTATCTTGGATAGTTCGTCACTTAGAGAGCAGCGGTTACAGGGTAACAATACGTGTAAGTGGAGGGAAGAAGGGACCAGTAGTTAGTGATTCTGGAGGAATTCTACTTGATCTTTACCCGCCAGAAGGAAAGGACATAGAGGAAGTGAATGAGGAGCTTATTCATGTACCGGGAGTAGTGGAGACAGGTCTATTTCTTAAAGAGGCTGACTTAATAATTGTGGGTTACCCAGAAGGAAAAACGGAGAGAATTAGTAGGAAATCAAATCAGTAGCCTGCAATTTCTTCCTCTATTCCTAGCTTAAGCTGCTCGTAAACGGATAAAGCGGCAACTGCACCCTCAGCAGCAGCTGTCACTATTTGGTCAAATTTTTTCTTGTGAGGACCGGCTGTGCAATCACCAGCAGCATATATTCCTTTAATGTTCGTTTCCTGCCCAGGTCCCACTATAATATACCCTTTTTCGTCAGTCCGAAGATCAAGTTTCTTGAAAAAGTCTTTCGGTGGCTCGGAGCCTATCTCAATAACGACACCGCTGATCTCCAGCCTCTTCTCCTTGCCAGTCTTGACATTCCTTATCCTTACCCATTCAACGGTCTTTCCTCCACCGATTTCCTCGACAACTGAATCAAGAACCAATTCAATCTCAGGATTATTCCTCACCAAATCCACATAGACTGGGAAGGCCCTAAACTGGTCTCTCCTATGTATGAGGTATACCTTAGGCGAGTATATCGTGAGTAAGAGGGCTGCCTGCAGTGCCGCATTTCCTCCACCAACAACTGCAGTTACCTTATCCTTAAATAACGGCGCATCGCAGGGAGCACAGTAACTAACTCCACGGCCCTTAAACTCTGTTTCCCCAGGAACGTTAAGAGTCCTTCTTTTTGACCCTACAGCAATAATTACGGCTTTACCGAGATAGTGTATGCCGTTACCAAGGGTTACTCTAAAGAACTCTCCCTCCTTCTCAATATCCTTAACCAAGTTCCGGACTATAGGAACCTTATACTTCTTAACGTGGGTCTCGAACTTCTTAGCTAGATCAGGGCCCTGAATAGACATGACTCCAGGATAGTCATCAACCTCACCAGCATCGGCTAAGGCGCCCCCTATCTCCTCACCAATCACGACTACCTTAAGACCAAATCTAGCGGCATAAAGAGCTGCAGTAAGTCCAGCAGGCCCAGCACCTACTATTACTAGGTCAAACCTCTCCCCGCTAGGAGGCGCTGTAGGCAGAGATAATCTGAACCCCATGTTCTCCCCCTCAACATCTATTAGGATGATTTATAAGATTATTAAAGATCGAAATGAAGCCACCGCAAATAATTATTGATAGGGAAGTCTCGAAGCTCGGTGTCGTTGCCGCAGGATTCAAGTGTATTGGGGTAATCCCAGAAAAACACAGACCAGATATATACTCGGACCTACAGCACTTGGTCTCAGAGACTCTATCAAGGCATGAACTAGCCAAGCTGAAGAACCTCCCTAAAGTAAAGGCCTACAGAAAGTTCATGTGGCAAATAGGTATTGACCCAACTAAAACTAGGCTCTCGAGCGAAGCATTGATCAGAAGGATCCTGAGAAAGAAATCACTACCCTCAATAAATAGCATAGTTGACTCATGCAACATGGCATCCATAGAAACGCTTATCCCTATAAGTGCTTTTGATGCTGAAAGAGTTAATAAAGAGATACTTATCCAAAAGTCCCTTCCCGGAGAGGTATTTGTGGATATTCATGGGAAGGAAAAGCATCTGAAAGGTGATGAAATTCTAGTTACGGACTCTCTAAATAATAAGCTCCACCTACTCCTATTTAGAGACAGTAATTACGCTAAAATCACATACACAACAAGAGGTGTCTTAGGCCTAGCCTATGGTGTTCCTGATATACCGGTTATTGAAGTCACTAAGACTGCTGAAGCCTTTAGAAACTACTTATTGAGGTACTATCCTAACGCTATATGTACGGAAGTTATTGTGTCACCTTAACCCAAAAAATAAAGTCAGAGACGTCAGAACTAAGTGGTTTAAGAAATGATCAAGGTTAATGCGCCTCACATAGGCAGGGAGGAGCTTGAAATAGTTGAGGAAGTGCTGAGAAGCGGGATGCTCGCGCAAGGGAAATATGTTGAACTCTTTGAGAAACAGTTCGCACACTATGTCGGCGTACCCTATGCTGTAACCGTGTCCAACGGAAGCATCGCCATCTACGCCGCCCTTAAAGCGTTAGGTGTAGGCCCTGGAGATGAAGTAATTGTGCCTGACTTCACGTTCTTCAGTACTGCATCTACAGTTGTGCTTGCTGGAGCTAAACCAGTGTTCGTCGACATAGATAAGGACACCTACACGATAAACCCTAATGAAGTAGCGGATGCTGTAACTGAGAGAACCAAAGCAGTGATTGCCGTACATCTCTATGGACATCCCTCCGACATGGATGAGATAATGAAGATAGGAAAAGAGTATGGACTGAGCATAATCGAGGACTGTGCACAGGCACATGGAGCGGAATATAAAGGGGAGAAGGTGGGAAGCCTTGGGGCAACAGGTACTTTCAGCTTCTATGCTACTAAGAATATGACCATGGGTGAAGGCGGTGCAGTAACAACAAAGAAGAAAGAGGTGTATGAATACATACGTCTACTAAGAAACCATGGCCAGTCTAGGAGATACTACCATGAAATAGTTGGCTGGAACTTCAGAATCACTAACATGCAGGGAGCCTTAGGGCTTATTCAACTCAATAAACTGCCGCAAATGAATAGGAGGAGGAGAGAGATAGCTAAGATTTACATGGATGAACTTTCAGGAATAGAAGAACTTACTCTTCCTTTAGAGAGGCCTTGGGCCAGACATGTTTTCCACCAGTTTACTGTGTGGGTCTCAGGAGACGGGAATAGAGATAAACTCAGGGAATACTTAATGAAGAAAGGGATACAGACAGGCATTCATTACCCAATCCCTCTACATTTACAGCCTGCACTAAGTGGTTATGCTGATAAGAAATGCTGCCCCGTAGCTTCTAAGGCCTCCCAGCATGTACTATCTCTACCTATGCACATAATGCTTACAGATGATGAAGTCCTTCAGGTATGCACCGAAATAAAAAGCTTCTTTAACGTATTTAAAGCATAATTTTAGATATCTCTGAAGTCTATATATGGTGGTGGAAGAAGCTATGAAGAAAATGTTTGAAGAACCTGTCGAGGATTACCTAGTAACTATATATAAGCTGCAGAAGCTTTATGGTGTAGCTAGAACATCAATGATAGCTAAGGATCTCCATGTGAGAGATGGCACAGTATCGAAGGTCCTTAAACATTTGGAGAAGGAGGGTTACGTAACTATAGTTAAGTACAGGGGAGCTAGATTAACCCCTGAAGGAGAGAAAATTGCCTCAAGAATACTTAGAAATCATCGGATCCTTGAATACTTCTTGCATGAGTTTCTGGGGTTCGATATATTTAGTGCGCATCGCCTAGCCCACAGAATGGAGCATCTGCCGGAAGAAGTTATTGACGCAATTTACAGAAAGATAGGAATGCCTAAAACCTGTGTTTACGGTCTCCCCCTTGACGAAGAAAAAGGTGCGGAGAAAGGAATAGTGACGCTGGATAAGGCTGAGGTCGGGTGCAGATACAGAATTACGTGCCTCTTAGGGGAATTGGAGTCCGTCCTAATGAAATTTAAGGAGGTCGGGTGCTTCTTATGCTGCGACGTAAGAGTTGAGAGTAAGGGAAGTAAAGGCATAGTAATAGAAATTAGTCCAGACAAGAAACTTGTCTTAAGTTTAGAGGAGGCCAAAAGCATTGGAGTGAAGAGGCTGAACAGCCATGGGACAGATAATACCGCTCGCTCAGGTACCGCCAGGAAGAACTGTTAGGGTTGTTCAGATAACGGGCGGATCAACCCTAATCTCAAGGCTATATCAGATGGGGATACTGCCGGGAACAATGATACATGTAATTATGAACAGCGGCGGTCCTGTAATAATTTCCGTTAAGAGTTCTTCTGTAGCCCTCGGCAGAGGAATGGCCCATAAAATTCTCGTCGAACTCCTTTAAAGAAGTAATTAACTT
>CAZFVC010000059.1:0-7217 GCA_964522175.1 uncultured Desulfurococcaceae archaeon
CCCAGGCGAAGAAATTACATTAAAGTATAAGACGCAGATCCCAGGCACCAGTAAAAAGTGTCTAGGAAGTGTCGGTGCACTATTTACTCTCAAAGTATATACAGATTCTGGACATGTATATTCAACTATGGTTAGAAGTGAGCCCAAAAGCTAGTTTCTAGTTTTTAAGCATGTGTAATGATGATACGACGGTCTCCTGACCTTCGGGAATGAGGACTCTTCTCTTCACTGAGTGTCCTTTATTAATACTGGTTCAGTGATTTCTTACTTAGAGGAGGTTTATGTTGCTTAGGAGGGAGGTTGAGGAGGCCGAGCTTGTTGTTTATGGTCGTGCCTGCCCTAACTGTGGTGGATTCATTAGTGATAGGCGTTTGACGTTAGGTGTCCCGTGTTCTTCATGTTTGCGTGAGCTTCCTAAGTCTCTGGACTATAGGTCTGTTTATAGGGTTTTGAGGGAGGAGGGCACTCTTAAGGGTTTCAGGGGATACTATGTTTTCAGGGAGACTTACAGCGATCTTGTCAAGTTCTTTACTGAGTGTTTAGGGAGCGAGCCGTGGAGTATTCAGAAGATGTGGTTGAGGAGGGTTGCGAAGGAAGGTTCTTTCGCTATGATTGCGCCTACGGGTGTAGGTAAAACCACTTTCGGTTTTGTGGTCGCTCTTTATCTGGCCCGTAAGGGCAAGAAGTCGTACATTGTTGTCCCTACCACTACCTTAGCTATGCAGGCTGAGAAGAAACTTAATGAGTTGGCAGGGAGGGCCAACCTAATCGTCAGTCCTGTAGTTATTCATTCTAAGCTTAGGAAGAGGGAGAGGGAGGCGCGTGAGGAGCAGCTTGAGAGAGGAAGTTTCGACATTCTTGTAACGACCTCGAATTACCTTCTGAGGAATGCGGAGAGAATTCTTAAGCATAGGTTCAAATTCATTTTCGTTGATGATGTTGACGCAGTTTTGAAAGGCTCTAAAGCCATTAACTACCTACTCAGACTCACCGGTTTTTCTGAGAGAGATATTGAGGCAGGGATGGAGATAATTAGGCTGCGTAGGGAGGCTGCCTACCTCTCAAGCCTTCAGGCCAGATCGGAGAAACTGGAGAAGAGGCTGCAGGAGATTAGGGAGAGGCTTGAGAAGCTCAGGAGCAGAATCGAGAGGAAAGGCAGTGAGAGGAGGATTCTCATAATCGCTTCCGCGACAGGGAACCCTCGAGGAACTAGGGTAAGGCTCTTCAGGGAGCTTATGGGTTTCGAGATAGGTGCGCGTCCCGAGTTCATTAGGAATATTGAGGACCTTTATGTTGAGGTGGATGAGTCAGAGATCCCGGAGAAGGTTCTTCAACTCGTTAAGCGCCTGGGTAGGGGAGGCCTTGTATACGTCCCTCTCGATAAGGGCATTGAGTACGCCAACTTCTTAGCGGATTACCTGAGGAGGAAGGGGGTTAAGGCTGAAGCTATGCATAGCAAAAACTTGAAGGTGCTTGACTCCTTCATCGAGGGGGAGACTGAGGTTCTTGTGGGTGTCGCAACATACTACGGGGTCTTGGTTAGAGGTATAGATCTCCCTGAAATCATTAGGTATGCAGTCTTCATGGGGCCCCCGAGACATAAGGTGGGTTTAAGAGTTACTGAGATGAGGCCCCAGGACGTTATAAGGATTCTGCCGCTGCTTAGGGACGCGGTTACTGATCAGGGGGAGAGGCAGAAGATCGAGGCAAGTATTGTAAGGCTTAGGAGGCTTCTGAGGCGGTCCGGCTCATTCATTCTACAGATATTTCAGGAGCTTCTGGAGGGGAAGAGGAAGCCTGAGACACGTGCTGAGGAGTCATTCCTCGAGGTTTTCCAGCTTGTTAAGAAGCTGCTGGGCAGGCCCGAAGTTATTGAGAGGCTTAGGAGTAATCCGTATTCCGTCGTTAAGGAGGAGGACGGTGAGCTCTATGTCCTGATACCTGACCCAGCCACGTACCTCCAAGCAAGCGGCCGGACTTCGCGGCTTTTCCTCGGAGGGATAAGTAAGGGAGTGTCCGTCGTGCTTGCTGACGATATGAGGCTTCTGAAGGGGTTGGAGGCTAGGCTGAGGTGGGTCATCGATGACTTCAGGTTCCGGAAGCTTTCGGAGGCCGACCTCGACAGTATTCTGGATGAGGTGGATAGAGGTAGGGAACTGATTAGGAGGATACGTGAAGGCATAAGCGTTGAGGAGCTGAAGGCCTTAACCTCTGGGAAAGGTAAAGTCATTGAGCTGAAGACTGCCCTACTGATTGTTGAGTCACCGAATAAGGCAAGGACAATTGCCCGATTCTTCGGACGCCCCAGTGTGAGGGAGTATGGGAGGCTTCGCGTCTACGAAGTTAATCTAGGCAGCTACACATTACTCATCACGGCCAGTGGAGGACATATCTACGAGCTGGTCACTGATCTCAGTGATGAGGGTGTGAACCACCTATACGGTGTCGCTAGGGGGAAGGGCGGTAGGTTCGTCCCTATCTACAGCACTATTAAGAGATGTACCAACGGCCACCAGATAATTGTTGAGGGAGGAAAGGACGTTAAGAAATGTCCCATCTGTGGAGCCCCCATAGAGACGGACACTAAAACCGTTATAGAGGCCCTTAGAGATGTTGCTCTGGAGGTTGATGAGGTTCTTGTGGGGACAGACCCCGATACTGAGGGTGAGAAGATTGCTTTCGATATTGTTAATGTGGTTCTCCCTGTTAACAGGAATGTTAAGAGGGTTGAGTTCCATGAGGTCACTAAGAAAGCCATAATTAACGCTGTAGAGAATCCTAGGAGCCTGGATCTTAACCTAGTTAAGGCCCAGCTCGTTAGGAGGGTTGAGGACAGGTGGATAGGTTTCTCGCTTAGCAGCAGGCTGCAGACTGACTTCTGGAGAAGGTTCTGCAGGGAGATACTTTCATCCGGTGTGAAGGAGTCGAGGTACAGGAGGTATGCTGAGCTATGTATGACTTTCAGAGACTCCTACAGGAATCTGAGTGCCGGCAGGGTTCAGACGCCTGTCCTAGGGTGGATAATTGAGACATATAGGAGGCATGAGGCTTCGAAGACGCTCTTCATTAAGCTTGTTCTGGGCGAACTATCCCTAGAAATACCTATACCTCTGGAGAGGAGAAAGGGGATTAAGAGGAATATTGTTAAGCTGCGTGTCAGGGTTAAGGATCTTGTGAGGAGTGAGGAGGAGGTTAATCCTCTACCTCCCTACACAACAGATTCAGCCCTCTACGATATTTCGACAAAGCTGAAGCTCCCTACGCAGAGAGCTATGCAGATACTTCAGGAGCTTTTCGAGATGGGTTTCATAACGTACCACAGGACAGACAGCACAAGGGTTTCGGATGCTGGAAAGGCTGTTGCTAGGGAGTATATGCTGGAGGTCTTGGGTTCGGATGCAGGTAAGTACTTCAGGCCCAGGAGCTGGGGTGAGGGAGGTGCCCATGAATGTATTAGGCCTACGAGGCCGATTGATGCTGAGAGGTTGAGGAGCCTGATTGAGGAAGGAATTATTGAGCCTGTTAGGAGGCTTACACGCACGCACTTCGCTGTGTATGACCTGATCTTCCGGAGGTTTATGGCTTCCCAATCAACCCCCGCTAGGGTTAGGAGGGCTAGGGGTGTGCTGCTTCTTGAAGTAGTTCTGGACAGTGGGGAGGAAGTTGATCTGGGCGAGCAGAGGTTCGAGGTTGTGGAGGAGATGATATTCGACGGCTTCAACAGGTTTTACAGGATTATCTATGTTAGGAAGCCTCCGGAGGAAGGTCTTTACGAGGTCGGTAAGGAACTTTTCCAGCTTAAGGAGTGGTATACGCAACCCCTCCACACGTATGCCTCAGTAGTTAGGGAAATGAAGGAGAAGGAGATAGGTAGGCCGAGCACTTACGCCAAGATTATTGATACATTATTTAAGAGGAAGTATGTTGCTTTAAGCAGGTCCCGCTCGGGTATAGTTCCTCTCCTGCTTGGGGAGAAGGTGCATCAGTACCTTACGAGCAGGTACGGCGGTCTGGTTAGTGAGGAAAGGACCCGTGTCCTTGAGAGGAAGATGAGGAATGTGGAGGAGGGCAAAGTTGATTACTATTCGCTGGTTACTGAATTACTGGAGGAATTGATGGACTTCAAGCTGCTGGGGAGGTAGATTATGGAAGCTATAGGTGAGGGTGTGAGACATGTTGTCCTGGCCGTGGCCAGAATTGATTTAGGAGTCAACACTAGGGAATACATTAAGTCGATTGAGGAGACCTTGAACCATGTGAGCGACAGGGTGTCTGCCCTCCTCATATCCCCGCCCATAGGACCCCTATATGACACCTTGAGAGGGAGGAAGAAGTACACGAGCTATAAGAATAATTTGAACAACCTCCTTTCAAGGCTGTCGTCACTCTCCCGTAGGAGGGGAGTGACCATTATGCTTTCTCCTGTGCTTAAGAGGGCGGGGAATAAGCTCTACGTCACTAACGTGATAGTGCCGCCTATAGGTACCCCCGTGTTTCGGGGGAGAAGCATGGTACCCCTCACGGAGGGGATTGCGGGGGGTTCCGAGCTGGAGATGGTGAAGGTCGACAGCGTTAACCTATGCTTCTCTATAAGTAAGGATCTTGAAATCCCTGAAATCAGCAGAATATGTCTCTTTAAGAGGGGGGACGCAATAATCGCTGTGAATCCTCCCCTCATAACTAGGAGGAACCCTGAGCTTACGCTCTACCTAGCGATGGCTAGGGCGAGGGAGAACAGGATACCTATCATAGGTATAGGGGGGTATGCTGAGGAGGGGAATATTCAGCAGCCGACATTCATAGTTAGGAGTGATGGACGCGTTGCGGAAGTTTCAGACACCCCTGAACCCAATATTTTCGAGATAGAGGTCCCTGCGAGCATGAGGCAGTACAACCTCGAGCTGGCTAAGAAATACACGAAAATCGTTAAGGAATACATAATTAAGGGGTTTCACCTCTACTGAGGTTCAAACCCCTTAATACCTCACTCAAATATATTTCGGGTGTATGTATGTCGGCCAGGATGGAGAAGGTCATAGGTGTTAGGCTAGCTTCAGCCAAGGACCTCGTTAGGCTGGCTGCCTCGAGCGCTGCGTCGGGCCAGTCAATATTTATTCTAAGGATGAGGCATGGGGACAGCATGATATATGGGGTCCTAGCGGTTTTCAGAGATTTCTTCAAGCTTTACGGTGTTCCGCTGCTTTACTACTTCGTTGATGATGCAGGTGAGATACCTACAGAAGCGAACTACGCGTCCCTTAAGGTGGATAGTGACGTGGAAACCATTAAGTTCGGTATAGGTGCTGAGGCGGGCTACATCTCGATACCTATCATTAATCTGGAGAGGCCTCCTGAGTTCCTTAATCTGGAGGAGCTTCTTTAGAGAATTAACGCTTAAATACTAGGGCACCACTCCATTTATGGATGGGCCCGTAGCTCAGCCAGGTAGAGCGGCGGACCCAGCAAGGGTGGCCGAGGCTCTTAACCCGTAGGTCCCGGGTTCAAATCCCGGCGGGCCCGCCACACCCACCCTTTCTTCAATTCTCCCCGGATCAGTACGTAGAATCATTGATTGATGGGTCAGTAACACGAGCCTTCATCACGCATCAGTCGGCGATCTGACTTCATCCCTTCTACCCATTGTTTAGGGAGAATTAAGTCTGCTTGTCGTCCATGCTGTTGAAGGTCCCCTTTATATAGGTGTATTACTTGGGGAGGATTTCAATGCATTCAGTGATGTGCGGTATTCCCGTCTTTCTTGGGGGAGTCATTTACGCTTTTATTAGGGGACTCATAAAAGTTGAATTGCTTCCATAGTTTGGGGGAAGGGAATGATTAGGGATTATGTGAGGCTTGCGTCCGTTTACCATCTGCTCAGCACCGTTAGGGTAGCGGTTCTTAAGGATCTTGACTCCGTCAGGACTGAGGCCGGGTGGGAATCGTTTATTAGGGGTGATGAGGCCGTGATTCCTTTATGGCAGGCAGCCGCTCTCTCTAGGAGGGGGTATGTGGAGCTGAGGGAGCAGCCTCTCACTGACGGTGACGTAGCTAAGTATCTTATGATTGAGAGGGGTTTGAAGGGCGGTGAGTTCCATAGGTTGAGGGAGAGGTTCTATTTCGAGGTCAGGGATCTTCTGAGGAGGGCTCGGGAGGACGCCAAGTCTTCCCCGGAAGGGATGCTTAAGGTGATTAAGCTGGAGAGTAATGTCACGGACCTCGTTAGGGTTAGGTTAAGGAAGATTGTGCAGATAGCTTTCTTGGGAGGTAAGCCGGAGGACTTCATAGACTCACTCCTCATGGAGGAGAGGGCTTTATTCATGGTTATGAAGGACCTCATAGATAGCTGGGAGGGGGAGGTAACGAGAAGTGAGTGAGCTTGAGGCCGAGAGGCTTGAGGAAACTAGGGAGGAGGGGATTGAGTCCCTTAATACTCTTTTCCTAACATTCCTCAAGAACTTTAAGGACAGAAGAGGTCGCTTCAAGTACAGGGAAAGAGTTAAGGACATGATCATCAAAGAGTCTAGGTCTCTACTAATTGATTATGAAGACATACTCTCCTTTGACGCTAGGCTTGCAGACATTCTAGAGAACTCTCCTGATGAGGCTATGGCCGCTTTAAGCCACAGCATTAAGGAGCTCGTTAAGGATGAGCAGCCTGACTATGCGAAGAAGGTGTACAGGTTCTTCCCAAGGCTTAACGGGTGGGTTAAGCTCACAAAGATACGTGAGTTAAGGAGCGAACATATTAACAGGTTGGTCATGATTGACGGGATAATTGTTAGGGCTACACCGCCCCGCCACAAGCTGTTTAAGGCTGTGTATGAGCACATTCTTCCAAGCGGTGAGAGACATCAGTTCGTGTGGCCTCCTGAGGAGGGTCAGGAGATAGGTGACGAGCTTGAGAAACCCACCTACTGTCCGGTATGTGTGAATAACGCGCTATTCGAGGGGATTGAGGAAGGTAGCGGAGGGGGCAGAAGGAGAAGCTCCTCTAAAGGAGTGTTTAAGCTCGTCCCAGAGAAATCCCTCTTCAGGGACTGGCAACTCATAGTTATCCAGGAGAAGCCTGAGGAAATACCTGCAGGACAGATTCCGCGCTCCCTAGAGGTCGTTCTGACTGACGACCTAGTGGATGCCGCAAGACCCGGAGACAGAGTCACCATAATCGGCGTAGTAAGGCTCTCGAAAGCAGCTAAGATGTGGAGACCTGTATTCTC
>CAZFVC010000060.1:0-7016 GCA_964522175.1 uncultured Desulfurococcaceae archaeon
AGTATGAGGGAATAGTGAAAATGCTGAGGTTCTTCGTACAGACGAAGAACTTTAGCTACGTGGACAGGATTGGGAACGCCCTGAATCCTGAGCCTGTGGAAGTGACGCTCCACGAGGCCCTGCGGGCATTCAGATCAGTAAGAGAAAGCGCCATTATGGACAAGGAGGGTAGAAGATACGTGGAGAAGGACGGGAAGAAGATCCCCGTTCCCAGTATACCCTCTGAAGAAGAAGTTAAGACTTTTCTCAACACCATTCGCTCGGACATAGGAATTGCAAAGCGTGTTGCAACCCTTGCCCTCGCATACCCCTCAAAGAAAGAATCCGGAGGTGATGAGTGATGTTTTTGAGCGTCGGTGTTAGGTTTGAGGCCAACGTCGAGGCATTAAACATGGTGGAGACTGCCGGGAATTACGGCAAGCACAGGCGTGTTCCATACCTCATTGAGAGGGACGGGAAGCTCAAGACCGTCTACGTCCCTGCACTGAGCGGTGAGAGCCTTGCCCACGCATACCAGGAGCACCTCGTGAGAGAGGTCCTGTCCCTCAACCTCCCGGTATGTGAGGACTGCAGGAGACACGAGTTCTATAAGTCCATGAATAAGGTTCACCTCAAGAAGAAGATTGACCCGATCCCTGACAACCCGAGGGATATTGAAGAGGCAATAGTGAGGTCATGTGTTGTCGAGGATGTTGGTGGCTTCCTCTACGCTGAAAAGCCACCAGTCAGAAGAAGCTCTGCATTCCAGGTCAGCTACGCTCTTCCTATTAAGTCGGTGGCACTGTTTGCAACCTCTGAACCCCAGCTACACGCAAGGCACGCCCAGATGGACGCCTCAAGCAAGAAGGGCAACGCCTCAGAGCAGATGATCTACTACGTCGAAACCGGTACGGCACTCTATGGATTCACTTTCAACCTTGACCTCGATGCCATAGGCGTCAGTGCTATAACCTCTGAGTCGATACTCGACAAGGATGAGATAAAGTCTAGGCGTGAGGCTGCTTTGAAGGCTCTGTTCAGAATGCTTTCCTCGGCCCAGTTCGGTGCCAAGCTGTCCCGCTTCTTCCCGGTCGGCGGCATAACTGAGGTAGCAGTGGCCGTTACAGAGCACCCCTTTGTTGTGACATCTCCAATTTACGATGATTACATTAACAAGACTGAGAGGAGACTGAAGGTGATTGAAAACCTCGGGGAGAAGTACTTCTTCACCGTTGCCACAGGCGAGAAGGTCCCTGAAGAGGCTCTGAATGAGGCAATGGACTACTTTAGAAAACAGGGAGCCTTCTGAGGTGGTTCCCTTGACTTTCTTTTTAAAGGTCACAATGAGGCCAACAGGAGTCATCGCACTCCGCGCTCTTCCACAGAGCAAGATGAGAACTGCATTGCGCTACATCCCACCAACGACCCTAGTTGGGGCTATAGCATATCCACTCCTTCACATTGCGGGGAGTAGAGCCGAGACTGTCTATGACAAAAAAAAGTTCAAAAGTGCCGCGGAGGAAGTTCTGAGTCTCTTTGACTGGGTGACGGTGAAAACCACCGGAAAACCGAGGCTCTACGGGGCACTGTTGAAGATTAACACCGTCTACCGCGGAAAGGTGCAGAGTGCGGTCACCTCATTCCCCTTCGCCGTGATGTACGGTACGAACGACGCTACCATAACCGCAGTCTATCTCATCAATGAAGAAGAGCTCGCAGGGAGTACTTATCGCTTGGAAGATATCAAAAGGGCTGCGTGGGGTATAACAAGACTCGGCTCAAGGGAATCAGTTGTCAGCGTGGAGGACGTTGAAACGGGCCGCACTGACGTAGTAGAGACAGATGTTACAGAGACGCCCTATGCGTTCCTATTCAAAGGGCTTGAGGTCAGCGGAAAGGGCACGCTCCAGTCGGTGGTGGACTGGCGCTCCGGAATCGGGGACTACTCAAAGGCAGAGAGAATGGTGATGTTCTATCCGGAAGAGAGCGTCAGGGTCCAGGGACGGCCTAGGGTTGCGAGGATCGGTGAGGAGGTGATCGTCCTTGCTCCTTGAGGCCATGGCGATATATCCCTACGAGGGTCTCACAAGGGAACTGCTCTCGCTCGGATTGTCGTGGGTGGTGATAAACTCTGGGCTTGAACCCGACGCCGAAGAGCTGGCAGATTCCCTTGAGGGTGCCCTTCGCTCCCTTAGGGATAGAGCTAAGGCACACACGTCCAAAATGGGAAGGAACGACAGGAGCTCTTTTGACAAGGTCCTAAATATATGGTTCAACAGGAGCGCTCCTGAAACCTACGGTGAGCTGCTCGAGCTGGTTATCGAGGAGACCGTGAGGCTCATCAGGGAGGGGGCCATTGATCCGAGAGCATCATTGACGATGGTCAGAGTAGATAAAGACGGTACATACTTTGGCGTCGAATACGATGGCGAAACGTCAAAGTTGCCTGGAAAAAAGCCCAAGGCAGATCATTACGCAATACTGCCGGCCATAATCAAACAGCCCGAATACTACGAGCGCCAGAGTGGTTTCTTAACTCCAACTACAGGCCAGAAAGCCCAGATACGTCTCGACCCCGTATGGTTCTCCCTCGTTGCGTTAGGATTCTTCACGGGATTCGCGGGCTTCATTGGGGGCAAGTATTACCTCATGACAAAGCCTGGAGTAGAGGGTCTCTGGCCATATGATGTTGAGGATGTCATTGTAAATGGTCTGCTCCCTCTAACCGAGGCAGGGACCTCCGGCCGGATCTCTCTGAGCACAGAGGAACTCTACGAAATGAAGCTGGCGATGAAGCTCGCCGAGGAGAACAGAATAGTTCCCGAGGAAGTTTATCCCCTTACCCTCCATCTGATTAGCCTTGAGGGACAGGTTTATACGGAACTCAAAACTCTCCAGCTCGATCTGTCGGGCCTCAGCAAGTACTTAAACACCTACGTGAGGCGCATAAGGGCCCTGAGCACCAGCGGACTGCAGATGACTGTGGAACTGAAAGAAGGGAAAGCAACCGTTCACAAATATCCACTGTGGGCGCTTGTGGATATCGCCGAGAAAGAACTTGGAAGGAGTGTGAACGGTGACGGAGAGATGCTGGCCTACATCTTCGTCAAAGACATTTACAGGGCCATCAATAGTGGGAATGGAAGACTCATCGAGGACTCAGTATTCAGACTCTTCCGCCAGGGAAGGGCGCTGCTTGAGGGAAGTGGACGAGCAAGCGGAGAGCTGAGAAAGGTATTGAAGGCCACCATGTGGAGGGAACACCTGGAGGTGCTTCTGTGAGGGCCTACACAGAAGCTGTCAACAGGCTCGCGAGGGCAAAGGGCTTCGTACCTGAGAAAAGGCCCCTTCTGGAGGAGGCGTTTGACTTTTTAACCTCCTCCCCCAGGCCTTTCCTTATCCTAAACGCCCCAACCGGCTACGGCAAAACACTCCTAAGCTTTGCTCTTGCCATGCATTCCCTGAACGATGCTTCCGTATTTGACAGGGTTATCCATGTTCTCCCGATGAGGTCAATCATAGAGGATATCCAGAAGACGGCAGAGGATGCATTTGGATTCTCACGAACCAAAATGATGGGATCGAGCGGTGAATTCATGCATCTCTTCCCCTTGAACGTGACTACCGCCGATACTTTTACGTGGGATCTCCTGAAACTCAACACCAAAAAGAGGTACATGGTGAAGGCAAAAAAGGAGTTTGGCTATGATTATCTGACACAGGCTTCAATCCTCACATCACTCGTCATATTCGACGAGGCCCACTTCCTTCTTGAGGACGAGTCAATGGCAACTGCCTTCGACGCTGTAATTGAGTTCCTGACTTCTCAAGGTGTTCCTGTTGTGGTTATGACGGCAACCCTCTCTCGTGGCCACGTCAAGTTCTTTGAGAGATACGCTATGAAAAACAGATACGATTTCAGAGTCCTTTTGCCTGATAACAACGATCCATTCGTGAATAGGGAGCTTGGAAAGGACATCTCGATTGGGTTCAGAAAAGAAAACCCTCTGAAATTTGTCGAACCCGGAAAAAGAAACGCAGTCATAGTGAATACCGTGGAGCATGCCATTGAGCTGTACAACCAAGCCATCTCAGGCCCCTACCTCGGATTTGAGCGCGAGGAGGTAATTCTGATCCATGGAAGAATGACCCCAAGCCACAAGAGAAGGCTTATAGAGCGCCTTCGGGAGCTGAAAAAGGAGAAGTTTCTTCTAATAGGAACTCAGGCAGTTGAAGCGGGAGTCGATTTCTCGGCTGATATTATGATAACCGATGGGGCGCCGATTAACTCCCTTCTCCAGCGCTTTGGAAGACTTGCCCGCCACGCGGGTGATAAAGAAGGCAGGGCAATAGTAATTGAAGACGCACCAACGGGACCGTATCCACAGGAAGAAGTGAAGCAAACTATATATCGTCTCAAGGAAAGTGAGATTCATCCGCGCGTTCCTTCAACGTATGCAGAGATAGTGACGGAAGTTCATGGGTCAAGTGCCAGCTCAGTTAAAAGGTTCATTAACCAGAGTCTGAAGGGGAAACTCGTCCGGCTCATGGCTGACCCCTCCAAGAGGGCCACTCACGTTCTTGGGGAAGTTGAACGGCTTGTGGCCAGAGGCACTCCGATTATGAGAGGCTTTCTCGTACCCCTATCCGTTGGGGGCGAAGTAGTGCTCGTAAGTCCGAAGAAGCTCTTCGAGCTTTATTCCAATGGGCTCGTTGAAGTGAGGGGCATTAGCTTCAAACTCAAGGAACTTGGTGATGCTTATCGCGTTGCAAAGGCAATTGCACTAGGTAAAAAAGTTGAGATAGTGTACACTGGAGACTACGACAAGGAGCGTGGTATCTTATGATTCCCTGCGCTTATTTTGCAGGTGGGGAGTGCGTTGAAACGATGGAAGACCACATCAGGAAGGGTCTTGAGCTACTAGAGCGACTTTACCTCGAGAGAAATTATGATTCCTTCCTGGGAAGGTTAACGAACGTCGAATCTGAAGTTGCAGGTGACATTTTGCGAAAGGCCTATGTCCTCCACGACGTCGGGAAGTGTCTCGAAGTATTCCAAAAAAGAAGGGCAAAATTTGGCTTTCATTGGTTCTATTCGTATCTGGTAGCGAGAACAACTCTTGATAGGTTTGGGGAGGCTGGAGAAATTGCCTCTGTTGCGATTTTACTACATCACCACGACTGGATACTTAACAAAAGTCCACCAAAGCCAGAGAATCCAAAACTCTGTAAAAGATGCCTTCATCTGCTCGAAAACATCACTATGGAGAAGCTTTCTCACGAAATTCCTTGGGTTGAACCACAAGATGCTTACTCAGAAGCAGAAATTGTATTCAGAAAGAATACACGGGCTGTTTACGCCTTTCTCCTGCCAATTGTCGTGGCCGACAACTACGCCGCAGCCTGCGACAGGGGTGGAACAGGAAGTATTCTCGGAAAAGAAATATTGGAAACCTTAAAAGTAAGGGGGTGGGATCTTGCTGGTTATCTTTCCAGTGGGCTTTGATGAAAAGTTCATAGTCCGAGCTTTAATGAGGAAACGGGAAGGGATAGATGGCCTTGGACACAGAGACCGGTTGATGGCTATCCTTCCACAGAATTATGAGAGGGAGAGAAAAACGGTGAATGCCTTGGAGGCCATAGAGAGCATAGCATCTCCGATAGTTGGAAAAGAAAACATTATACGCCTTGAGATCCCCATGAAAAGCGAGGAGATAGTACTGGCCATAAAGAAGGGGATTGAGGAAAACCTGACCTCCGATCGGATTGTCCTTGCCGCTCTGTCTGGAGGAATGAGGCCGCTTCTTGTGGGAACACTGCTTGCCCTTTTGGGGCTCAAGGACGTCAGGGTTATAGTTGAGAGCGACTTTGAAAACCTCGCCGGCCACATCTCCCTTGAACTCGGTCCATTCCTCGCCCCCAAGAGCAGGAGATGGGAGCTGATACTCTGCGGCCTCCATGAGGGAAAGAGTGTCAGGACCATAGCAGAAGAGATAGGTGTTTCACCCGCCACTATAAGTAACGAACTGAAGAAAATGAGTCAATATAATCTCGTGGAGAACGAACGGCCCGATGGGAGGGCTCCAAGGTATCATATTACCCGGGCGGGGATCATTTACCTGAAGCTCATGGGGGGCAAGTGCGATGAGACTTGAACTCCTCCTCCGCTTCGAGGAACCTTTCATTATCCCTTACAACTATCCTCGCCCGCTCTACTCATTTATTATTCACACCATAGAGTTCGGAGACCCAAGGATAGCGAGGCGCATCCACAACAACAAAAAGGACATCAAGTTCGTTGCCTCTACCATTCGCCCAGTTGGGAAGGTAAGGAAAACGGAAAACGGTCTGCTGGTGGAGTCTGGGAAGGTGAAGCTTCTCGTTGGCTCACCCGCATGGCCAGTTCTTGAGGCACTTATAAATGGACTTGCTCTTGGTGTGGGCAGGCTTCACATACTGGGGATGAAACTTCTCGATGTGGACATCAAACATACAAAAACGCCTAGACGTCTCGCTGGAAGAAAGCTCACAACACTCTCGCCCGTGAACGTTTACCACAACAATCCCCCTAATGGTTTCAAGCAGTGGGACTTATCCCCAGTGGGCCAGCGGAACAGTCCCTTCGAGAACGAGCCCGAAGTGTGGAAGGAACTCGTGTTTGAGAACCTCAAGTCTAAGTACCTAATGGTCTATGGGGAGCCTTATGAGGGAGATTTTGAAATTAAAGTCCTAAGCAGGATGCCGAAGAGTAAGAGGTTCTTCATGAAGAGGGATGAGAAGACTGGAGAGCCAATTTATACCCGTGCTTGGGATTTCCGCTTCAAAATGTGGGGAGAAGAGGAGTTTCTGCGTGTTGCCTACGACCTCGGCCTTGGAATGAGAAATCCCCATGGATTTGGAATGGTGGAAGTCCATGACCACAGACACACAAAAAAGTGAACTTCTTGATTTTGGGTTCTCCACTCACACCCGAGGTACTGAGATAAACTACCTCTTCATCTGCCCAACTAAGCTCTGGTATTTTTCTCATGGGGTCA
>CAZFVC010000061.1:0-6858 GCA_964522175.1 uncultured Desulfurococcaceae archaeon
TGTGTTTCCACCTATCCTTGAGAAGTTGGGGGTTCCGTCAAGCTCCATTATCTTTCGGTCCACATCCCTATACCTGGTTGAGTCCATGCCTACTATTGCCGGGCCAACGACCTTGTTCAGCATGTCCACAGCCTTCCTGACGCCTTTACCTCCGTAGTCCTTCCCACCGTCACGGAGCTCCACAGCCTCCCAAGCACCCTTCGAGGCTCCTGCGGGCGCTATCGCCCTACCGTATCCGCCGCCCTCAGTAATTACGAGGGCCTCCACTGTCGGGTTCCCTCTTGAGTCAAGAACCTGCAGCCCCTTAACGTAGGCTATATCGAAATCCATTTGCTCCACCTGTGATTAATAGGTCCTGTGTGGTAATATGCTCTCAGTATTGCGGCATCATGGGTTCTAGGTTTTTTAAAGATTGACGGGCGTTAGAGCATAAACGTGGTGTGGATAATGTCCGTAAGTATTGATCAAATCGAAAAATTCATGGGTCAAAAGGTTAAGGATGAGTACGGGAGAACCGTAGGTAAGTTCCTCACCGCATTCACAGACGTGACGGGCCAGGTTGAGTCGATAGAGATAGCCACTAATGACTTCGTTTTTGAGAAGGTCAGTGCAGACAGGATTAAGCTCACCCCCGACGGCATAGTTATCCTGGCTGAGTGGAAGGTTAACGCACTCAGCACGGAGAACAAGCTTGATAGGGTGAGGAAGAGGATTAGAGCTGTCGAGGAGCTTTACAGGAAGGGAAGCATTCCCGGCCACGCCTACGAGGACATTAAGAAGAAGCTTGAGAGCCAGTTCGAGCTAGTTAAGTCAGAGGTCAGGAAGGTTAAGGACGCCTTAAGGAAGAGGGCGAACGACCTGGAGGACCAGATCTTCAGGCTGGAGAGGGATATCTCCAACCTGATGGTTCTGTACATGAGCAACGAGGTGAGTGAGTCTGCATACAAGGCAGCGATCGACTACATGAGGGAGTCGAAGACTAGATGCATCGATGAGAAGAGGGATGTTGAGAAGCATCTTGATCTGATAAGCAAGCTTGAGTCTGAGGCCGCCGACACGAGGACGCAGGCACCAGCACCTGCAACGGTTGAGGCCCCCGAGACAGAGGGCCAGGAATCCCCGATACAGGTACAGATCATCGAAACCTAACCTAAACAAGGAAAAGGTTTGGAGGAGATGAGGGTTGGCACTAATCAAGACGGATAAGGGGGGAGGGCTCAAGAAGTTCCTCGATTTCGTGGCTTCCGGATTCAGAACCAGAAACAGTAGGGAGAATGTTTTAGCCATCCTGATCAGCCAGATCAGCCTCTCGGTCCAGGAGGTCAGGGCCGCGAAGACCAGGCTGGAGATCAGGTACAACAACTTGTTTAGGAAGGCGATTGAGGCGAGGTTCTTCAAGAAGGAGGGTGATAGGGCGCTGATATATGCGAATGAGGCTGTGCAGGTGAAGAGGATGCATAAGAAGATAGTGTTTGTTGAGAAGCTGCTGGAGCAGGTTAAGCTGAGGCTGGAGACTATCGAGGACGTAAGCAATATCTCGATACCCATAATGGAGACTGCTAAGATGCTTTCAGTGGCTAAGGACTACGTGAAGGATGTGATGCCTTCAATAGCTCTGAACATTGACTCGCTCATCAGCGAGACGAGGAAGGTGCTTTCAGAGACTGTTGACGTGACCGAGATTAACACTGAGGGTGCTCTCGAGATCGATCCGGCGGCTAGGGAGCTGCTGGAGAGGCTTGACAGGGTTGCGGCCGAGACAACGAAGAATAAGCTCCCTGAGATACCTATGGATCTGCTGCTTCCGGGCCAGGAGAAGAGCCTGGAGGTGAAGATTAAGGAGTCATCGATTAAGCTGGCTGCACCGCCGAAGATCAGGGTTAAGAGGATTAAGCCTCACGAGATTGATCAGAGCGTGCTTGAGTATGCGCTGACCCACGGCGGATTCATTGATGTGGGAGATATAGCTGCGAGGCTTGGAGTAAGCAGGAAGGAAGTGATGGAGTCCCTGCACCGCCTGCGGGAACAGAACAAGATAGCGTACTAAGCAACTAGTCCTGCAGGGGTGGGGGGATGAGCAGCACTTCACTATCATACTTAGAGAATATGGCGCGCCATTACGCGGTCCAGGCCGTCATGAAGGATAGGGAAGGGAACTTCGGGGAGGCCGTGAAGTACTACAGAAGCGCCATAAATGTTTTAACTAAAATAATTCAGCTTTACCCCGACAACGCCCTCAACACCATATACAAGGACTGGATCAGGCAGTATAAGAAGAGGGTTATGGATCTAGAGAACCTTAAGGCCTCCATAGTCCCTGCTTCGGGAGGGAAGAGCAGCGAGTCCGAGGAAGATATTGAGGAGATGATCGTTAAGGACAGGCCTAACGTAACGTTCAAGGATATAGCTGACCTTCAGCACGCCAAGAAAGCCATCATGGAGTCCATTATATTCCCTACTAGGAGGCCGGACCTCTTCCCCTTAGGGTGGCCCAGAGGGATACTCCTATTCGGACCTCCCGGCTGTGGCAAGACCCTGCTTGCTGCGGCCGTAGCTAACGAGATTGAGGGAGTGTTCATTCACGCTGACGCAGCATCCATAATGTCTAAGTGGCTCGGCGACGCGGAGAAGAAGGTTGCGAAACTCTTCAGGAAGGCTAGGGAGCTGTCGAGCAATGGGAAACCCGTCATAATATTCATCGATGAGGTTGATTCACTGCTCGGAACCTTCAGCAACGAGGTCGGCGGCGAGGTGAGGATGAGGAACCAGTTCCTTCAGGAGATGGACGGCCTCCTGGAGAAGTACGGTAAGCACTTCATATACGTGATAGCTGCCACGAACAAGCCTTGGAAGCTGGATGAGGCCTTCATCAGGAGGTTCCAGAAGAGAATATATGTTCCTCTCCCCAACTACCAGGCCAGGATAGAGCTCCTTAAGCTCTACACGAAGAAGATTAAGCTTGCCCCGGACGTGGACCTCAGGAAGCTGGCTTCCCTACTGGACGGTTACACAGCCAGTGACATAAGGGACATAATTATGGGGGCCCACCTCCGCACAGTAAGCGAACTCTTCATTAAGACTGGAGGGAGAGGTGAGGCACGTCCAGTAACCTTCGCTGACTTTAAGGCAGTCCTCGAGGACAGGAAGCCGAGCGTGAACAAGGAAATGATTAAGGTCTACAAGACCTGGTACGATAAATTCAAGGCTGTTTAGCCCCCCAACCGTTTCCTCTAACCGTATTACTCTATGTGTTTTTGTTTCATTGTGATACGGTTTCATCGGTTCCGCCTCGCCTCGATATCATTGGGTCATGGGTGGCTGTTGAGCCCAACGGCACGGGGCTCCCATCTAGATTGCTTCCTGTGGGGCTTGGAGCACAGCCCCCAATAAACATATCGCCCCAAACAAAATAATAAAAAACAAAAAACTACAGTTTAATGTTTCTACTCCCAGTAAGCATCTGGGAATTTTATGGCTAAGGTGGGGCAAACAGTTGTGCAGAGGCCGCATCCGTAGCAGTTCTCCGTATTAACTACAGCAACATTTCTGCCTCCCTTAGGCACAACATGGACAGCATCATAGATGCAGGACTGTTCGCAGAGGCCGCACGCTATACATTTCTCATCCTCAACCACAGGGTTCTTTATGTCGAACCAACCGGCCGGGTCTCTGGTAAGGTACTTGAGGGCAATCCCTCTAATATCCTCAACGCTTGAATACCCGTGCTCCTTAAGCCACTTAGCCACACCCTCAGACAGCCTCTTGAATACGGTAGGCCCCTCCACTATCGCCTGAGTACATACCTGGACAGCTGAAGCCCCAGCCATAATGTACTCAATCACGTCCTCAGGATGAGTCACACCTCCACAACCAATCACCGGAAGCTTCGTCACCTTAGCTATCTCAGCAACTATGGCCAGCCCAATTGGCTTTAGAGCAGGACCTGAAAGCCAGCCGTGGCCGAACGGCCCACCCATAATGGGCTTACCCGTCTCTATATCGATGTGGAGGGCAGGCCCGAGAGTGTTTATGGCCACGATCCCGTCCACACCGACCTTCTCCAGCTCCTTGACCATTTCCTCTAGGCCCCATATGTGGGGACTTAGCTTCGGGAATATGGGAACATCCACCGCTTCCCTAAGGGCCTTCGCCGACTCAATCACAGGTGAGTAGTCATGTCCCAGGTAGTGCGTCGAGAACTCAACTCCCTGTGCCCCTGCCTTCACAGCCTTAGGGCCAAGCTCACGCAACTCATGAGCCTTATACCCTATGCTCGCTATAAGCGGTATCCCATGCTTCTCCGCCACCTTCCTAGCGTAAGGGAGTTCCTTCTCGAACCATTGCTCGGGAGGCAGGTCAGTCCATAACTCGGCGTTCAGGAAGCCGTAGTAGGCGCCCCTAACCATCGATATTCTTGTCTTAAGCTTTCCTTCCTTATACTGAGGAACTATTAGGCCTATGTACCCCCTATTAATCACACCCATGTGCGGCCTCGGCACCTTAGCAGCTACAACGCCGATCGTTTTGGAGACGAGTCCTCCAACACCTCCTTCGGCAAGCTGCTCCATAGCTGGGCCGTCCCTAGATATAGGGCAGGCCGAGTTAAGTACAGGGTTCCTGAATTTTAAGCCTGCTATCTCAACAGTTAGATCAACCACCATGCATACACCTCACAAAACTACTTGCGGAGATACTCAACCTTATACTTCGGCTCCATGGAGAGCATCCTGTCCCACAACTTATTAACAACCTTATGGGCGTAGTCCATAACCTTCTCCACATCGACAGTGATGACTCTCCTGTTCTTAGTTACCCACTTCCCATTAACCAGCACACCCCAAACATCTTGGCCCGTGAAGGTATTTACCAGGTGTCCGAACACGGTCCTCTCATCCAGCGGCGTATGGACAATTTCCGGTGAAATAATGGTTATGTCGGCGTCCTTACCTACTTCAATAGACCCTATCACGTGAGACATTCCCAGAACCTTGGCAGCGTCTATGGTGGCCATCTCAACAACCTTCACAACGTCTGTGGCCCGAGGATCTTTCTGAGCAACCTTATGTATCAGGTAGGTTGTTCTCATATTGTCGAAGACATCCATCACGTAACCGTCGTTCCCTATTCCGACAGTCAGGCCCATACTCAGCATCTTCGGGACCTGAGGCACCCCCACGCCATTAATCATGTTGCTCATTGCGTTATGCGCGATCTTCACATCATACTTTTTAAGCATTCTTAACTCGTCATCGATCGCCTGAACCACATGGATCGCTAGGAGGCGGGGGGAGAGAAAACCTATGTCACGCATTCTTTCAATAGGTCTCTTACCATACCTCTCGATGTTGTGGTACACATCTATGAGGCCTTCCTCCACATGCAATGCATATATGGTTCCGTACTTATCCGCCAGCTCCTTTGTCTTCATCAAAATTTCGTCATCAACAGTGAATGATGCGTGGATCGTGAAAACACCCTTAACTCTCGTGTAGGGGTCGTTCCTAGTTTTCCTAACGAACCTCTCGTTCTCCTTAATACCTTCAAAACCTTCCTCGATACTTCTCCTTTGAGTCACGGAGAATCCTGCAAACCCCTTAATACCTGCCTCATTCACAGCCTTCTCTATGTAATCGAGTGAGCCTTGAGTTATGTTGGGCGCGTCAAGAAGATCCTTGAAGAAAGTTGTTCCCGTCCTGGCGAACATTACTGCCCCCATTAAGGCACTTATGTAGATATCCTCGTAAGTGAGGGACTCGTCCAGGGCCCACCAGATCCTTTGAAGGTTCTGCTGAAAGTCTGAGGGGGGTTCAATAACTCCGAACCATGGGGAACCAGTCAGGAGCAGGCCGTAGAAATGTGTATGCGCACAGACAAAACCCGGAGTCACGATCTGCCTCTTAATCTCAACAACCTCCTCCGCGGAATACTTCGTTCTGCCGTCGCCAGCGCCTAAACCAACGATTTTCCCGTCCCTTATGGCTACATAGCCTCTCGGGATAATATCCCTAGAGCTATTCATTGTTACAATTAGGGCGTTGTTTAGGAGGATATCGACTTTCTCTACCATAATAACGTGACCCTAAGTTTTCTTACACATGCATTAATTTTAAGTATTCCTTAATTCCGAAATGATAAATGCTTGAAGATGCTGGTTGAAAGGAAGTAAAAAAATTTTCAGAGTTCTGTTCAGTCCGGAATAATCATTGTTCCTGAGTTGCCCTTAATTACTTCGTAGCCGTTCTTGAGGTGGCCGATCATGGCCCTCTTTCCGCCGTGCTTTATGAACCGCATAGCCGCCAGCACTTTCGGACCCATGCTGCCGGGCTTGAAGTGCCCTTCCTCATAATACTTCTCCAGCTCTGAAACCTTAACCACGTCAAGCTTCTTCTCATTCGGCTGCCTGAAGTTGAGGTATATTCCGTCGACGTCCGTCAGGATCACAAAGGTTCCAACACCGAGCGATGTCGCCAACACTTCACCAGCAAGGTCCTTGTCAATGACTGCCTCAACACCCTGGAGGGTTCCATCCTCATTCCTGATTATGGGGATTCCGCCTCCTCCTGAAGCAATAACTATCCAGCCCTCATCAATCAGCTTCTTTACTGCCCCTACCTCAATGTTTTCTGTTGGATTTGGTGAAGGCACAACTCTTCTGTACCCTCCTCTAGGGTCGGGCTTTATTACCCATCCCTTCTCAGCAGCTATTTTCTTAGCTTCTTCCTCGGTGTAGTAGCTCCCCACATACTTTGTGGGGTTCTGCCACGCCGGGTCTTCCTTGCTTACGAGGACCTGGTTAATTATGGCTACAACACCTTTTACGTGGTCCTTAATCCCTTCCTTAATGAGGGTGTTATGGAT
>CAZFVC010000062.1:0-6812 GCA_964522175.1 uncultured Desulfurococcaceae archaeon
ATATTGTTTCGGCTTACGTGACCTGCAGGGTTCTTGAGGATCTTTTCGGTGTTTCTATGTGTATCCCTGTGGCGGTTCTTTGGGAGAGGTGGGTGCTGGACCCTTTCCCTGGCCCCATACCGAGGGAGGCTTTGAGGGGTGTTAGGGATAGTGATTGTGTTTGGTTGAGGCATGACTCATGGGTTGAGAGGCCTGGCTACAGATTCGTGCCTCAGGCATCCATTATTGCTAAGTATGCAGGTACTGAGGTTCCGGGCATCATAGCTGATGAGGGACTTTCAGGATTCAGGAAATGTCTTAAAGAAGTAACTGATTCGGGGTATCGGCATGTCCTGGCCCTCGATGTAGGCGGTGACATACTTGCAGAAGGACATGAGGAGTGGCTGTGGTCACCTCTCACAGACGCCTTAACCCTGGCTGCGGTTGCAGATCTCGATTCATCCGTGGGTGTTCTAGCACCGGGGGCGGACGGGGAGCTTCCCGCATGGTACGTTCTCGAAAGGATTGAGGAGGCTGCAGAGTTCGGAGGATACCTAGGCTCAATAGGCCTCTGGAGAGACCATATAAGGATCTACGAAGAAATACTTCCACACACAAAAACCGAGGCAGGCCTCATACCCTACAAAGCACTGAAAGGCGAAATGAGGAAGAACCACATAAGGGAAGGGTCAAGGGAAGTAGACATAAACCCAACATCCCCAATAATATACATACTCACCACCCAGGCAACACTAAAACTCAACAAACTAGCAAACCAACTCAAAAACACGCAAACCCTCCAACAAGCAAACCAAGCAGCCCACAAACTACAAATACCGACAGAACTAGACCTAGAAAAAGAAATAGCGAAAAACCACGGCACAGGACCACAAACAAAACCAAACTGGACCAAAGCAAGAAACAACATACACAAACAAATAAAGAAGCAACCATAAAACACTTAAAAACCAAACAACCACAATAAAGAAACGGGGGGCCAAAGCAGCGGGGTGGGGTAGCCAGGTTAGCCCGCGGGAGGGCTGGCCCACCGTCCCGCCCCACTATACTTCTTTCTTCAACAGCCTGAGAAGGCTAACCACGCTTTGATTGTATATGATAAGTTCTCTCTTGCCTTTCTTTAAAGCCGGCTCCAAATTCATCTCTATAATGTCCCCAATAATTCGGAGAAGCTCAAGCATGTTCTTCTTAATGTGTTCTTCATTTATTGAAGAAACTGAAACAACAGCGTACATATATCTCCCATGGGCTCTAAAACGCATTCTCTCTAGAATACTTAATGCTGTTTTATCCCCCTTTAACTTTGCTATTAAATCATCAAGCTTCTTTCTCGGGACCCTTAGCTCTTTAACCCTAAATCCAGCATTCCCCTTAATAGCTAGCTCATGCAAAGTACTTTTCTTCTTACTACACATCATGTACTGCAGAATTTCAGGAATAATCTCTCTTTTCCTCAATTCATTAGTCGAAATTCTAACCATAAACCTCTTACTATCATACTTTAAAGCTCTGCGATCGAAAATTTCTGATAACATTATCATCAGCGGGCTTTCTTCGCTTAAAGAAACCCTAACATCATACGGCGTAATAGTCCCATCACCGTCCAATATCCCAGCAAGAAAAGATGCCAAGGAAGTTTTATCCTTCCTAAGCTCATCTAGTATAGATAAAAACTCTGAAGTACTTCCTGTGTTCAGTTTCTCTATTACGGTGGCTGTTTGGCTATCGCTAGAATACACATTAATTGCGGCGATTTTCTTTTTGGATCTCTGAGAAATCATTAATCGTCCTAGATAGATTCGAGAAAGCGGAAAAGCCTTTAGTATAGCGTCTAAAGTGCAGGGAGTAGATACTGAGAACATTATCTTACTCTTTCCATGGAGGGAACCATCACTTAAAGAAATGCCAACACGGTACCACATCATTTTAGGATGTAAGTTGATAACTTCAACACTTCTTTGAAGAAGTGTCGGTCTTAGACCTATAGAAGTTCCTTCTTTTTCCAATGTATTCCAAGTCTTTATTAGAAATAGCTTTCTCGAATTCTCCGAAGGATAACATATCCTGAAAACCCTATCCCCTAAGCGATGGTCAACATACTTCGAACAATGCGATGAATCCATGGGAAGATCAAGAGCTATGTCGACTATTTTTTCTCCAATCATTACTGAATCCCTCTAAGAATGTGTAAGTGGTGGGGGGCTTCTCTATGGTAGCGGGGGGTGGACTTTCCCGGGCTTTTACAGCCCGTTTTGAACCACCGACCTCGGGGTTATGAGCTTCGCGGGACTACCCACCGTCCTATTATAGATAAATTTTACTCCTTTATTAAGTTTTCATTATTTTCTTTGGTTTGTGTGTTTTGTTGGGTGTGTTGGTGTTGGTATTGGGCCTGGTATGTATTCTACTGTTGGTCTTGCTGGTTTTTCTTGTGGGTATAGTTCCATGAGTTGGTATACTTCTTGTGGTAGTTGTGTTTTTACTTTTAGTCCTATTTCTTGTAGGTCTTCTGCTGTTATTGGCCAGTCGTGTGTGTAGGTTCCTTCGACTAGTTTTTGTATTGCTTTGTGTGTTTGTTGTTGGTTTAGTTTTCCTTGGAGGAGTTTTGTTACTAGTTGTTTTGTTTGGTTGAGTGCCTTTTGGGCTATGTCTGCTAGGATTAGTGTTTGGTCGCTTACTTTGTCTGTTCCTTTTTGTTTGACTGCGTTTATTATTGAGGGTGCTGGGTATTGGCCTTGCTGTGTTGTTAGTTGCGGGTCTACTGGACCTAGTACTGCGTCGGGATCCATCCATATTTCGTCGGCTGCTAGTGATATGAGTGTTCCTCCGCTCATTGCGTAGTGGGGGATTATCACTATTTTCTTTGCTGGGTGTCTTTTGAGGGCTAGGGCTATCTGTGATGCTGCTAGTAGTAGGCCTCCCGGCGTGTGGAGTATTAGGGCTATGGGTGTTTCGGGGGGTGTTGACCTTATCGCCCTCAGGACCTGTTCAGAGTCCTCAATATCTATGAATCTGTATATAGGTATGCCTAGGAGAGATATCTTCTCCTGCCTGTGGATCATGGTGATTACTTTAGCTCCGAGCCTCCTCTCCAGTGCCCTGATTAGGGAGGCCCTAGCGTTCTTAAGCGACTGATACTTCATGTAGGGCGTAACGAAGGTTATGAAGATCCATATAAAGAAAAGCATCCAAAGCAGGTCCCCGAACGTGGGTGAAGCATCCGCCAATCAAACCACCAATAAAGAATGATAGGGTGAGCTATTTACCTTTCCCACCCAGCCACCTCTCAAGACCGCCCCCGGAAGGCTTCCCACCCCTAGAAACCTTAACAGAAATCTCCTCAATAAGGGAGGCCCAGGACCTATCACCAGAAGCCCAAGCAGCGACAGCCCCCTCCAAACCAGCCATAAGCCTCAGAAACTCCGGCCATGAAACACCTGAAGCCGAAAGCTGATCCCTCCAGAAACCCCACAAATACTTAGGCAACCTATTACCAAGCCAAACAGCATACCTAGGGCTGACGCCTGCCCTAACCAACCCAGCAATAAACTCCTTAACATCGCGAGGCTCTGGAGGAGTAGGCAACCCACCCAAACAAAACACCTAGTAAATAATACGTAAAACACGAAAATAAAGACACAACGTTAAATTAACGCACACAAATAATGAATAAGGGAAGGAAATGCCGGCCAAACCGAAGAAACTGCACATAGGCCCGGCAGGCATACCCATATCAACCAAAAAGAAGTCGACGCCTGAAGGCGTGAGGAGGGTTGCTGAACTAGGCCTCGACGCCATGGAGATAGAGTTCGTCAGAGGGGTTAGAATGAGTCCCAAACTAGCTGAAGAAACAAGGAAAACAGCTGAAGAGGCCGGCGTCATACTAACAGTGCACGCACCCTACTACATAAACCTCCTAAGCCCGGACGAAGAGAAGGTTAAGGCATCAATAAAAAGAATAATGGACTCAGCGAGAGTAGGGTACCTGGCAGGGGCATGGTCAGTTGTTTTCCACCCAGGATACTACGGGAAAACAGACCCAGAAACAGCGACACGTAAAGTAAGGGAAATCCTGAAACAGATATCGAAACAGCTAATAGATGAAGGCCTCGACATATGGGTAAGGCCGGAAACCATGGGAGGCCTCACAGAATACGGATCCCTGGAAGAACTTCTCCAAGCAACAGAAGGACTAGAGAAAATCTCCATAACGATAGACTTCGCCCACCTATACGCAAGAACGCTAGGAAAATTCAACACCTACGAAGAATACGAAGCAGCACTCCAGAAAATAGAGGAAAACCTAGGGAAGGAAGCACTCAGAAACATGCATATCCACATCTCGGGGATGGAGTACGGGCCGAGAGGGGAGAAGAGACACCTAACACTAAGCGAAACAGAGTTCAACTGGAGGGACGTACTCCAAGTACTGAAAGACTACGGAGTTAAAGGCGTAATGATATGTGAATCCCCAATCCTTGAAGAGGACGCGCTAATACTGAAGAAAACCCTCGCAAAACTGAAGAAAAGAAGGAAATAACTCAACACCTAATCTTTTCATTATCCTCGAAACAGATTCCGTACCTCTCAACAGCCTCACAAAACTTCTCAATAGGTATGAAGGCGGTCGCGCCTGAACGCAGCCTAACGAAAACAGATCTACCAACAACCCTGATCTCCGCCTCCTCACACACAACAACCACCAATAAAGAAATAGATAGATAACTAAAAATAACTCAATGAGTTAAGAACCGAAGAAACCTCGGCGGAAGCTACTGAAGCTAATTAACTCTCCTAGCCCTCTTACCGAGCCGGGCCTCCCTCAAATACTGGATAGCCGCGGAAATACTGCCCCTAGACTCAACTATAGGTCCCCACCTAGTCCTGAACTTCCTCGGAACCAAAGGCCTCACCCTCTTCTTCAGCCTCCTAGGAACATAGCTAGCTTCCATACCCCTCAAACCGAAGGAACCGTCAATCATCTCAACAACCTCATCACGCTCAATAAGCTTCACCAAAACCTTCCTCAACCTATCCTCACCTGCCAAGCCGCTGAGCTCCTTCCTCAACTCCTTCCAAGTCACTGGACGCCCCTTCCTCCTAATAATGTCCTTAACCATTCTCTCCAGCTCCTCATCGTCAGGCGCCCTCATAACCACAACATCCTCATCCTCATACACAACCTCAAGATCCCTCTCCTCACTCCTTCTCTTATTTAAGGCCATACCATTCACCCCGTTAATATATATATCGCAAAAAAGATATATAAACCTAAACAATAGAACAGCCTCCACCACCAAGAGATAACGCCCTTTTAAGCAGTGCACACCCCAAAGAATAAACGGTGAGTAAATGAAGCAACTAACAATAGTCGCAACCATACCGCCCCACACAGATGCAGCAACCCTCAGAAAAATCCACATGATTAAGGCATTCCTGCAGGAAGAAATAGGTGTGAAGGCAAACCTCGTAGTCATAGACGGCGAAGGTAAACCCAGAATAATCGCGATGGATGAGGTAATCGACCTCAACGAAGACCTAAACACAATAATACATAAAATAGCTGAGAGCATGGCCTACGACCTATCAGACCCCAACTTCCTCGACAAAGTCGCGATAGGGGTGTCAGGAAAAGAATGAAAAACGAGTTTACGCATCCGAGAAATTCGATTATCTAACCGAATAAAAACCCTAAAAAAGATAGCCCAATATTTTAATATAGATATAATAAATTTATAAACCTCAACTTAACATAATTATGGTAAGGTGTAAGCGGTGCTGACCGACGAAAGAATATTCGCCATAGAGCTCCTCAAATCCTTCAAAAAGATATTCAAGTACCGCGACCTAGAAGAAATAACGGGACTCCCAGCCCCGGCCCTATGGAGATACATAAATATGAAGATAATGCCTTCCGCGGAAAGGGCGCAGGAACTCGTCGAGAAACTCACACAGCCAAACGTGATCGACAGAATATTCCGAGACAACATAATCGTTGCTGGGGAAAACCTCTACAATCTATCCAAAATTATTTACAGCCCGCCAATGCTGAAGATCTTCGCATACCTAGCCTACAGAGAGTTCCTAAGATACAACATAACAGCTGTAGTAACTGTGGAGGTGGATGGAATACCTGTAGCGGTTAATGTGGCGAGTGTTCTCGACACATCCCTAGTGATAGCAAGGAGAAGGCCAGAACTCGGGATAAAGGACTACTACCAAACAAGCTATCTGGCGAGAGATCCTCCAGCAGTAATAAACCTCTTCCTCCCAACACACTCACTCAACATAAACGACAGGGTGCTGATAGTTGACGACCTCCTACACACAGGGAGGACGTCCTCAGCCCTCCTCAAACTGATAAGGATGGCCGGAGCAACATCCATAGGCCTCTTCTCAATAATAAGTGTAGGCAAATCCTGGGAGAAGATGCTTAAGGACCAGCTCGAAAAAATCTATGTCGTCAAGTACCTCCCCGGTGAGTAGCCTGCTTAAGGGCGCAGTCCACGCATACGCAGCGGCACTCCTCATAGAGGCTCTTGCCCCCCGCAAAATAAGCACAGTCAGCCACATCAAGGGAGTTAAAGACCTAACCATAATTAAGTTCATCCACACATACCCCCACTTACTGAAACACTTCACTGAACTGGCAGAAAGGGCGGTCAAGGAAGAACCCATAAGAATTGGGGAGTCAGTCAAGGAAACCATCAAACAAATAATTCAAGACCCAAAAATACGGACAAACACGGCGTTAGGATACCTAATTCTCGCCACCCCCGTCGCCTACGTAGTGTTCAGACAAATATCGGCTGAAG